>DAONEV010000116.1:9355-11567 GCA_035403265.1 Thermoanaerobaculaceae bacterium | reverse complement strand
GCTGGTCCGAGAATCGGGAGGCATCGTCACCAACCTGGCTGGCGGCAAGGATGTCTTCGCTCGCGGCAACGTCGTTGCCGGTGGCCGTCTCGTGCAGCCCGAGCTGCTCGCCGTCATCACGCCGCATGCCGCCGGCGGGCGCATCCCGTTCCCCTGAGCGGCCCGGCAAGGTTCTGGAAGTGGAAGCAGCCGGTTGGCGAGTCGACGGCATACAATCGGCTCTGGGCCATGAGATGACTGGAACTGTGAAGGGCGTGATCCGCCACGTGGCCGGATGGGGGGCCCTGCTCGTGGGGGTGGCGGGTCTGTTCCTGCCCATCCTCCAGGGGTGGCTTTTCATCGGCCTCGGCGCGCTGCTGCTTTCGCCTGACGTGCCTCTCTTCCGGAGGCTGGTGGAGTGGATCGAACGGCATTTCCCGACGCTCCGGCCCGCCATTCGCGGCCTGCGGAAGAAGCTGAATCTGCACCGCTGAGATCGGCGGGTCGGCACGCGAGCGTGCCTTCGAATCTGCCGGCAACGAGGATCGGAAGTCAGGCGGGCCCGATGGGCGCCTGGGCGTGTTGCGGCTGCAGGAGGTTCTCGATCTGGCCGCGGCGCGGGTAGAGGATCAGCATGCCAAGACCGGCCGCGCCCAGGAAGAGCCCGAACCAGTCGAGCCTGGAGGACACGACGAAGAGCACCAGGCCAAGCACGCCAACGACTTCGACCCGCGCCAGGGCGACGACGAAGGCGACCTGATGGGCGCGCAGGGCCGTCTTCATCTCGGTGCCGGGCGTGACGGCACCCAGCCGTGCCAGCATGAGCTTCAGTACCGGCATGACGGTGAGCAGGTTGATCGCCGCGACGAGGCCCAGCGCCCAGAGGAGCGGTGCGTGGCGGTCGTCGGCTGTCTCGGCGGGGGCCGGCAGCCCGAGGACCAGGCCGGCATAGACGACGAGGCTGAGGACGAACGCGGCCCAGAGGATCCGCTGCATGCGAAGGTGCTGGTCGATGCTCATGACCTCGGCCTTTCTCCACCACCTCGAAAGCCCGTCCCGCCGCCGGCCCGGGCGAGTATCGGCCTCACAATCCGGACGCGATGGCGTCGACGACCGCGATCGCGGCCGAGAGCGCCGCAGTGCCGGCGGTCCCGTCCACGAACGCCCCGGCTTCACCGCGGCAGGCGCGCTGGAACGACAGGTGCTCGGCGGCCAGCGGCTCGGCCTTGTCGAAGACGACATCGACCGGCTCGATTTGCGCCCGGGCGCCGCCCCGTACCAGGCGGTAGGCCGAGACGGCCTGCTCGGCGTAGTCGATCGAGTAGTATCCGTCGGGCTCGAACAGGCGGAGCTTGCGCACCCGTTCCGAGGAGACCCGGCTCGCCGTCAGGTTGGCCACGCACCCGTTGGTGAGCTGCAACCGCACGTTGCAGAGGTCCACCTTGCCGGAGAGCACCGGGACGCCAACCGCGCGCACCTCGCGGATCGGGGCGTGCCGGTTGAGCGCCTGGATGATCTGCAGGTCGTGCACCATGAGGTCGACCACGACGTCGATGTCCAGAGAGCGAGCCGTGAACGGGGAGAGCCGCTGGGCCTCCAGGTAGCGCGGCTGCGGCTGGCGGGCAAGCACCGCCTGCACCGCCGGGTTGAAGAACTCGACATGCCCGACTCCGAGCGCGACTCCGGACCGTTTCGCCTCTGCCACCATCTGCTCGCCCTCGGCCACGGTCACGGCGATCGGTTTCTCGACCATGACGTGCCGGCCGGCCCGCAGGCAGGCCACGGCCAGCTCGCAGTGAGTGACGGTAGGGGAGGCGATGACCACGGCCTCGGACCTCTCGATGGCCTCCTCGATGCTGGCAAGAGGGGTCGCGCCGTGCTCCTGACAGATCGACTCCAGGCGCTGCCGGTCGGGGTCCCAGGCGCCCACGCACGACCAGCCGGGTAGGGTGCGGGCCAACCGCACGTGATGCCGGCCCAGGTGGCCGACGCCGAGGACGCTCACTCTCAGAGGACGCTGCTCGCTCATGGCGGGTGAGCTTAGCGGGGCGACGGGCCGACAGCAAGACCGGGTCCGGGGGCACCCGAGGCGACGGCGTCGGGGCTTGCGCTATACTTCGCGCAGCTTGCGGTGCTTGTAGGAGGACAGAATGGGTAGCGTTGCCCGGGCAGGCAAGAAGAGCGGGAAAGGCGCGGGCGTGACGACCTTCTCGCCGACATATTCGGTTTTCAC
>DAONEV010000116.1:0-9345 GCA_035403265.1 Thermoanaerobaculaceae bacterium | reverse complement strand
ACCCGCATGGATATCGGGCAGCCCCTGGACGTGGCGGGCGACCTGGAGCTGCGGGGTCTGGTGGCCGAAGGTGACCACGGCTGCGTGCTCAAGGTCCTCCACAGGCCCAGCAACACGCTTCGGGCTCTGAAGATGATGCATCCGGAGCTGCTCGCCTCTGACATCGCCCAGCGCCTCTTCGAGGAGGAGCTGGAGAAGCTGGCAGGTGTGGCCGGCGAGTTCGCTGTGAAGGTTTTCGATATCGGACCGGTCGCCGTACCGGGACAGGCGCTGCCCTGGTGGGCGATGGCCATGGAGTGGGTGGACGGTCGGAGTCTTCGGGAGCTGGTCTCGGGCTCCCGTTTCTCGCAGCAGCTCTCGTTCGAGCGGTATGTGAATCGGGGCGGCGGGGACGAGGACGCGAGCGGCTCCGGACTGGCTCCCGAGGAGGCGCTCCGTTTCCTGGAGCAGGCCGCGAATGGCGTGGCGGAGCTGCACCGCGCCGGGCTGTGCCACCTCGACGTGCGGCTCGATCACCTGTTGCTGGGAAAGGGCAGCGCCGTCCGTCTGATCGGGCTCGGGCTGGGCCCCGAGCTTCGCCGCAGCGCCGGGGAGCTGTTGGGCGTGCGGTGGCAGACGTCGCCGTACGCGGCTCCGGAGCTGTTGCGCGGGGACTGGGCGCTCCTCGGCCCGCCGGCCGACGTCTACCAACTGGCCCTGCTTGCCTATGAGCTCTTCCGTGGCACCATTTGCTCGCCCTGGGTCGGGTACGAGGAGCTCTGCGAGAGCTCCGACTTCCTGCCGGCCGCGATGGACGAGCTGGTGCAGGACTGCATGGGTGACCCCGAGCAACGGCCAGAGGATGCCGACGCCTTCCTGGTGCGGCTGCGCGAGGTAGCGGCCCAGTTCGACGAGAACCAGCGCAAGGGCCGCACCCGCCCCGACCGCAAGGCCAAGGAGATCTGGCAGCGCGCCCAGAGCATGTCCCAGCGGGATCGCCCCCAGTGGAGCTACGTCGCCGGCATGTGCCAGCGCCTGGTGGAGGAGAAGCCGCATCTGCTGCCGTTCGGGAAGATTCCGGCCAAGCAGGTCGAGGAGCTGTTGGCGCAAGCGCAGTCCCACCTGCAGGCGAACAGGCGGGGCATGCTCGACGAGCTGCTGGTCCGCCAGGCATGGGGCGAGGCGGGAGCCTTCCTCGAGCGGCTGGGCGGTGAGGGCGCCACCGACGAGGTGGACGAGCTCAAGCTCGACCTCGAGCTCTCCCAGGCCGCGATCCATCTGGACGAGCCGGCAGCCCGGGCGCTCGCACATCAGCGCATCATGGAGCTCCTGAAGGAGCCACGCCTCTCGGCGGCGGTACGCAACCGGGCGGCCGCGGCCCTCGAGACGCTCATGGCCGAAGGGCGCTCCGAGCCCGACGCGCCGGCCGCGACCCTGCCGCCTCCGATGACCGCGGCGATTCCCGTCGCACCGCCACTGGAGCCGATGGTCGTCGAGCCGGCCAGCGCACCGGCGGCCGCTCCCGCCCACGAGCTCGTCACCCCCATCCCGGTCGTGACCGATCTCGGCGTGCTGGCACCGGTGGAGCGCTTCCAGGTGGAGACTCCGCGCGAGATGACGAGCTGGCGGGTCGTGGTGGGCCCGGCCGTGCGGTTCGGGCGCGGGTCGTTCGAGGAGTTCGGCAACCACCTCGACCTGCGGCCAACGCGCCGGGAAGCGGCGGAAAGCTCCATCACCCTGGCCCTTGCTCAGCGTCTCAGCCGTGCCGGTCACATGGAGTTCCGGGTCGCCCCCGAGGGGCTGGAAGCCTTCTGCATGGGCACCCACGGGGCGGCCATGGACGGCAAGGTGCTCAAGCGGGGCGAACGGATCGAGCTTGGACAGGAGGGCCGTTGTCTCCTCGCCCAGGGCGCCGCGGAGTTCGTCTACAAGCTCTGGCGGGGTCGGGACGGCATGCCACAGGCCGTGGAGTTCACCTTCACGGCCGGGGTCGGCGCCGGCCGGCACGCCGTCTGGGTGTTTTCGAGCCTGCCGTTGCACCTGCTCGCCCCGGGCACGGCCGCCAAGGCGATCGGCGTTCCGACACCGCAGGGGTGGATGGTCGAGGCCCGCAGCGAGGGCCTCAGGCTAGACGGGCGGGACCTGCCCAGGGGCACGCGCCTGCCCTGGCAAGCCGAGTCGATAGTCGAGCTGCCGGAAGGGACGCGTATCGTCCATGGCTAGGTGGCACCCGGCGCAGCGTTCCCTGGCCGTCCTGCTGGTCGCGGGGCAGGTCGTCCTGGCGTTGGGTGGGTGCGTGTCGGTGAAGACCAGCGCCACCCGCCGGAGTGAAGGCCCGGGGGGCGGCGTCGCGGTCAAGGTGTTCGCCGACGACTCGGCGCGCCGGCATGATCAGGTTGGGCCGGCGGGGCTCGTGGGCGAGCTGGACCGCCAGGAAGGCAATACCTGGCGCACGGTCTTCCGCTCTCTGAACCCGGGCTGGGCGGTGGTCGGCCTGCCGCCGGGGATCTATCGGGTGGGCTTCCCGGCCCGCCTCTCCGAGGCTGGAGACGTCGAGAGGCTGGGGGAGCCGGTCCGCCGCGTCTTCAAGGTGAAGCAGGGTGTGATGACGGATGTCCAGGTCACCCTCTCGCACGTCCCGCCCGCCCTCGTGGTGGTGGGTGTGGTGACGGTCGTCGTGGCGGCTGTCCTGATATCCAAGTATCTTTCCGACCATGATCTTCCAGAGCCACCTCTACCACCTCCGGAACTCGTCGACGTGGCCTTCCACATCTCCCTGGATCTCGCCATGGCGGCATCGTGGGACGAGGTCGGGGACCGGCAGCCGCCGGCCGTCACCTCTCACTTCCCGGCCTCGGGGGCGCTCGTCGCCGCGCGCCGGCCCAAGGTGATCTTCTGCCTCTCGGAATCTCTGCAAGCCGGCGAGGTGGAGCCCCGGGGCATCTCGGTGCTGGGTGAGGCGTCTGGGCTGATCGAGGGGACCGTGAGCGTCGACTCATCCAACTGGTGGGTCGTCTGGACACCTGGCCAGGACCTTCCTCCAGGCGACACCTTCCACGTGACCCTGGCCGGGGACGCCGTTGAGGATCGCTCAGGGAACGAGCCAGGAATGCCCTTCTCCTTCTCCTTCAAGACCGCTCCGTAGCCAGCCCCCTTCCGCCCACCCAGCGAATCAGCGACGCATCGTTGCGTAGTCTTTGCCGATCGGCCGATTTGTTGATCTGCTGACAGGCCGATCTCATGGGAGGGTTGTGGGGACGGGGGCAATCTGCCACGATCCCGCCATGAGGTGGAAACTGCAGGCACCGCGCGGCAAGCTGGGGGTCGCCTTCGACTACGGGCTCATCGTCATGGGGTCACTGGTCGTGGCGGTGGGCACCAACATGTTCTTTGTGCCCAACAACGTCGTTTCTGGTGGGGTGGTGGGGATTTCGATCATTCTCCATCATCTGTTCAAGAGCCCGGTTGGGTTGGTGACTCTGGGCCTGAACTTGCCGCTGCTCTGGGTGGGCTGGAAGTACGCCGGTGGCATGCGCTTCTTCGTGCGGACCGCGGTCGCCGTGATCACCATGTCTCTGGCAATCGATCTCACCGCCCCCTTCATTGCACCCCCCACTCACGACCGTCTGCTGGTCATCTGCTATGGCGGGTTGTTCGACGGCCTGGGAATGGGCCTGGTCTTCCGCGGGCGGGGCACGACCGGCGGAACCGACGTCTTGGCACGCCTGGCCCACCGCTTCCTGGGAATCGGCGTGGGACAGGCCCTGTTGGGCATCAACGTGATGATCTTCGCAGTCGCCGCGTTCATCTTCGGAGCGGAGGCCGTGATGGTGGCGCCGGCACTCGCGTTCGTGTCGGCGAGGGTGCTGGACATCGTCCAGGCGGGCTTCTCGGCGGCTCGCGCGGCCATCGTCATCAGTCAGCAGCCCGAGAAGGTGAAGCAGGCTGTCCTGCACCGGCTCGGACGAGGGGTGACGGTGCTGCACGGGCAGGGAGGGTACAGCGGGAGGGAGAACCCGGTGCTCTACGTGGTTCTGGCCACCCACGAAGTCGGCCGGCTGAAGCGGCTGGTCGCCGAGGTTGACCGGCATGCGTTCGTGGCCATTACCCCGGCCCAGGAGGTCCTGGGCGAGGGGTTCGCGCCCCACGCGGGTGAGGAGGCGGTGTGATGAGGACATGGCAGTGCTGGATTCTGGCCGTCGTGGTGACCCTCGGGTCAGCGATATGGCAGCGGATGAGCGGGCCAACCTACCCGGTCCGGGCCAGGGTCGAGATCGGAGGAGAACTCTCGCACGCCCGGCTGTTGCGCAGCGGGACCACCGGCGAGGACCTGCCGGTCCGTATTCCGGTCGGTGCCACGGTGACCGGCGAGGTCGCATGGCGCCGGTTTCCCTCCAACGACACCTGGCAGATGATCCCCATGAGCCGGGAGGGAGGGGAGCTCGTGGCGACCCTTGCCACCCAGCCGGCAGCCGGCAAGCTCGAGTATCAGGTCCTCCTGCACTCGGGCGCGCAGGTGCAGGCGGTTCCCGAGCGGCCGGCAGTCGCCCGGTTCAAGGACCACGTCCCGGAGCTTGTGCTCGTCCCCCATATCCTCGCCATGTTCCTGGGCATGCTGTTCGCGGCCAGGGCAGGCATCGAGGCGGCGGTCGGGAGACCCCGCCTGGCGCCTCTCTCGTGGGCGGCCTTCGGGCTCGTCATGTTCGGAGGGTTCGCGCTCGGGCCCCTGGTTCAGAAGTTCGCCTTCGACGCCTGGTGGACGGGCGTGCCCTTCGGCTGGGACCTCACGGACAACAAGACCCTGCTTGCCGGCATCGCGTGGGCCCTGGCGGTATGGCAGCTCCGCAGCGGCCGGCAGGCGAGAGCCGCGGTGCTGATCGCGGCGATCGCGACTCTGGTCGTCTTCGCCATCCCGCACTCGGTCTGGGGATCGCAGATCGACTGGTCCAGGATGCAATGACCCGGGAATGGTGTCCGTTGATCGGCAGACACGCCTCCACCCGCGAGGGCGGGGCCTCCGAGCTCGCACCACAGGTCATTGCTTGACGATACTCGAGGTGCGGTCAGCGAGCTGGGGGCCGCGGAGGTTCCCGGTCAAGGTGCATCGTTCCAGGGTCGCGGTGGCATTCTCCCGCGTCCACACGCCTCGCCCTCCGTTGTCGCTGAAGGTGGTGTCGCGTGCCGTTGCCTGGGCGCCCCACACGTCGAGCCCGTGGCTGCCGTTGCCGGTGAGCTGGCAGGTCTCGATCAGGGCATCCGCCAGCTCCCGGACCGTCACCCCGACGGCCTGACCGTTGCGCACGCCGGTGCGCCGCATGACGAGTCGGCCCCCTGACGCGGCCACCACCCCGGCCTGGCCGGACTGGGTCACTTCGCAGTCCTCCATGGTCGCCAACCCCTTCTCGATCACCTGCACGCCGGCCATGGAGCAGGCCGTGACCTTGCAGCCCACGAGCAGGACGTCGCCTCCCCGGCGGGCCACCACTCCGCCCACCGCGTTGGCGATCTCGCAAGCCTCGGCCCGGACCCGAGCCGGGCCATCGACGACCAGCCCGTTGCCGACTGCGGTCGACTGCAGGCGGCAACGGCTGAGCATCGCGGCGGTGCCGCTGCCCGACACCACGACGACGTCGCCGCTTCCCTCGAAGGAGCAGTCCTCGACGACCGGCTGACCGGCCGTCACCTGCATGGCTGGTGCCGGCTCGCCGCCCTTGCTCGTACGGCTCCGCACGGTGAAGCCGCGGACGGTGGCCCGGTCGGCCGACAGCACCAGCCCGGGGCCCGTGAGCGCCTCGATGACCACCTCACTCCGTGCGTCTCCGGCGAGCAGCTCGACCTCTTGTGCCAGCCGTACGGTCTCCCGGTACACGCCAGGCCCGACCACGACCCTGCCGCCACGTCGCACCTTGCCGACCGCCGTGGCAATGGACGAGATGCCCGAGCCCGACTGCCCGACGACCACCTCTGCCGGGGACCGTGCGAGACGCAGGGCCAGCACGCCAACGGCCACGAGGACCGGCGCAAGAAGAAGCCCGAGGATGGCGATGGTCGGGCCGTGTCCTCGCGCCGGCGCGGCCAGTGCGGGTGGCGTCTCGGCTGATGGAGGCTCCGGGATCGGCGCCACGTGCGCTGGACCGGATCCGGCTGGCGGCTGGCTCGGCGGCTCGACAGGGACGACCGGAGAGCCAGATGAGTCCGCCGCGTGCCTCGAGATGGGCAGAGGGACCGTGACCGAGGCTCCGACGGGCTCAAGCGCGGCATTGGTGAGGGCCGTGGCGAAGTCCTCGCAGGTCGGGAAGCGGTCCTCGGGACGTTTCTCGAGGGCGCGGAGCACGACGGCCTCGACGCCCGGGGGCAGCGCAGGGTTCAGGGAGCGCGGCGACGGCGGTGGCCGGCGCAGGTGGGCCTCCTTCACCAGGAAGTCGGTGTCGCTGCCTTCCGTCGGGTTCTCGAACGGCGGGCGCCCGACCAACATCTCGTACAACACACAGCCGAAGCTGTAGATGTCGGAGCGATGGTCCACCTGGCGGGGACGGAGGATCTGCTCGGGGCTCATGTAGTGGGGCGTGCCGATCGTCGTCCCGGTCTGCGTGAGGCGCTGCTGGCCGATCATGAGGGCGATCCCGAAGTCGGCCAGGTAGCCGTGGCCCTTCCCGTCGATCATGATGTTGGCAGGCTTGACGTCTCGGTGGATCACGCCCTTGCCGTGCGCGTAGCCGAGACCGGCGAGGATGTCCAGCGAGACCGCTGAGGCCGCCGCCAGGGGCATGAGCTGCTCGTGGGTCAGGTGGTGCTCGAGCGACTCGCCGGCGATCAGCGGCATGACCAGGAAAAAGCCGTCGGGGACAAAGAAGAAGTCGGTGACGGCCACGATGCGTGGATGGACGAGCGTGGCCTGCGCCTTGGCCTCCTGGCGGAAGCGGTCGGCGAACTTGGGGTCAGCGGCGAGGAGGGGATTGATGGACTTGATCGCCACCGGCCGGGCGAGCAACTCGTGCCGCCCTCGCCAAACCTCCCCCATGCCCCCGGCGCCGATGCGCTCTTCCAACACGTAATGGCCCACGCGTTGGCCCGGTCGCAGGATCGAAACGGGCATCAGGGTCCCTCGGGAGACGGCGTCGCCAGGACGGAAGGCAGGGCTGCCCTGGTCGTGACGGGCACGGTAAGGGGCCCGATCCAGGTGCGCAACCTCAACCGGGCGCTGACCGTCACGCCGGGCCGGTCGCTGGCGAGCGCCTGCAGGACGGCGCCCCCCAGCCGCGCCAGGTCCATGTGCATCTTCACGTCGACGGTGGTTGCCCCGCGGGCCCGGATCAGTGTCGTGGCGTCCGGCTGCCAGTCTCCGCTGCATACCTCGCTCGGGCCGACTTTCACGCTGTACGACAGCCCGCTCAGGATGAGAGAAATGGGCGTCCGGTTCTCGATTTCCAGGCGGACGGTCGCCAGCAGCGTCGTCAGCTCGCTGGCCGACCGCTCGACGTGGGTGTCGACAACTCGAACCCGGACCAGCCTCTCCACGCCTCGGGCCACGCCCAGGTACAGCAGCCCGGCGACGAGGACGAGCACGGCAAGCAGCGCGGCCAGGCACCAGGACAATCGACACAGTGTCCGGTCGAGGCCAGGAGCCGAAGGTGGACTGGGCAGCACCGGCAAGGGGTGGCCGGCCTCTGATTCCACCTCGGCCTGGTCGCTCACGGCGTCCCCCCTGTCGAGTCGCTGTCGGGGACGGAAGGTCCGGCGGTGGGAGGTTGGGTTGGCGCCGGGCTGGACTGCGGTAATGGCACGGTCAAAGCGCCAGAGTCCGGAACGGTGTCGGGCTCGGCGGTGGGGGTCGGAGTCGGTATGGCAGTGGGATCGGGAGCCGCGACGGGTGGCGCGAGGGCAGGAGGGGATGGTGGCTGCAGGAGGAACCACATCCCGAGCACGAGTGCCACGGCGCCGGCCAGGGTCGCAATCACCACCAGCAGGCCGGCGGCGCGGCGGCGGCGCGGCGTCTCGAGGGTTGTCGATACAGATGGCGTCGGTGGAAGCGGCAGTGCCGGCTGGGTCGGGACCATCTCCGGAGTCGGGTCCCGGGAAGGAGGCTGGTGAGGCAAGAGGTCTTGGTGCGGCGCCGGCGAGGTGTCAGCTTCTGCCGTTGCAGGCGGTAGCAGCTCGGCTGCGGCAGGCCCTTCCCGGTCCTGGCGTTGGCCTGGCAATACCCCTCCGGCCCGGCCGAGGGTGCGACGCGTGTGCCGGCGCGGGCGCTCCGAGAAGACGACGAGCTGGACGGTGATGTTGTCGTGGCCTCCGGTGGCCAGCGCCGCTTCGACGAGGTCGGCTGCCGTCGGCTGGGGATCGCCGCGTCGCGCCAGGATGCCGGAAATCTCGTCGTCGGTGAGGTACCCCGAGAGTCCGTCCGAGCACAACAGGATCGTGTCGCCCCTGTGAATGGCCAGCCCCGGGGACAGCTCGAGCGAGAGGCCGGACTCGCGCCCGAAGGCGTGGGCGAGGACACTGGCATCAGGGTGGTTGCGGGCCTCCTCCTCGCTCAGGAGATTCTGGTCGACGAGCTGCTGGACCCAGGTGTGGTCGCGGGTCAGGCGAACGAGGTGATCGCCGCGCGAAAGGTAGGCGCGGCTGTCCCCGAGGTGCCCGATCAGGACGTCCCGGCCCGCCACGACGAGGATCACGGCCGTCGAGCCCATGTGGTCGGTCAGCGGGTCGCCGGAGGTCGCGGCGGCGCAGACGGCGCTGTTGACGTGAGCCGAGGCGGCCATCAGAGCGGCTCGGAGCGGCTGCCGGGGCAGTGCCTGACGCAGGTAGCTCTCGAAACCCTCCACCACCATGGAGGCGGCCTGGGAGCCACCCTTGTGACCGCCCATGCCGTCGGCCACGATGAAAACCTCGCCGAACGGGCAGGTGAAGCGGGCCATGCGGTCCTGATTCTCGCGCCGGACGAGACCGATGTGGCTGAGGGCGCCGACCCGGAGACCTTGAGGCACGCTCATCCTGACGCACCTCGAAGGAGCTCGCGCGCGTCGCCGGTGCCCAGACCCGTGCCGAACATACTGACGTCATTGTAGACCGACCTCGGTCGGCCGCAGGTATACTTCTGGCGCTCGATGAGACCTCGTCTTCGTTGCCAATGCACCCTTCCGCGGATACCCGTTCCGCTTCAGATGGGCCGCGCATGAGCGGCGAGGCTCGTCTGGTGCGTCTGTTGCGGCGGGCCGTCGAGCGGCGATGGCTGCAACCCTCCCAGCTCGTCGCTCTGGATGGGCCGGACGAAGCCGACGAAGCCGAGCGCGAAGGGCGCTTCCGGGTCTGGCTCGAGCAGGTCCTGACGGCGGCGGCCGCCCCCGTCGCGGGGAGCGCGGACACGGC
>DAONEV010000115.1:0-11626 GCA_035403265.1 Thermoanaerobaculaceae bacterium | reverse complement strand
CGACCGCCACACCGGCGTCGAAGGCATGGCGGGGGCGCTCGACCGTGTCAAGACGGCCTGGCAGGCCCGCCTGGCCGGCCATCGCATCGAGACAGCGGCTCACCACCTGGATGCCCTCGTCAACGACTGGGCGCGCTACCAGGCGATCTCCGCCCGCCTGTGGGGCCGCTGCGGGTACTACCAGCAGAGCGGCGCCTACGGGTTCCGCGACCAGCTCCAGGACTCCCAGGTCTGGCTGCAGGTCGAGCCCGAGCGCTGCCGCGAGCAGATCCGCCTGCACGCCGCCCACCAGTTCGCCAACGGCTCGGTCTACCACTGGTGGCACCCGCTCGCGGAGATGGGTCACGTCACCCGCATGACCGACGACCTGTTGTGGCTGGGGTTCGTGACGGCCAACTACATCAAGGAAACGGGCGAGTCCTCGATCCTCGACGACGCCGCGCCGTTCCTGGACGACGCGGCCCCGACAACTATTCGTGAGCACGTGCTACGTGCGTTCAGGCATGCCCTGGCGCGGTTCAGCCCCCGCGGTCTACCCCTCATCGGCGCCGGCGACTGGAACGACGGGCTCTCGGCGGCCGGTCTCGAGGAGAAGGGCGAGTCGGTGTGGCTGGCGCACTTCCTGGCCGGGCTGCTCGACGACTGGGCCGTGATCCTCGACCGCGACGGCGACCGCGTCACGGCAGCGGACTTCCGGCAGCGCCGAGGCGCCCTCATCGCGGCCATCAACGCGCACGCCTGGGACGGGAGCTGGTACATCCGCGGCACCCGCGACGACGGCACGCCGTTCGGGAGTGTCGCCAACTCGGCCGGCCGGATCTACCTCAATGCCCAGACCTGGGCGGTGCTCAACGACGTGGCGCCGCCCGACCGCGCGGCCGCCTGCATGACCGCCGTCAAGCGCCACCTCGTCACCGACGCCGGCGCGCTACTCCTGACCCCCGCCTACGAGACGCCGGTCTCGGAGCTCGGCTACATCACCCGCTATGCACCGGGGCTGCGGGAGAACGGCGGCGTCTACACCCATGCCGCCACCTGGGCGATTGCCGCCGCCGCCAAGGTCGGGGACGCCGAGCTGGTGGGTCGGCTCCTGGACGCCGTCGACCCCGCCACCAAGGACCCCGAGCGCTACTGGGCCGAGCCCTATGTGCTTCCGGGCAACGTCGACGGCCCCGAGTCGCCGCACCACGGACGCGCCGGCTGGACGTGGTACACCGGCTCCGCGGCGTGGCTGCACCGGGTCGTCACCCACTGGGTCTTGGGCGTCCGCCCGGACTGGGACGATCTGCGCCTCGACCCCTGCCTGCCACCCGGGTGGAACGGTGCCAGCATGACCCGACCCTGGCGAGGCGCCACCTACGAGATCGAGATCGTGCGCGACGCTGCCTCGTCGGCCCAGCCAGAGGTCACCCTCGACGGCGTGCAACTGGCCGGAAACCACCTGCCCGTCCCAACGGAGCCGGGTGCCCACCGGGTGACCGTGCGCTGCCGCTAGAATTGCCAGATGCCGATGTCCTTGCCCGATCGCATGCACGCCATGGTTCTCCACCAGCCCGGGCGGCCCTTGCAGCTCGAGGACCGGCCGCTGCCGCTCCCCGGGCCTGGCGAAATCCTGCTCGAGGTCCACGCCTGCGGCGTGTGCCGCACCGACCTGCACCTGGTGGATGGCGAGCTGCCCGATCCCAGGCTCCCCGTCATCCCCGGCCACGAGATTGTCGGCACGGTGGCGGCACTCGGGTCCGGTGTGACCGGGCTGGCGGTCGGAAACCGGGTCGGCGTGCCCTGGCTCGGCTTGACCTGCGGTACCTGCCCATCCTGCCGCAAGGGTCGAGAGAACCTCTGCGACCGCCCGCTGTTCACCGGCTACACCCGCGACGGCGGCTACGCCCAGTTCGCCGTCGCCGACCTCCGCTACGTCTTCCCGATTCCGGAGGGATACGACGACATCGCGGCGGCGCCGCTGCTGTGCGCCGGTCTCATCGGCTACCGCGCCTACCGCATGACCGGCGAGGGTGCCGAGCGACTCGGCCTGTATGGCTTTGGGGCCGCCGCCCACATCGTCGCCCAGATCGCCGTCGCCGAGGGCCGGGAGGTCTTCGCCTTCACCAGACCCGGCGACCTGGCCGCTCAGGAGCTCGCCCAGCGCCTGGGCGCCGCCTGGGCCGGAGGTGCCGACGAGCCGCCACCCGTTCCCCTCGAGGCCGCCATCATCTTCGCTCCGGTGGGTGCCCTCGTCCCGGTCGCCCTGCGCGCCGTGACCAAGGGCGGTACAGTCGTCTGCGGCGGCATCCACATGAGCGACATCCCGGCGTTCCCCTACCGCATCCTGTGGGAGGAGCGGGTGCTGCGCTCGGTCACCAACCTCACCCGGGCGGACGGTCTCGACCTGCTGGCCACCGCCGCCCGCCACTGCCTTCACATCGAGACGACCGTGTATCCCCTCGCCGAGGCCAACCAGGCGCTCGACGACCTGCGCGGCGGCCGCCTCACCGGCGCCGCCGTCCTCCGCGTCGACCACTCGTAGCCGTCACTCCCCGGCGTCTGCCTCGAGGTCCATGCGCAGCTTGACCGGGTGGCGGCCGGCGTACTCGATGACCGTGCCGTCGTCGTCGAGCCAGTAGTGGGCGCCGAGTCGCAGGAGGATGTTGCGCACCGCCCAGGCCGAGCCGAGTGCCACGCCGAGCGCCACCACGCCCTGCCAGAGGACGGTCCGGGCGGCCGCATCCAGCTTCCCGATCGAGCCGGCATCCATCCGCCCCGGGACGTGCATCTCGGGCGCCCCGCCCAGGAACGTCACCGCAAAGTGCTGCCCGACCGCCGGCTCGGCGCCCGCCAGCGCCACGTCGAAGCGCCGCTCGCGGATGGAGCCGAACCCCCGCTGCAGGATCCCGGTGACGACCCGGCCACCGCCCGCCTCGAAGGCGTAGGCCCATTCGAACGGACGGCCTCGCCCGTCGGCGCGCACGCTCTTGACCTCCGCCTCGGCTCCACGTCCCTCCCGGGCCAACTGCTCGTAGACCGGGTGCTCGGCCCGCACCGCCCCAAGCACCAGGCCGGTGACCACCAGACGGGCGCACGCCCCCAGCAGGAAGAACGCCAGCAGCGGCCAGACCAGGATCGGCCACCCGTGCCGCACGAATGGCCAGCTCGTCAGCGCCACGTGCCGCGCGCTCTCGACGGTCACACCGTGCCCGGCCAGCATGGTGCGCAGGGTCGCCTCGTCGGCCGCCTCAAATCGCCGCCGCTGGAAGGGCTCCCCCGCCGCGTCCACACCACCCACCCGGAAGATCGGCACCGTCCCCTACTTCCCCTTGGCCCTGGCCTTCTTGGCGAAGTAGTTGGGCACGATATGCTCCTCGCGGCGTGGCGGCCGCACGTAGTGCTCGTCCGGGGCGGCGCGAGGCGACAGCTTGATCGGCCCCGGGATGACGTTCTTGTAGGGGATCAGCCCGAGCAGGTGGCGAATGCCGTTGAGACGCGCCAGGCGCTTGTCATCGGACTCGAGCTGGTACCAGGGCGCCTCCTCGATGTCGGTGTACTGCAGCATCATGTCCTTGGCCTTGGAGTACTCGACCCAGCGCTCCCGCGACTTGAGGTCCATGGGAGAGAGCTTCCACCGCCGCGTCGGGTCCTTCGAGCGGCTCTGGAAGCGGACCTCTTGCTCGGCGTCGGAGACCGAGAGCCAGTACTTGACCAGGATGATCCCCGAGCGCACGAGCATGCGCTCGAACTCGGGGCACGAGTGCAGGAACTCCCAGTACTCCCGGTCGCTGCAGAACCCCATGACCCGTTCGACCCCGGCGCGGTTGTACCAGGAACGGTCGAAGATGACGACCTCGCCCGCGGACGGCAGATGCCGCACGTAGCGCTGGAAGTACCACTGCGTGGCCTCGACGTCCGACGGCGTACCCAGGGCCACCAGGCGCAGGCCGCGGGGGTTCAGGGACTCGGTGATGCGCTTGATGAGGCCGCCCTTGCCGGCCGCGTCGCGGCCCTCGAAGACGATGACCACGCGCAACCCCTGCTCCTTGACCCAGTACTGCCACTTGACGAGCTCGAACTGCAGCTTCCGGAGCTCCTTCTCGAAGAACCGCCGGTTGACGCGCGATCCCTTCTCCTCGAGGGGGAAGTCCCCGGCCTCGGCCAGACGCTCCTCGTGGCTGGCCCTGGCCTCCTGGCTCGTCGTGCCGACCTGCTTGCTCTTCCTGGCCATGCCAACCTCCCTGGCCCCCACCCCGCCCGGTGGGTGCCTCTGCTGTTGAAGCTGGATCAACGATACCACCCACCCCCACACCCAACCAGTGAATCGGCAGAGCAGCGCATCAGCTCATCAGCAAGACCAATGCACCGCTTTCCGCCTGATTGGCTGATCCGCTGATCCGCTGATTGGCTGATTCGCTGATCCGCTGATTCGCTGATTGGCTGATTGGCTGATCAAGGGGCGAGGACAAGCACCGGGTCCTGGCTCGAGCCGTCGACCACCGAGAGGTAGGCGAGCAAAGGGCCGTCCGGGAGCACGTCGATCGCCCCGACCGGGTCGGGTAGGGGCGCGCCCGGGAAGAGCGCGGTCAGGCCGAGCTGCACCAGGCTGCGCGGTGGCACGCGGAAGCCCGAGCGGGTGCCGAGCACGGCGCCGTCGGCGTCACGCAGGCGCAGCGTCACGGTCACGCCGCGGCTGCCGGAGACCAGACCGACATTGCTGCGATAGCCACCGGTCTGTCGCACCCCGGCGATGGTGCGCGGCGTGGCGGCGAGCGCCTGGGGGCGCACCGGGGGGCCGCCATGGCCGTAGGTGCCACCCCCGCTGCGATTGGTGTAGGAGCGGGAGCTCACGACCAGGGGACTCGTCGAGCTCACGAGCAGCGCCCCCTTGCCGTTGGTCACGCCGAAGAGCGCGCCCGCCACGTCGCCCACCACCAGGGTGGTGTAGGGCTGCAGCATCACCGGAGCCGAGACGAGCCCACCCTCCGAGTTGTCGAGACCCTGAGGGAGGTACTCCAGGTTCACCGTGCTCGCGGTGGAGCCCGGGTTGAACACGCCCACGTCGGTGCGCCAGGTCGTGCCCTGAAGCCCCGGGTTGTGGGCCACCACCGGCACCAGCCACTCCTGGGCCGGTACGTCGCCGACAAGGAACACCGAGTCCCGCGATGCCTGGTCCACCAGCGAGGCGTAGGGTACGCCAGCATGGTCGAGGGCGAAGCCGACGGTCATGGGCACGCCCGGCTGGGCCTTCCCCCCAAAGAGGGTGTCCACCGACCACTGTTGCTGGTCGCGGGGGCTGATCCCCTTCGTCACGCTCCCCACCTGTCCGGCCGTCCCCCGGTAGAGCCGGATGTCGGCCCAGACCCCCACGGTGTCGGCCGTCACACCGACGTTGGTCCGGTAGAAGCTGTCGGAGTACACCCCGGGGACGTAGTAGGTGCCGGCTGCTGGCGCCACCACGCCCGACACGCCCTGCCCCAGGTTGCCGCTCGCCTCGACGGCGTAGGTTCGCGCCGACACGGCCGGTGCCGGGCCTTCCTGGGGCGGCACGACACGCAGCCCTCCCCGGGTGTCGCCGGCCCCGAACAGCGTCGCGACGAGGTCCGGCAGCAGGCGGCTCTCCCGCGGCCGCAACGTCACGTCGCGGGTCAGGGAGGACAGGGATCCCGAGGCCGTGAACACGAGCTGCAGCCCGAGTGCCGCGTCGGAAGGGTTCGCCAGGGCGACGTCGGACCGCCAGGGCGTGCCACCCACCCCCGCCACGTGGGCGACCACCGCGACGGTGCGCGGCTCCGCCGCCTCGCGCACCGTCAGGGCCCGGCTGGCCCGGGAGGTGCCGCCGGAGTTGGTCGCTGCCAGCTCGACGGTGAACGACCCGGCCCTGGCATAGGCGTGGGTCGGGTGCTGCAGGTTCGAGGACCCGCCGTCCCCGAAGCTCCAGAGCCAGCTCGTCGCCCCCGTCGAGGCGTCGGTGAGCTGCACGTTCTGGCCGACCAGCGGCTCAGCCGGCGTGAGGGTGAACGCCGCCACCGGCGGCCGTACGGTGGGTGTGCGCGTCGGGGTCGGAGTCGGGGTGGGCGTCGCGACGCCCGCAGGGTAAGCGTACTGGGCGCAGGAGCGGTCGAGGTTGCTCATGGGATGACAACACAGCCCGTACATGAGCGCTGTGGGATTCGAGTAGTGGCCAAAGCCCAGCCCATGACCCAACTCATGGGCCAGCATGATCTGGTAGTTCGTCGAGGTGTAGCAGGAGTCAGTGAGGCCGTTGTTGACGACCACGGCCCACCGCACGATCGTCCACCAAGTGCTTCCGCCAAACGTGTGGGTCCCGACAGCGTATGGTCCCCCGATCGCGAGCACCCCCGAGCAGCCGACCAGATCCCCGATATCACTACACGGATCGTTGAAGACCACGATATTCGTGTCGTGGGGCCAGCCGTTCCCACCAGTGCAGGTCAACTCGTAGGCTAGCTTGCCGCCATAGGCCAGGTTCAGGCTCGTACCCGGGACCTCGTCCCAGTCGGCGATCGCGCCCTGTACCTCCGCGAAACCGCCACCGGATCTGGAAAGGTCGCCTGTCGTTTCGGCCTTGATCGTCACCGCGCCGGGCGGGTGGGAGGTGTTGTAGGGCCACCGCCCAAGATCCGGAGAGAAGATGGACACACACCCCGAAGGCGGCCCGAGCGTGGTCGCCGGCGCCTCCTGGGGAAGCGCCAAGACCATTCTGGAACTCCAGCTCGCCTTCCCCGCCAGCACCGCTCGGAGATGCGCGAGCAGCTCCGCCTCGCGGTAGGGAGCCGGTGGCTCCGGCACGACGCCGTCCGGTCGGGCGATCGCCTCGAGGCCGCCATGCTCCGCCACCGGCACGAGCAACCCGCGACCTTCCAGGCCGCTCACCCGCTCCAGCAGCCCGTAGCTGAGCATGGTCGGGATCCACCCGGCGCCGGACCTGGCGGACAGGAATAGCAGGTAGACCCCGCCCGGCTCGAACCGCGGAGAGCCGGCAACCACCCAGGCCTCGTCCCCCATCTCGCCGCCCGGCGCTTCCACCTGGAATCGGCTCGACAGCGGTCCCGGCGCCGCCAGGACGTCAAGCGGTTCGAACTGGGTGGTAGTGAAAACGAGAGGTCCCCGCCGGCTCGCCTGGCTGCTGCCGGCGCGCGCCAGCACCACCGCGTCGGCGCGCCGCGCCAGCTCGCCCAAGTGCCGCGGCGGTACGATCGACGCACCGCTGACGCTCGTGGCGGCAGCCACCGCCACGGCCATCGTCAGCCCCAGAGCCCACCTTTGCTGGACCACAGCCTCCCCCCCGGGACAATGTAGACCAGGCGTCCCTTCCTGGGTAGTAACCGACGTCACGCGAGCTATGTCAGCCAAGCTCTGCAAAGTGGGGTCATGGGCTCCAGTCGTCGGACGGGCTCGGGGAACGGCGGGACGGGACCATCCCGCCGGGCAAGATGAAGGAGCTGGAAGTCGTGCCGCCGGAGCTCGGCCTCGCCAACCGCATCATGAAGCGGTTGTAACGACCAAATGTGGCCATTCGGCCCTTTCTCTTCCTCACTCTCGCGAACGTATGTCGTCAGGCTGGAGGCGGGAGATGTCCCAGGTCAGCCCGAGAGCCTCAGCGCCGGCCAACTGCCTTCCCCGTCGCTTGACGGGCGAGGGGTTGCCTGGCAAGGTGAACCAGGATTCAGGCTTGGAGGAACGACATGCGTTCAGGTGTGAGACTCGTGGTTGCTTTCATCGTGCTGCTGGCCGTGGCGCTCCCGGCCCAGGCCCTGAAGATCGGCGGCACCACGGTGGTCGTGCCGGTGGTCATGCACGGCTCCGGCAAGGGGACGTCCCAGTGGCGCACCGACGTCTGGGTCACCAACCCCAGCAACGTCGCCAAGAACCTCACCCTCACGTACTACCCGCAGAGCGGAGCCCCTGTCACCCGTGCTCTGGCGATCGGCATCTACACCACCATCGAGCTGCGTGACATCGTGCTCACCCGCTTTGGGTCCAACAACAGCAAGGGCATCCTGGTGATGACCACGACAACGAGCTCACACTTCGAGGCGCGGGCGCGGATTTACAACGTCGGCAACCCCGCCGGGGAGTTCGGTCAGTTCCTCCCGGGTCTCGGCGACGGTGAGCTCGGCACCCAGAACCTGCTTCCGGGCGTCACAGGGGTGGACGGCAACCGCGCCAACGTCGGCATCGCGAACTATCACGACGTGCCGGCCCAGGTCTACGTCGACGTCAAGACGGGCACAAACGAGACGCTCAAGAGCTTCGTCCTCGACCTGCAGCCCCACCAGCTCCTGCAGGTCAACGACATCTTCACCGCCTGGGGGGTCCCGCCGCAGGGCAATGTGGTCGTGCAGGTCACGTCGACGAGCTATGACACGCGCGTGTATGCCTACGCGTCGATCGTGCGTAACGACAGCGGAGACGCCATCACGATCCTGCCGTCGAGCCCCAACTCCTGAGGCTCACACCGCCTCCCAGCGGCGGGCGAGGAGGCGGGCGGCGGCCATGAAGACCACCGCGACCGCGCACAGCACCAGCACCTGGGGCCACAGGTCGAGCAGCGGGGCGTTGCGCCAGAACACCTTGAGGTAGCCGTCGAGCGCCCAGCCGTTGAAGGTCAGCAGGCCCGCCTTCTGCATTCCCTCGCTCATCAGGAAACGCGGGAACATGCTGCCGCCCACCGCCGACATGATGAGGATGATGATTGTGGAAAGCCCACCGAGCTGCTGGCGGCTGCGACACAGGGTCGCCAGCACGAGGCCGAACCCCGCTGCCGCGGCGGCGGTGACCACGGTCATGATCGCGAAGCCGCCCAGGTGGCTCCAGAGGTCGAGGCCGAAAACCAGGGCGCCCCACAGGAACATCACCGTCACCTGGCCAAAGCCGAGCAGCGTCAGGTACAGCCACTTGGCGAGCAGCAGCCGGCCCATGCCGAGACGTGAGGTCAGGAGGCGCTCCAGCGTCCCGGCCTCGGCCTCCTCGAGCAATGCCCCGCCCGCTCCCGAGGTCATGAAGAGCAGGAACATGACGCCGATCCCCGCGGCGTAGAAGGCGATAATGCCGGTGCGCGGCGCCTTCTCCCGGATGACGTCCACCACCTTGGTGCGCACCAGGCCGCCCGCCATGGCGCCCGAACCGGCCTTGCCGTCCTTACCCGGACCCTTCTGAGCGCTCTCGGCGAGCCCCTTCTCCCACCCATCGACCGCGGCTCTCTGCTGCGGCGTGAGGGCGCCCGCGTAGCGCTCGAACACGTCGATGCTGCCACGCGCGAACAGATCCGGCATCGCCGTCATGCCGACCTTCTGCAGCAAGCCCAGGACCATCTGGGGGGCAATCGGGTTCGAGGGATCGGCCAGCAGCTCGATCTCGGGGCCGCCCGGCGCGAACCCTGGGAAGCTCTTGCCGAACTCCTTCGGCACCACCACCGCGACGTCGAGCTGCCCGCCCTGCACCAGCGTCCGCGCCCGCTCCCGGTCGAGGGGCAGCTCGCCGGCCTTGGTCTTGACGACCCGGCTGACCGTCAGACCCGTCTCCCTTTCGAGCGCGCCCAGCAGCCGCGCCGACACCTCGGAGCGGTCCTCGTCGACCACCCCGACGGTGACGCGCACCTCGGCCCCGCCTCCTCCTCGCCCGCCGAACACCGCCGCGAAGATCGAGAAGAACGCAATGGGGAGCAGGAAGGTCATGGCCTGCACGACGCGGTCGCGGCGCAGGTGCAGCAGGCTCACCCGGATGATGGTGGCGATCATTCGCGAAGCTCCCTTCCGGTCAGCGACAGGAACACCGCCCCCAGCCCAGGCCGGTGCAGCGCCAGGTCCTCGACCTCGTGCCCGGCCGCTCGCACGCGGGCGAGGAGCGCCGGAAGGTCCTCCACCGGATCGTCGAGCAGCGCCCGCCCGGCCCGTCCACCGGCCTCCATCTCGAGGCCCGCCACCGCGGTGTCGGGCACCCGGTCGAGCGTCAGGGTGACCGCCCGCCGGCCGCCGAACAGCCGCTCCACCAGCTCGCCGAGGGTGCCCTCGCCGACCACCTTGCCGTGGTCGACGATGACCACCCGGTCGCAGCGCGACTCGGCCTCGTCGAGCTGGTGGGTGGTGAGCAGCAGCGACGCACCCTCATGCCGCAGCACGGCCAGCATCTCGTAGATGCGCTCGCGGCTCTGGGGATCCACGCCCACGGTCGGCTCGTCGAGCAGCACGACGCGCGGGCGGTGGACCACGCCGCAGGCGATGTTGAGCCGGCGCTTCATGCCGCCCGAGAAGGTCTTGACGAGGTCGCCGGCGCGGCCTTCCAGGCCGGTCCACCCGAGCGCCCAACCGACCGCCTCGCGCCGCGCCGGCCCGGCCAGCCCCTGCAGGCGGCCGAAGACCTCCAGGTTTTCGCGGGCCGTCAGCATGGGGTAGAGCGCCACCTCCTGGGGCACCACCCCGAGGGCGTCCCGTGCCCCCGGATCGTCGGCCGGGCGGCCACCGATCTCGATGGAGCCGCCGTCCAGCCGCACCCGCCCGGCGATCGCCCGCACGAGCGTCGTCTTGCCTGCGCCGTTCGGGCCCAGCAGCGCGAGCAGCTCGCCCGCACCGAGCTCGACCGAGACCCCGGCCAGGGCGACGGTGTCCCCGAACGACTTCTGCGCCAAAGTGACAAGGAGTGGTTTCATTGGGCTCAGGATACGAGCGGCCGAACGGATGGTTGCACCACCCACCCAACGCCGCAACCGTTGCGGGCTAGAACGGCCAGTGAGTGGCCAGGATCGTCGTGAAGCTCCCGCTGGCCGGCTCGTAGCGGACGAGCGCCCCGTCCGGGCTCCGGAAGAGACGGGCGCAGGCGCTGCCTGGCTCGGCCGGCTGCCGTCCCGGCGACCACCACCCGCTGGCCCGGACCGCCACGTACCCCTTTGCCAGCTTCTGAACGGTGCCCCGGTCGGTGTCGACGAGCATCCCCTGAGCGTCCTCGTGGTTGGGCCAGGAAAAGTCCTCGCCGCGGCTGACGGTGACCGCCAGCACGCCGGGCGAGACCTCGCTCCCGAGCCCCGCAAGGTAGCCGTCCCCGAGGTCGATTGTCCTGAGTAAGCTGCCCTCGCGGTCGAAGACGTGGATCCTGGCTGCTTGGCCGGTTGCCGTACGGCTCTCGCCGACGAGGATGCGACCGTCGTGGAGAAACGCCACACGGGCCGGGGGCCGTTCGGGCCCGGACAGCAGGCTCGCCCTGGGGGCGCCCGTCCGGGCGTCGTGCAGGACCAGCTCGAAACCGCCGCCCGCGGAGTGTACGGCGAGGAACAGCTCCCCCCGTGGATCACCGGGCATGACCCAGTAACCACGATAGGAGGCCCCGGTCAGCTTGCCGGTCTGGGCGAGCTTCCCGGAGGGGATGTCCAGTCTCCAAAGGGTCACATCCACAGGCGCGGACCGGTGGCGGTCGTCTCCGTCCCACGCGCTCAGCGAGATCTCCTCCTCGCCGGAGAACCGCAGACCAACGCGGCCAGGCCCGACATCCATGCGCACGGCACGGACCAACCCACCATCCGGCAGCGAGTAGACGCTGAGGGTCTTTTCCGCCGCCACGGCCAGCCGTCGGCCGCTCGGGGAAAGCCCTACGGTCTGCACGTCTTCGCCCAATAGGAGCGAGGTTG
>DAONEV010000114.1:0-11652 GCA_035403265.1 Thermoanaerobaculaceae bacterium | reverse complement strand
GTGCAGACGCCGTACGTGTCACAGTAGAAGTTGGCCTCGAGCAGCCAGTCCGGGTCGAAGATGCCGCAGTTGGCGGCGCACCCCGCGGCCGTCTCGTACTCGGGGCCGTCGACCGTGACGATGTCACCCTTGTACGGACCGGTCTTCACCACATGGCCGTCGGCACCCTTGGAGCAGGCCATGGAGCAGCCGTACCAGCAGCCGTCCGGGATCCCCTGGGTGAAGCGGGCGTCCCAGATCGGGGAGGCGATGTTCTTGGTGTCCGGGTGGTTGCCGAACTGGAAGTTGTGGACCGGCAGGAGGTCGTAGGCGTCCATGACCTCGACCAGGTGGGCCGTGCCCTGGCGGCGCATGTGGCACTGCTGGTCGTCGAAGTCGTGGATCTCCTTGTGGAGCTTGGTGGCGACCTTGGTGATGCGGGCCATGTCGGCCGGGTGGTTCATGTCGCCGCGCACCTGGGGGCCGCGGCACACGAGGGCCTTGACCTTCTTGTCGCGCAGCACGGTGCCGATGCCACCGCGGCCGGCCTGCTTGAGGCGCGTCGCCTTGCGGCGGAGGTCGTACCAGGAGAAGTTGAGGCATCCGATGAGGCTGTTCTCGGCCGCCCGGCCAGCGGACACGATGGACACGTTGCGGCGGTCCGGCTCGGTTTCGGCGTACTCGGCGGTGAAGATCTCCGCCGCCACGTGGCTGTCCGAGGGCTCGAGGGGCGCCGTCTCGATGCGGACGACGCCCTTCTGGCCGTCGATGATGACGATCACGTCCTGCTCGGCCTTGCCCTGGATCTCGAGGGCGTCGAAGCCGGAGAACTTCATCAGCGGTCCGAAGTAGCCTCCAACGTTGGAGTCGATGGGAATGCCGGTCTGGGGCGAGAGGGTGACAACCAGCGACTTGCCGGAGCCCGGGTACTGGGTGTTGCCGCCCAGCGGGCCGGGGGAGATGATGATGTCGTTCTCCGGGTCGTTCCACTTCGTGGTCGGCTTGATCGCCTGCCAGAGGTACCAAAGGCCAAAGCCGCGGCCCCCGATGAAGATGTCCTTCATCTGCTGCGTCACGGGCTTTTCGGTCACAGTCAGGGTCGAGAGGTCAATGTGGAGCGTGCGGTTGTTGTACCCGAGCTCGGGCAGGGAAGGCGTGAACGGCACTTCCTTGAGGAGGACGTGGGCCGCTTTCATCTCGGCGGCCTCGGCGGTGTACTCGGTGCGCTTGGTGTAGTCCTCGGCCATCGGGTCCTCCTTAGTGGGCGGCGAGCAGCGGCTCGGACTGGGGCTTCTCGGCGACCTGCAGGGCGCCGCGCGGGCAGGCCTTGACGCAGGCGCCACAGACGATGCACTTGACGGGCTCGTGCAGGCCGGTCACTTGGCGGAACGAGAGAGTGGGGCAGAACCCGACGCACATGTAGCAGGCGACGCAGGTCTTCTTGTCGAGCAGCACGACGCCGAGCTTGTTCTGCCTGAGCGCCTGGGTGGGGCAGACCGCCGCGCACTCGCCGCACTGGTTGCAGACGTTGATGGAGAGCTCACCGGGCTGGCCCGGGGCGGACAGGAGGCGAATCGCCGAGTAGGCCACGTCCTCGGTCCTGTGGAGGGTCCTGGAGCACGCCACCTCGCACTCGCGGTGACAGTGGCGGCCAGCATCACATCTCTCAAAGTCGACATGAAGGTACTTCATTGAACGTTCTCCCTGAGTCGGCCCGCCCCCAGCGAGCCGTCGTGTGCGGCGGAAAGGTACCATCGGGGCTCCATGCCGGGCAACCCCTTGCCGGCCCGTCGTCGATGGCGCCCGCCAGTTGGCGACGATCGAAAACCTCGTGTACTCTCGGAGTATGCCCGACGGCCCTTCCGGACCGGAGAAGGTCCCTGCTCATACCAACCGCACCGCCCTGTTGAGCGTGCTACGCAGCTTCGGCAGCCTGCGGCATCTGGCGAGCCACCACCTGGAGGGGATCGGCCTGGCTGGTCAGCAGGTGGCCATGCGGGCCGGGGAGGAGGCCTACCACGAGGGCACGGTCGGCGATGACGTCTTCGTCGTGCTGAGTGGCTCGGCCACCGCCGTACGAGCGACTCCTCTGGGCGACCTTCTCGCGGTTCCATTCTCAAGGGGTGATCTCGACGGCGAGGTGTCGTACCTCGACGGGAGCCCGCGCTGCTGGAGCTTGCGGGCCAACGAGGCGACAACCCTCTTGCGGGTTCCCGCCGGGCAGCTCCGGGCACAGACGCGCGGAGAGGCCGGCCTGGGGCTGGAGCTCCTGCGCACCTTCTGGGCCTCGCTCGCCGCCAAGGTGCGAGCGGCCGACCGTGTCATGAGCGAGATCATGGCGCCAGGGGAGCGCCAGTCCATGCAGAGAAGGGGTGGGGACGGCAGCCTGCACGACCTGACGGACTCGGCCAAGTGGTTCACCCTGCGCAGCCTCGGGTTCTCGGGCGCCGAGATGGGCCTCCTCGCCACACAGCTTGGTGCAACGCGCTTCGCCGAGGGCACTCTGATCTTCGCCGAGGGTGAGCCCGGAGACACGCTCTACGTCGTGCTCGACGGCCAGGTGCGAATTTCGCGGCGAATCCCGACCCTGGGGGAGGAGGCACTGGCGATCCTCAAGCGCGGAGATATCTTCGGCGAGATGGCCCTGATCGACGAGAAGCCACGCAGCGCCGACGCTATCGCGCACTCGGGCGACTGTGCGGTGCTGGCCATCTCGAGAGTCGACCTGGCCAGGGCTGCCTCCTCCGACCCGTCCTCGATGCTCGGGTTCGTGGCGTTGATGTGCCAGGTGCTGTGCCGGCGCCTGCGCGCCATGACCGAGCAGCTCGTCGCCTGGCGCATCATGGCGGGCTTCTGCTAGGAGGCCTGTCGGAGAAATGGGAAGGTCCGCCTTCTCGGACAGGCTCCTCGCTCCGCGATCGGTCCCGCAGGGGTGAGTTCGCTTGCATTCGTTGTACAATCATCTTCCCGGCCACAAGGCAGGGATGTCTCCAGTGCACCTGGGACCAGAGGAGAAGGGCCATTCCAGCAAAGATCTTCGTCGGTAACCTGAGCTTCCGCACGACCAAGGAGGAGCTCACGTCCTTGGTGGCCGCCGCGGGAACCATCGTCGACGTCTACATGCCCAACGACCGGGCCACCGGCAAGCCTCGGGGCTTTGCGTTCGTCGAGTTCTCGAGCCAGGCCGAGGCCGAGGAGGGTGTCCGCCAGCTCAACGGCCGTGAGGTCGGCGGACGCGTCCTCAAGGTGAATCTCGCCGAGGACCGCCCCCGCGAGAGGCCCGCAGGAGGCCGTCCCTTCATGCCGCCTGGTGGTGGTGACCGCGAACCGGCAGGCCCCAGCTTCTTCCCGGTCGAGGGCCGCTTCTCGCGCCCCAAGGGCAGCCGTCGCGGCGCTCGCGGCAAGAAGCGCTCCCTGTAGCAGCCTGTCGCAGAGGCGGTGTATCTCGGGCTCTGTTGGTCGGGTCTGCGGGTGGCTTCCAGCCCGCTCCTGGCCCGGCGGCAGCGGCGCCGCAGGGACGGCACGTGCCTCCACTCTATCCGTCAAGGGCGGACCGATGGGAGGATCGACAGCTCCCCGTGTCGAACGGAAGAGGCCGAGTCCTCGGGATTGCGCAGGAGCCGGTTGAAGTCCTCGATCTTCCCGCGCTTCCGCTCCCACCCCATGAAGACCCCCTCTTTCGGGTTCCACCGGCGGTCGCGGTGAAAGAGGAAGAAACGGTCCAGACTCCCTGGAGCGTGCCTGCGGTTCAGCTCCTCGATCCCGGCGACGGTGGCGGCCAGGATCGCATCGTCCGCCGCCGATGAGGTGATGGCCCACGTGGGCTGCCCGGCTGTCGGGCGCCTCCTGCTCGGCAGCCTGACATGCGCTCTCGACCGCGCGCAACGCGAGTCGGACCTGCGTCCCGCCCGTCGGCTCGGCAGGTTCGCATCGGTTGACTGGCGTCCTGCTGGCCCTGCCAGGAGCCCCGACGGGGTAACGGCGGCGAGAGGGGAGCTCTCGGGCGTGCTCTCCAGCGGAACCCGGTAGCGCTGGGTGAGGCGAGGTGTGACCAGGATCGGGCGCAACGAAGTGGGCAGGTTCGAGATGGGCAGACCCGCCCACCTGCGGACTCATGCCGTCATGTTCTTCCTTCTCTTCTTCTTGCGGGACGATCGGGACATGGCCGCTGCAGCCATCGACCTGGTGTCTACCGACGCGACCAGTCGCGGCCGGATGAGCCGGTCGATGGAGCTGCTGCTGGCGGCGATCTTCCTTGTCCTGTGGGGGTTCCTGGTTACCTCGCTAGTCGATACCGTCGTGCGCTCGATGCAGGTGCGAGGCGCCGAGGAGCTCACCACGCTGGTGGTACTCCCCGGCACTTCCGGCGGCCTCGCGGCGTTCGGGCTACTCGGCATCTTCATCGGCCTGGTGGCGCTGGCGCTCGCCGTCACCCTGTCAAAGGTCGTGCGGCGCCAAGCTGGCTGCCTCATGCTCGAGCTGGACGCCGCCGAGGGTTGACGTGGCCCCGCCCAGATCCGCGTTCGTGAACCCGTGCGGGCGAGGGATCTACCTCTTGAAGAACCCTGACGGTGGCTTCTCAGGCGGGGGCGCGGCCGTAGCGGCGCCGCGACCGCCCACCATCTGCTGGTTGAGGTCGCGGATGCGCTCGTTAAGCTTGTCGATGCGGAGGTTGGCCTCCTGGACGAGACGCTCCCGCTCGGCGCGGGCGGCCTCGAGCTGGTTGCGGAGCTCGGCGAGGGTGGTGCCAGAGGTGGCGGCCTCCTGGCGCAGCTCTGCGAGGTCGCCCTGGAGTTGGGCGATCTGCTCGTCCTTTTCCAGGTACCGCGACTTCCAGCGTTCTTCCTGCTCCTCGTAGAGCTTCTTGATCTCCATCAGCTCGACGATCTGGGCGAAGTCGCCAGGCGCCGGCATAGGGGCTCCTTCCCGCTGCGATTCCTCGATCTTGGGGAACATCTTCCGCAGCTTCAACGACAGATCCTCGGGGTCCCCAGACCGCTCGCGCGCCACGTCGTAGGTGATCGTCCCGTTGACGAGCAGCGCGATGAGGCTCTGGTTCATGGTCTGCATGCGGTAGTAGCCGACCGAGGTCTCGATCTCGTTGTAGATTTCCTTGATCTCCCCGTGCTCGATGTGCTTGGAGACCTTCGGCGAGTTGACCAGGATCTCACAGGCAGGAACCAGGCCCTGCCCGTCGGCCCGGGGCAGGAGCTGCATCGAGACCACGGCCTTGAGGATCTGGGCGAGCTGGGACTTGAGCTGGCCCTGCTGGTCGGACGGGAACGTGTCGATGATGCGGTCGATGGTCTGGGCCGCGGAGTTGGTGTGCAGCGTCGAGAAGACCAGGTGCCCGGTCTCGGCCGCGGTCATGGTCGTGGCCATGGTTTCCCGGTCGCGCATCTCGCCCACCATGATCACGTCGGGATCCTGCCGCATGGCGTTGCGCAGGGCCTCACGGAACGCCGGGGTGTCGGTGCCCACCTCGCGCTGGGAGATGGTGGCCATGTGGTCCCCGAAGAGGAACTCGATGGGGTCCTCGATGGTCACGATATGACATGGGCGGACCCGCGAAATGTCCTGGACGATGGCGGCCAGCGTGGTGGACTTGCCGGAACCGGTGGGACCGGTGATGAGCACCATGCCGGCCGGGATGTGGGCGAAGGTGGCTACCACATCGGGCAAGTTGAGGTCAGCGTAATTCTTGATGTCGAATGGGATGCGGCGGAAGACCGCGGCGTAGGAGCCGCGCTGGACGAAGACGTTGCAGCGGAAGCGCGCGACCCCGGGCACGCCGTAGCCGAGGTCCACCGACTGGTGCTCCTCGAGCTTCTGGCGCTGTGCCGGGGACAGCAGCGCCATGATCATCTCCTCGACCTCCTTGGGCTTCAGAGGCACCGACTTGATAGGTGTGAGGTTGCCGCCGATGCGCAGGAGTGGCGGGCGCATGGGCTTGACGTGGAGGTCGGACGCCCCCTTCTTGGTCATGAACTTCAGGAGGTCGTCGAGGCTGAGCTGCCCTTCCATACGTCTCAGCCTAGCATCGGTCGGAGGAGGGAAGCAACGCGTCGGCGCGGCGCCCCTGCCATTCCCTGAGGTGGCGCTCGGCCTGGAGCTGCGTGCGGACCTCGCCGCGGGCCTCGGCAAGGCGCAGTGCACGCACGGCTTCGGCCCTCAGGGTGCCCGGTGGAAGTCCGAGCAGGCCAGCAATCTCTGCTCCGTCGAGAAGCCGGTGGCGGCGCTCGAAGACCTGCCGCCAGCGCCAGACGCCGGGAGCCAAGGTGAGCCACATGGGGTCGGCCGCGACAGCCCAGGCCAGCGCGGCGGGCAGGAGATCGGCGGCATCCGCGGCCACAGCGCGGACGTCCGCGCGCCGTCCCTGCAGGCGGACGAGCGCTTCTCCCAGTCCCGCGGCGCGTGCGATGCCGTCCGCCGCTCGCGTCGGATAGCCGATTCCCCCAAGGGCTGCGGCGGCGCGCGAGGCGTCCCAGGAGTCCGGGAAACCGGCGGCAGGCGCGGCGAGCAGCGCCGGAGCGACCATGGCGGCGCCGGCGCGCAGGAACCCCCTGGATCGACCTTGCAGGTCAGCGAGTGAGGTGGCGCGGCCGGAGATCGCGGAGAGGGCCGGCCAGCGCGCCCACGCCGGTGAGAGGTTGGCGAGGACGCCGAGACGCTCGGCGACGGCCAGGGCTTTGCCGACTCCCGGCCCGGCCAGCAGATGGTGGAGCTCGTCGAGGATGCGTTCCCGGGCCACGGTGGCGAGGCCCGGGGCTGCGTTGGCGACCGTGCGCTCGGCCTCGGCGGTCATGGCCAGCGTCGGGTGGGTGCTCATCAGGCGCACGGCGCGCAGCACGCGTAACGGGTCATCGTCGAGGTTGCCGGGCCGAACGACGCACAGCCTGCGGGCGGCGAGATCGGCGAGGCCACCCGTGGGGTCGAAGAGGGGGCCCCGCGGCAGACGCCAGAAGATGGCGTTGACGGTGAGGTCTCGGCGCCAGATGTCGGTTTCCAGGCTCCCCGCGATCTCCCAGACGTCGACCTGCTGCCGCCCGGCGACGACGCGCCAGGTGACCAACGGCGCCTTGCCGAGCGGGAACGCGTGCCCACCCAGGGCGACGGCAAGGCGGTGTGCCGCGCCGGCGGAATCGCGCTCGACGACCAGGTCCACATCACGGGAGGGGTGGCCCAGGAGCCGGTCGCGCAGGGCGCCGCCGACCAGGAACGCGGCGTCTCCCACGGCGGCGGCGAGACGGTGCAGCAGTGGTGAGCGGACGAGGCGGCGCGCGGCCGCGTCCGGGGTCATGCTCCCGTCCAGACCGGAAGCTCGACGCTGAACCGGCTCCCCATTGCCGGCTCGCTGACGGCGTCGATGCGACCTCCCATGGCCTGCACCAGTCGGCGGACGATGGCCAGGCCGAGGCCCGCGCCTTCTCCGATGGGAGTATGTGGGACGCGGTAGAACTCCTCGAAGATGCGTGGCAGCTCGTCGGGCGGGATGCCGACGCCATTGTCGGACACCTCGATCACGCCGGTGTCACACCGGCGGCGGCATCCCAGACGCACCTGGCCACCGCGGCGGGTGTACTTGAGGGCATTGTCCACCAGGTTGCGCAGCACCTGACCGAGGCGGGCGGGATCGGCGCGCACGGTCAACGCCTCGACAGGGCCGAGGCGCAGCTCGACCTCGCCCAGGCGGGCAAGAGGCGACAGCTCCTCGAAGGCGGTACGCAGCACCGAGGGGGCATCCACCGGGCCGACCACCAACGGCAGGCTGCCGCTCTCCAGGGCGGCGAGGTCGAGCAACTCCTCGACGAGGCGCTGCAGGCGGCGGGCCCCCTCGGTGGCGGCGCCGAGGAACTCCCGTTGCTGGCTGTCGAGGCCGGTGACCAGGTCGGTGCCCAGGGCCTCCAGGTACGAGCGGAGGATGGCGAGAGGCGTCTTCAGCTCGTGGGCGGCGTCGGAGACGAACCGGGTGCGGAGCCGCGCCAGGTCCTCGAGGCGCCGGTTCGCGGCTTCCAGCTCGGTGATCTTCTCCTGCAGGCTGGCGCGGAAGGCGGAGCTCCGCGCCCCCGGCTCCTCGGCCCCGACGCGCTCGAGGATGACCACGAAACCACCCGCCGGGACGGCGCGCGACCAGCCCCGAACCTCGACCTGGCCTGACTGGACCTGAAGGCTGGCGACCCAGTGGCCGGTCGTCCCCACCCAGGGGCGGCCGGGATGCATGACAACGGGTCCCGGGTCGCGGGACGAGGAACTCTCGCCGCGCTGCAGCAGCCATGAGCCGGCGGAGTTGGCCGCGACCAGGTGGTCTTCCGCGTCCACCAGCAGCGCCGGCAGGGGAAGGAGCTGGAGCCAGCCGGGGCCGCCCACGCCCTGGGGCAGAGGGCGCAGGCCCAGTCGGGCGGCCACCTCGGCGGGGTCGCTCCCGTTCAGACGGTGCAGCAGCAGGTGGGCGACCAGCACGGCCAGTGCCAGATGCTCGCGATCCGGCGTGCCCTGGCAGTCCACGAGCAGGACGACCGGCTCGGCCGTCACCAGGTGACGAAAGAAGGGGAGCGCCGCGCAGGTGCGCCCCGCCGATCCCGACGCGCCGCCGCGGCCTGGCATGGGAGGAAGCACGGGCAGACCTTCGCGCCGGAGGGCGGCGAGTGCAGGGTGGCGCTCGCCCGGCAGCAGCAAATCGTTGCGAAGCCGTGAATTGGAGCTCGCGAGAACGAGCCATGCATCGGCGCCTTCAGGGGCGAGCACCGAGACCTCCGCCATGGCACAGGAGGCCAGCACCTCCATGGCTCGAAGCGCCTGGCGCCGCGGGTCGGTGCCGGTAAGGAGGTCGAGGGCGAAGGTGCGGGCACAGGCCTGCTGGGAGGCTCCGAGCATCTCGATGGCCTGCAGGCAGACCGCACAGGTGCCGCCCGCGACGCTTGTCCACCAGGACGCGGTCCAACCGCGTGTTACCATCCCTGGCATGATACGGCTTCTCGCGGCCGGCCAGAGGTGACGTGTGCCGGCGGGGCATCACCGCGGCGGGAGCGCGCGGCCGTCTTGACCGTGACCCCTCTCCTGCTGGCTCTCACCCTGGTCGCCACACAGCCTGCCATGCGTGCCGCCCTGCCCGACGGCAACCGGGCTGAGTGGGTACGGGGAGAAGCACCCGTCATGCTGACGCTCGCCCGCCAGGGCGAAGGATGGACCCGGCTGGCCGCCCGGCTCTGCGGGAGCGCCCGCTGGGCCGGGGAGCTGCAGGTCGCCAACGACGGGCGGGCCTGGCCGCTGCGCGACGTGCGGGTGCGGGTCCCGGTGACGCTGCTGCGCGCAGATCTGCGGGTGCAGGTCCTCAAGGCCGTCTTCCCCGGGGACCGTCGGGTCGCCGGCGGGCTCGTCCACGTCATGGCTGCGCCCTGGAAGGGGGACGCGGAATCGTGGTGGGAGATGGCCGAGTGGTTCAGCGGCGACGGCTCCGTGTATCCCGAGCTGCGCGAGGCGAACCCCGATCTCGGCCTGTACCCGGCACGTGGTATCGAGATCCTCATCCCCGAAAAGCGCCTGCGCCCGGAGCTGCGGGCACTGCCGGTGGAGGGACCGCCACCGACACGCCGCCCTCCCCCAACGGGCCGTCGGCCCGCCATGGCGCCGACCAGGGCTACCCCGCCGCCGCCCTCGACGCCACGTCCCGAGCCGCGCCCCAGCGCTCCCGTCGAGGCCGAGCCGACGCCGGTGCTCCCCGACGTGGCGACGAAGTCGCCCGGATCGTGGCTGGCGCCCGGGGACAGCTCGCCCCTGGTCTACGAGGCCGAGCATGCGGTCTACCACCTGCGCCCCGGTGAGGCGCTGTACTCGGGGGTGGTTGTCCGTTTCACGGGGCAGTTGCTGGCCGCTGATGTGAACGCCACCGCGGCGGAGCTGGCGCGGCTCTCGGGCATCGAGGACGTGACCACGATCCCGGTCGGCTACCCGGTGCGCATCCCGTTCGAGCTCCTGCTGCCGGAGTACCTGCCGACGGGGAACCCGCGCCGGCAGGCATGGGAGAAGGAGCGCGAGGAGCTGGCGGTGATCCGGCGCGCCATCCGGGCCGCCAACCTGGACGGCATCCACGTCGTCATCGATGCCGGGCATGGGGGTGGGGACACCGGTGCGACAGTTGGCGGGGTGTGGGAGAGCACCTACGTTTACGACGTGGCCAACCGGCTGCGCCGCGCCCTGCAGCGCGAGACCCGGGCCACGGTGTGGATGACGGTGCGCGACGACACCCAGGGAGAGAGTCCTCCCGAGCGGGACGTGCTCCAACAGAGCCGCCACCAGCGCCTACTGGTCACGCCGCCTTACGAGCTTTCGGACGCCTCGACCGGTGTGCACCTGCGCTGGGTGCTCGCCAACTCGGTGCTCGAGCGGCTGCAGGCGCAGAAGGTGAGTCCGGAGCGGCTGGCGTTCGTGTCGATCCACGCCGATTCCCTCCACCCTTCGGTGCGCGGCCTCATGGTCTACGTTCCCGATCGCCACCTGCGGAGTGCGCGCGCGCCGAACCCGGCCGGGATTTGGCCCTGCGAGGAAGCCGGGAGCCTCAAGGCGCCGCGCTTCTCGAACAGCTTCAACTCCCGGGCCGAGGCCCTCTCGGGTCAGCTCGGCGAGGCGATCGTGCGCTCGGCGCAACGATTCGGGGTCGCGGTGCACCCGTACCAGCCGGTGCGCGCCTCGGTGCTTCGTGGCGGGTCGCGTTGGGTCCCGGCGGTGCTGCGCTACAACCGCATCCCGACCTCGGTGCTGGTCGAGATCTGCAACCTCACCAACGAAGACGACCGTGCCCTCCTGCAGACGGCGCGCTTCCGGGAGAAGCTGGCGCTGGGCCTCGCGGCAGGGTTGGCGGAAGCATTCTCGCGATGAGGTGGAAGGCCTTTGGCGGGCTGGCGCTGGCGGTCCTCGCCATCTCGTGGGGGGCGCCGCTGGCCAGGCTCACCGTGGCAGCGCCGCTCGCCGTCGCGATGTGGCGCATGCTCTTCGCGACGGCCTTGCTGGTGCCCCTGGGACTGGCACGCCGCGAGCTGCCCTTGCCGACCTCGTCGCGGCGGCCCTCGGTCCTGGCTGGAGTCCTGCTGGCTGCGCACTTCGGCACCTGGATCCCGTCGCTCTTCCTGACCTCGGTTTCGGCCTCGGTGGTCCTCGTCGCCACCTCGCCGCTCTGGGTGTTGCTGCTGGGGCCGCGGTTTCTGGGCGCGCCCGTCCGGGCCCGCAACCTGCTCTCGTTCGGGCTGGCGATCGCGGGCGTCGCCGTCATCGCGTGGGGAGACTTCGAGGTCTCGCCGCGGGCGCTGCTCGGCGACGCGCTGGCCGTCCTGGGGGCGCTGGGCGCCGCCGGCTACATGGTGGTGGGCAAGCGCATGCGCCAGCAGGCCCCGCTGCTTGGCTACCTGGGGATGGTCAACGGCACGGCGGCCGCCGTCCTGGTGCTTGCGGTGGTGGCCAGCGGCACGCCCGCCCTGCCGCGTACGCACGCCTCGTGGCTGGCACTGCTCGGGATGGCGGCCGGTCCGACCCTCGTTGGTCACTCCCTGCTCAACTGGGCGATGGCGCACCTCGAGGCCTACCGCGTGAACCTCGCCGTGCTCCTCGAGCCGGTCGGCGCCACGCTGCTCACCTGGGCCGTGGTCGGTGAGACGCCACCGCTCCACGTGCTCCCCGGCG
>DAONEV010000113.1:0-11676 GCA_035403265.1 Thermoanaerobaculaceae bacterium | reverse complement strand
GACCTCAAGGTCCACCTCGAGATTCGGCCCTAGTAGCGAGATTCCGGCGCCCACCGTCGAGGCCGAGGTGTCTCCCTGAACGTGGTCGTGGATGTCGAAGTCCACAAGCAGGTCGTCAGCCTGCGCCCCTGACGATCACCCGGTGGGCGGTGCGCTGCTCCTCCAGCTCCTGGAAGGATCGTGGCCAGTCGTCGCGAAGCAGCCGGGAGAGAGCACGGTCGGCGAGCAGCCGTCCGTCCGTCTGGCAGGTGGCGCAATAGTTCGCCTCGTTCTCCGCGTAGGCGAGGCGCTGCACCGGCGAACCGCAGACCGGGCACGGCCGCCCGTACCGCCCATGGACGGCCATCCCCTCACGAAACGCCGTGACGTGCTCCGGGAAGCCGCCCGCCGCCTCGTCTCGCAGGCGCGAGGTCCACTCGCTCAGCACCTCGCGGCAACAGCGGTGGAGCACCTCGACCGCGGCGTGGCTCAGGTGCGAGGTGAGCTGCAGGGGCGACAGGCGCGCCCGGTGCAGGATCTCGTCCGAATAGGCGTTGCCGATGCCGGCCAGCAGCCGTGGATCGGTGAGGGTGCGCATGAGGGTGTGGTTCTCACGACGCAGGACGGTCTCGAATGCGGCAAGATCCGCCTCCATGACCTCGATGCCACCGCGGTCCAGCTCACCCAGCGCGGCTTCACCGGCCAACAGGTGCACTCCCGCCCGCCGCTTCGTGCCGCTCTCGGTGAGGAGCAGCGTGCCGTCGGGGAAGTCGAACGCCGCGAGGGCGTGCTTGCCGCCCAGCCGCGCCCCGGGCGGCCTCCAGTGCAGCCTTCCCAGGATCATCAGATGGATGGCTGCGAGCAGCTCGCCGTCGAACGCCAGCACCAGGCGCTTTCCCAGGCGCCGCACGCCGGTCACCGGTTTTCCGGTAAAAGCCGACGGGCCCGGCGCCACCGTCCGGAGCACGAATGGGTTGCCAAGGCGGATGCCGACCAGAGGCACGCCGAGCACGCGCGCCTGCAGAGCCTCGAGGTAGACGGTGAGGTCCGGCAGCTCCGGCATGGGAGCATCCTACTGCGGACCGGGAGCCATCAGAAGGCGATGGCCTGGATGCCTCGCGATCGCAGCGCCGCAGCAATTGTCTCCAGATCAGCGCGGGGCGCCGGGGCGAGATGGTGGCTGGGGACGTCGCGGTCGAGGCTATAGACCTGCACGGTGACCGGCCGGATGCGTTCGATGCACTCGACCCAGGCGGCGATGTGCGCCTCCGTGTGATTGCCGGCTGGCCCGCCGGCGAACAGCGCCTGGATGGTGACGTGGCCAAGGTCCACCAAGCCCCTGACCAACTCCTCGATGGTCACGCTCACGAGGGGTTGGTTGAATGCGTCGAGGGCTGTCTGTGAGCCGGCATCGAGCTTCATGATGCACGTGTCGAGTCGCCGGAGCGAGGCGCGGATCGGCGCGTCGCCGAGGCGGGATGAATTGGAGAGGACGGCGGTGCGGGTGGCGGGCGCCAGGCGGTTGCGCAGGGCGATCACGCCGTCCACCAGATGTGGGAACTCGGGGTGCAGGGTTGGCTCGCCGTGGCCGGAGAAGGTGAGGAACGCCGGCGGCTCCGGCAGGCGGCGGAGCGCCGTCTCGACCTCGGCCAGCACGGTTGCGGCGGTCGGAAATCCGTCCGGGGTTGTCAGGCAGTCGCGGCGCGTCCACCCGTACTGGCAGTACAGGCAGTCGAAGGTGCAGGCCTTGCGGCCGGACGGCAGGGCGTTGATCCCGAGCGAACGCCCCAGGCGTCGGGAGTTGACCGGACCGTAGACGCAGCCTGGCTTGAGCTCAAGCAGCATGGCGGCCCTCCATCGCCTCGGCGAGGGCACGGCCAAGCCGCAGGCACCCCTCGGCGATCTGCGGTTCCTTGAGGTTGGCGATCGACAGGCGGAACGCCGGCATGGGCTGTGGCGAGCAGAAGAAGTGGTTTCCAGCGACAACCGCAACGCCGTGATGGCGGAGGCGCGCTTCCAGCTCGGCCTCGGTCCCCGCCGCCGGGGGGATCTGCACCCACAGCGTGTAGCCGCCCGCGGGCCTGGTCCACTCCACTCCGGGTGGCATGTGCGCCGCCATCCCCTTGAGCATCGCCTGCATGCGCCCGCGGTAGGCGCGGTGGAGTCGGCGCAAGTGGACCTCGTAGAGACCCTCGTCGATGAAGCGTGCCATGGCGGCCTGACCGAGGGTGTTGCCGGAGAGGTTCGAGAAGCGGTAGATCGCCAGCAGGTGCTGGACGCATGCCGCCGGCGCCGCCACCCACCCCACCCGCAGACCGGAGAACACCACCTTGGAGAAGGTTCCGAGGTAGATCACAAGGCCCTCGCGGTCCATGGACTTGATCGGCAGAACGGCCTTTCCAAAGTACTTCAGCTCCTCGTCGAAGCCGTCCTCCACGAGGGGGATGCGATGTTGCCGGCAGAGAGCCAGCAGGTGCTCCCGGTGCGTCTGGGAGGTGGTGGTGCCGGTCGGGTTGTGGAAGGTGGGGATGGTGTAGACGAGGACTGGCCGCCGCTCGGCACAGACCGCGGTGAGGACGTCCAGATCGAGCCCGTCGGGGCGCATCGGCACCTCCGCCACCTCGACGTCGTGGAGGCGGAGAAGAGGGTGGGCCATCGAGTAAGTCGGTGCCTCCACGGCGACGCGGTCGCCCGGGCGGGTGAACGTTCGCAGCACAAGGTCGAGGGCTTGCTGGGAGCCGCCGGTGACCAGGATCTCGTCCGCCGAGGCGGTGACCCCGTGGGTGCGCAGCCGCTGGGCGATGGCCTCGCGGAGCGGCCGGTAGCCCTGGGGGTCTCCATACCCGAGGAGGTCCTTGCCCTGCGAGACGAGCACGTGTTTGACGGCGCGGCGGAGGTCGTCGGCCGGGCACAGGTCGCGATCGGCCATCAGACTCGAGAAGTCGATCAGGCCGTCGCCCTTGCCGGGGCGCGAGGGGAGGTCTTTGAGGGCGCCGACGAGCTCCCGGTTCCTGGGCGGTGCGAGTTCGTTCCAGCGGACCTGGGCCGGCTGCGGCACGGTGCCCCGGGCCGGGAGCTGACCCGGCCGCCGGACCGTCGAGTACGAGCCCGGCCGGCTCTCGAGATAGCCGCGTGCCCACAGCTCCTGGTAGGCGCGAAACACCGTCGTGCGGTTGACGCCGAGGGTCGCGGCCAGCCGGCGGGTCGCCGGGAGGTGAAAGCCGGGAAGAAGGGTGCCGTCGTCCACGAGCCGGATGATGCCCCGGTAGATCTGTTCGTACAGGGGCGGGGCCGATGTGGGGTCCAGGGTGAGCAACAGCATCGAGACCTCCAAGGCCAGTGTCACGGCCGTCACAGGCACGATGGGCCACGGATTGGTCTTCTGCAAGGACCAATTATGGTCGACTCACACGAGGCCAATTCTCTGGGGCTGGCGAAAGATCCTGCTCCGGAAGGCGGCGCTGCCAGTCTGGACCTTGACTTTGGGGACGCTTCGGGGAAGATTGAAGCAAGGGGGCCGGGATGCAAGTTCGGGCGGGCCTGTTCAAGGAGATCCTCAACGGTCTCGCCGATGGCGTGTACTTTGTGGACGCCGAGCGACGCATCACGTTCTGGAGCCTCGGCGCCGAGCGGATCACCGGCTACCCGGAGGGCGAGGCCCTGGGCATCACGTGCGCTCACCGACTGCTTTCGCCCCTCGACGCGTCAGGGCGGGGCCTGTGCGAGAACGGATGCCCTCTGGCCGCCACACTCGCCGATGGCCAGGCGCGGGAGAGCGAGGCATTCGTCAGGCACTCCGGCGGGCAGCGGGTGCCGGTTCTCATCCGGGACCTCGCCCTGCGGGACACCAAGGGCCGCGTCGTCGGAGCAGTCGAGACCCTCATCGATCATCCGGCCCTGCTGGCTGGGCTGCGGAGCGTCTCGTCCAGCGAGCTCGGGGCACTACGCGACCCCCTGACCGGCGTCGGCAGTCGGCGCTTCATCGAAGGCCGCATCGGGGCCTGCCTGGCCGAGCTGCAGCGGCACGACGTCTCCTCTGCGGTCCTGCACTGCGACATCGACGGCTTTGCGACGTTCAACCAGCAACACAGCAAGGAGATCGGCGACGCTGTGCTGGCCATGGTGGCGCAGACGCTGCAACGCAACCTGCGCGGCTCGGACTCGGTCGGGCGCTGGGCCGGGGAGGAGTTCATGGCTGTGCTGCAGCACGTGGACGGAGTGCGGGCAGCGGCGGTGGCGGACAAGCTCCGCATGCTCGTCGAGCGTTCGACGCTCTCGGCCGTGGGCGGCGTCCTCCATGTCACGATCTCGATCGGCGCAACCATGATCCGCGCCGACGACAGCGACACCTCCATCATCGAGCGAGCCGGGCGCGCCCTGGCGAGCAGCAAGTCAGCCGGCCGCAACTGCGTGACGTTGGTCTAACAGACACCGGGCCGGGGATCGACCCGTCCGTCCCCGGTCTCCAACCGCCGCTCAGACCGAAATCAAACCCCGAGGTCGGCTGTGGCCAGCAGGCGTGGCTGTCGACGGTGGTGGGTGGCCTGCTCGAAGGCATACGCGAGCTTGAGCAGCAGCGGTTCCGACCAGGCGCGCCCCACGAACGAGAGGCCCACCGGCAGCCCGAAGGCAAAGCCTGCGGGCACCGTGATGTGCGGGTAACCAGCCACCGCGGCAGGCTGGGAGAACGACCCCAGGTAGTGGTCACCATTGACCAGGTCGATCGGCCAGACAGGCGCTCCGGTCGGTCCGACCAGAGCGTCAAGATGGTGTTTGTCCAGAACCTCGTCGAGTCCCTTGTGGCGGGACAGCCGAACGCACTTTTCTCGGGCCCGCCTGTACTTGTCGCTGCTCAGCGGTCCCTTGGCCTGGGCCTGCAGGAAGATCTCCTGGCCGAAGAAGGGCATTTCGCGGTCGCGGCTGGCCTCGTTGAAGGCGATGAGGTCGGCCAGCGTGCGTGGCCCGTCGCTTCCCGGCAGGTCCGCCAGGTAGGCGTTGACGCCGGCCTTGAACTCGTACAGCAGGACGTCGAACTCCTCGTCGTCGTAGTCGCTGGCCCTCGGGATTTCGGCGGGGTCCACCAGCACCGCACCCTGGCGTCGAAGCTCTCCCAGCGCCTCCTCGATCAGCCGGTCGGCCTCGGGCGAGTAGCCGAAGAACCGCTTGCGGGGTACCCCCAGTCGGGCGCCCTGCAGCCCTTTCGGGTCGAGGAAGCGGGTGTAGTCGGAGTGGAGACGGCCGGCCGAGGAGCCAGTGGCCACGTCGCGAGGGTCCTCGCCGGCCAGCGCGCCGAGCAGGACTGCCGTGTCCGTCACGGTGCGGCACATCGGGCCGGCCGTGTCCTGGCTGGCGGCGATGGGGATGATGCCACTGCGGGACACCAGCCCGACGGTCGGCTTGAGGCCGACGAGCCCGCAGGCGTGGGCCGGGCAGGTGATGGACCCGTCGGTCTCGGTGCCGACTCCGACGGCCGCCAGGTTGGCGCTGATGGCCGCGCCCGTGCCGGAGCTGGAGCCGCAGGGTGAGCGGTCGAGCGCAAACGGGTTGCGGCACTGCCCGCCGCGTCCGCTCCAGCCGCTGGAGGACTGGTTGGCGCGGAAGTTCGCCCATTCCGTGAGGTTCGTCTTGCCGAGAATGACCGCACCGGCGTGGCGCAGGCGCTCGACGACGAAGGCGTCCCGCCCCGGCCGTCTACCCACCAGGGCGAGGGAACCGGCGGTGGTTTCCATCCTGTCCGCCGAGCCGATGTTGTCCTTGATGAGGACGGGCACGCCGTGCAGTGGGCCGCGGGCGCCCTTTTCGTGACGCTCCCGGTCGGCCGCGTCGGCGATGGCGAGTGCATCGGGGTTCACTTCGATCACCGAGCGCAGCGACCCATCGACGGCGGCGATGCGGCCGAGGTAGATCTCGGCCAGCCCGCGCGCGGTCCAGCGGCCGCTCTCCTGGCCGGCCCCAAGCTCGGCGACTCCCATCTCGGCGAGCTCGAAAGCCGGGGCTGTCGTCGCGGCGGGCTCCGCCGCCTGGGCGGAAGACCCGAGGAGCGGCGCCAGCGTGGAGGCTGCGGCCGCGGTGGCGCCGGTGGTCAGGAGCTCACGGCGGGAGAGACCATCGCCTGACGATGTCGGGTGCATGGTGGGATCCTCCGGACCCAGTGTAGTCGGTCCAGGCAGGTCTCGGCAGCCGTCGCAGTGACGGGCGCCGGGTCCCGGGCGGCGGCGCAATCTCGGGGCCTCGACGACAGTTGGAGGCGGCGAGGATCCTGGCCTGACCATGATAGCAATCACCGTGAGTGCATTGTCTTGACAAATGACCATCATCATGTGTTACGCTCACCATGGCGTGGGGACGGCAAGGAGGCAGACATGGAACCAGGGGTGCTGTGGCGTGTGCTGGCGGCAGGAGGGGCACTTCTCGGGGCGTGCATCACCACGGTGGCAGCGAAAGACGAGCGATCCAGCATTCTCGCGCTGGAAAAGGCGGCGCTCGACCGCTGGGGGAAGGGCGACCCTTCCGGGTTTCTCGAGATCTGCGATCCCGACGTGACGTACTTCGACCCCGGCCTGGAGCTTCGCATCGACGGCCTCAAGGCGCTGACCCGCTACTACGACGGGCTGCGCGGACAGGTCAGCCTGGATCGCTTCGAGCTGCTCAACCCTTCCGTGCGGGTCGGTTCCGAGCTTGCAGTCCTGACCTTCAACTATGTCTCGTGGTCCGGGCAGGCCGAGTCCCGCTGGAACTGCACCGAGGTCTACCGCCGGCGCGACGACCGCTGGCTCATCGTCCAGACCCACTGGTCGCGCACCCGGCCGGGCAACTAGCCGACATCCCGGCCTGGCGTGGCGGGAGGGTGCTACGCTGCTGGGCAGGCAGAGCCCATGGGTCGGAGGCGAGGGCGCTGCTTGGGGAGGTGGGCATGCCCCGCACGGTTGTGGTGTTGGCGATGGTGCTGGCCATGGTGGCTACCGTGCCGGTGGCGGCGGGCGAGCGGTCAGGTACGCCACGGGCGAGCCTGGACCTCGTTGTCCGGGAGGTCCAGCAGCGTCTCACCCACATTGCCGGGGTCGTGCAAGCCGCCGCCGCCCAGGCGCCCGTCAGGAGCCGTGACCCGGAGGCCATGCGCTCATTTCTGACCGCTCGGGCCGCCTACGTTCCCCATGTTCTCTTCTGTGTTTTCATGACCCCGCAGGGTGTCGTGACGGCTGTGGGGCCTGGTTACGACTTCCTGAAGGGAACCGATCTCGCGTCGCAGGCGTGGGTCCACTCGGTCCTGAAGTCCCGGAAGCCGCAGCTTGGAAGGGCCTTCCTCTCTCTCGAGGGGCTCTACGCCGTGGCGTTCGTGGCTCCGGCGATGAGAGACGGCCGCATGGCCGGCCTCGTCGGCGTGGTGGTCAACCCTGCCGCCTTGCTGGGTGAGCAGGTAACCGCGGCATCCCAGGCTGGGAGCACGGCTGACGTCTGGGTGATGGAGCCGTCGGGTCGGTTGCTCTACGACCAGGATCAAGACGAGGTTGGCAAGAGCCTGCTTGACGATCCACTGTATGCGCCCTTTCCGTCCATTGGTGAGGCGGCACGGCGCATCGCCGCTGGCCGTCAGGGAACGACCCGCCTCGCCTGGACGCCCGCCGACACGGGAGTTCCGCTCGAGCTGACCATCGCCTGGCAGAGTGTGGCTGCCCTCGGTACCTCGTGGCGGGTGGCGGCCGCATGGCCCGCCAGCGGCGAGGGCAGCGCCGCCCGCACTCTCGCCGGGCTGGCGAGCGTGGATCACCTCGAAGCGCTGCGCCAACTGGCGGCCGATCCGGGGCTGGTCGAGGCGGTGCAGGCCGGTGCCTGGGGAACCGTCCAGGCGACACTGGGGCGCTACTACGCGCGCTACCCGTGCTATGCCGTGCAGTGGGTGGATCCGGACGGGCTGGTGCGAGGCGGCTACCCTCCCGGCAACGCTCTCGCCTCCTACCAGCTCAACCCGTTCGAGAACCCCTTCGACGCCGAGCTCCTGACGCGGGTGCAGGCGCAAACGGAGGCGAGCTTCGCGACTCCCCTTGCCGAGGGGCGCCGCGGGATGTTCCACCTCGTGCCGGTCCATGCCGGCGAGACCTTGATTGGCATGGTGTACGACCTGCGCGTGGAGTAGCGGCAGCGCGGGGTCGTGTCCTGGAGGTCGTCAGGGACCGTGCGAAGTGGTCAGCGCTCCCTGAGGATGGCGACCATCTCGCCGAGCACCCGCTCGGCGCTCGCGGTGGGGAGCTGGCAGGTACCGGCACCACGGTGTCCGCCGCCCCCGTACCTGGCCATGAGCGCTCCGACGTCGCCCCGTGCCGTGCGGTTGAAGATGTTGTGGGCGACCTGGAACGAGATCTTGTCGGCTCCCTTCACCCTCGACAGGCGCACCGAGACGTTGGTGGAGTCGGCCCCGGGCAGGGTATAGACCAGGAACCGGTTGGCAAGCGGGACCTCGTCTACCTCGCGGAGGTCAGTGACCAGCACGTTGCCTTGGATTCGGGTGTGAGCGGCCAGCATCCCCCGGGCCTGCTCCTCCGACTGTCGATAGTGGACAACGCGCTCCTGGATGTCGGGCAGGTCCAGGATCTCCTCGGGAGTGTGAGCCAGCAGCAGATCCGGCATCATCTGGGTCATCTGCTTGTTTGAGATGCGGAAGTCGTGGTGGTAGCCGAGGCCGGTGCGGGGGTCCAGAAGATAGACGAGCAGCATGGCCGGTGTCGGTCGCAGCACGTCGTCGCGCGTCAACTGTGCACTGTCGAAGCGATCCACGACCTCGAGTAGTGGCACCAGGCTCGCCAGGTGCGGGTGATCGTCCACCAGATACTCGTAGACCAGTCGCGCGGCACTTGGAGCCAGGGCATATCGACCCTCGAACGTCTCGGGCTGTCGGGTCGGGACGCTCTCGCTGGAATGGTGATCGAACCACATCGCGCACCCGGGTGCGTAGGGCAGGTTGCAGACGATATCGTTGTCGGTGACCGCCACAGTGCCGTCCTGCATCTCCTTGGGGTGGGCCTGGACATAGGTATCCACGATTCCTGCCGCCTTGAGCAGGACTGCGCACATCAGTCCGTCCACATCTCCGCGGGTGATGAGGCGCACGAGGCCTTCCCTCCTCTCGTCAACTGGTCACTGACTCCCGCCAAGAATACACCTCCTTGCAGAAGCCCCTTCAGGGAACCCAGGCACTGGAGGAGCGCAGGCGGTGAATGCGCTGGCGGCCACTTTGGCGGGACGGAGGGCCCGAGATGATGACGTTGGCCAGGGGCCTGTCGGAGCAATGGGAGGATCCCCGCAACGCGGGCCCTCCGCTTTCTCCGTCAGGCTTCTGGAGGTCGTTTCCTCATGCCATTGTGCCGGCCAGAATGCGGCCCAGGCACCACTGCCCTGGTACCTGAATGGCAGTACGATGCTTGCAGAATGGAGCAACGTCTCACGCCGCTTCGAGTGGGGATGTTCATTGCCGGGATTTTCTCCCTGTGGGTGGCTGCATGGCTGGTTTCGGGCGCCCTGGGTCTGGAGAAAGCAACTACCTACTGGTTGCCAGCCAAGGCCCTGGTGTGGGTGGTCTATCCGCTGCTGTATTGGCGGGCGTCGCCGGGCAAGCAACTGGTCTTCATAGGATGGCGGCAGGCCGACATGCACTGCGGTTTGATCTGGGGAGTTGGGGCGGCCGTTGTTTGGGTAGCGCTCTCGCTGATGACCGCCCCGACGCAGGGGCGGCAGCATCTTGCGCTGCACATCACACTCACGCTTGTGTACAGCACCCTCGTTACACCAATTCTGGAGGAAACGCTGTTTCGCGGCTACATCCAGTCGGCGATCATTGGGCTTGGCTGGCGGCCGTGGACGGCCATCACAGTCACCTCGCTCCTCTTCGTGGTGCTGCACTTCGTGGGTTGGAGCTTCCAAGGTGTCTTGCCGGCCAACGCTCTCTCCGTTTACCCGTCGATCTTGTTTGCTCTCAGCCTGCTGCTGGGCTTCGTTCGGCACCGTTCTGGTTCCCTGCTGGCCAGCACCACTCTCCATCTCGTCAACAACGTCACAAGTACCTGGCTTCACTGAGCACGGTGCGACATGATGGGTCTCGCCGCGGAGCCCATTCCGATACTCGAAGCGTTTCTCAGACGCATCGCGGACCACGCTGGTGGGCACCGCGTCGAGACGGTCCAGAGGCGCCACCTGGGGCTCGCCTGGGCGGAAGAGGCTGGCGGGGCGAACGGGTCAGCCGAGGGCGCGCCGGACGACGTCGGCCAGGGAAGCGAGGGAGAGTGGTTTCTGGGCCGTCACCACGACCCCCAGTCCGGTGAGCGAGGCGATGCGACCGGCCGCATACCCGGTGAGAACGACGATGCGCAGGTCTGGATACGCCGCGCGGGCGGCACGGATGAGCTCCTCGCCGCTCATCACTGGCATCGTCAGGTCGGTGAGGAGCAGGTCGACCGGTGCCCCCCCTTGCAGATGTCCGAGAGCCTGCTGGCCGTTCTCAACCGCCACGACGCGATAGCCGAGCAGATTGAGAGCCTGCTCGATGGCCAGGCGGACCTCGGCCTCGTCCTCGGCGAGCAGGATGAGCTCACCGTGGCCGCCTGCCAGCTCGGCCTCGGTGGTCTGCCGCGTATCGACGGTGCCTTGATGCTCCGGCAGGAAGATATGGATCGTCGCGCCTTCGCCCCAGGAGCTGTCGGCGACCACCCAGCCTTCGTTCTGCTTGACCAGACCGTAGACCTGGGAGAGGCCGAGGCCGGTGCCGTGGCCATGCGCCTTGGTCGTGAAGAACGGCTCGAAGATGTGAGACAGGTGCTCGGGGCGGATGCCGCTACCGGTGTCGCCCAGGGCCAGATGAACCCAGCGGCCGCAGGCCATCCCGGCCACGGGCCGGTGCTCCCCGTTGGCGATCTCCAGGGGCCGCACCCGCATCAGGAGCCGACCCTGCCCCGGCATGGCGTCCCGTGCGTTGACGGCGACGTTCATGATGACCTGCTGCAGTTGCGTCGCATCGGCGTTGACGGGGCATGGTCTGGATGAATCGACGTCGACCTCGATGCGGATGCGCTCGGGGATGGTGCGCGCCAGGATCTGGGCCACCTCACCGACGAAGTGGTTCAAGTCGAGGGCGTGTCGCTCACTGCCGGAGCCGCGGGAGAAATCCAGGATCGACCGTACCAGCTTGGCCGAGCGCTCGGTCTGCTCCTTGATGACCCGCAAGGCCTCCCGGGCATGCGGGCGCTGTTCGGGGTCGCGCAGCAGCAGCTCGGCGTGGGTGAGGATGGCGGTGAGCAGGTTGTTGAAATCGTGGGCCAGACCGCCGGCCAGTTGGCCGATCACCGCCAGACGGTCCTGCTGCTCGAGGCTACGCGTCAGTTGGCGCTCGCGGGTGGCGTCGTGGAAGAGCAGGATCCACGCCCGTTCGACACCGCCGGCGGCCGGGCGGACCCGCAGCTCGAACAGTCGCGGCTCGTTGCCTCCACTGTGGAGCTCGAACGGCAGACCACCCTCGCGGGGAGCGAGGTACTGCTCCAGGGGGAATCCTGCCAGGTGAGTCAGTGGAGCCCGCAGGTCGTCCTGCCCGAGGAGCGTCAGATAGTCCACGGCCACCGGGTTGGCGAGCACCAGCCGGTTGTCATGGTCAAGGACCACGATGCCATCCGGGAGCTGGGCGATGAGAATGGCGAGACTGCGCTGCTGCTCCTC
>DAONEV010000112.1:0-11728 GCA_035403265.1 Thermoanaerobaculaceae bacterium | reverse complement strand
ATCGTCCTGGCCAGCGGCGGCACCGTGGACAAGTTCATCGGCGACGCGGTCATGGCGTTCTGGGGCGCGCCGCTGCCCGAGCCGGAGCAGGAACGGCTGGCGGCTGCGTGCGGAGCCGAGATGGTGCGCACCGCCCGCCAGATGGCTGCCGACTGGGCGCGGCGGGGAGGCCCACCCCTCGCCATCGGCGTCGGCATCGCCACGGGAGATGCCGTGGTGGGAAACGTCGGCGCCCCGGAGCTGCGGGCCTATACTGCGATCGGAGACACCGTGAATTTGGCCTCGCGCCTGGAGGGCAAGACCAAGGAGCTGGGCGTGCCGGTGGTGGTGGACGAGGCCACCGCCGGACGGTGCTCCTTGCCGGTGCGCGAGGTGGCCGAGATCATGGTCAAGGGACGCGCCGCGAGCGTGCGGGTGTTCGCGCTTCGGGAGCTGGACGAGGCTAGAGTCGGGACGCAGGACGGAACGCCGGACAAGGTGGGTTGAGCCCACCGAGCAAGGAGGAGACCGGGATGTTCAAGGAGTTCAGGGAATTCGCGATGCGTGGGAACGTCATGGACATGGCCGTCGGCATCATCATCGGCGGCGCCTTCGGCAAGATCGTGGCGTCGCTCGTCAACGACGTCCTGATGCCGCCGATCGGGCTGCTGGTGGGCGGGATGGACTTCACCAAGCTGGCCATCACCCTCAAGAGCGCCCAGGGCGATGTGCCGGCGGTGCTCCTGAAGTACGGCATGTTCATCCAGCAGACCATCGACTTCATCATCATCGCCTTCGTCATCTTCATGATGATCAAGGGCATGAACGCCATGCGCCGGAAGCAGGAAGAGGCCCCGGCAGCCCCGCCCGAGCCCCCGAAGCAGGAAGTCCTCCTTGAGGAAATCCGCGACTTGCTGAAGCGCAAGTAGTCATCCCATCCGCCACCCGTCAGGAGTCGACCCTCGACAGCCCGGGACGTGGCGTGAAAGCCACGGCTCCCGGCTGTCCGCACGTTGGCCCGTCGGCCGTCGTGAGCCTCGCGATCGGGCCGACCGCCGGGTGGGAAGTCGGGTCTCTGGACGGTGAGCGGACGGCACTCTCGGTCGGGCCGCTCGCCCCGGGTGAAACCCGCCGGCCTTTCCAGGCGTACACCCTTCTGGTTACCGACCGGTAGGTAACCCTTGACGCGCGGTGTGAGAGGGTTTATATACCTACCGGTACGTAGCAGCCGGCCGCAGGGCCGGCTGCTGCGACAGAAGGGAAGGGGTCGCGATGGATGCCGAGGATTCGAAGCCGGTCGCCGAGGAGTCGGTGCGGGGACGTCTTCTGGTGGCCGCGATCGCCCTCTTCAACCGCAAGGGGTATGCGCCCACCACGGTGCGCGAGATCGTCGATGCAGCCGGCGTCACCAAGCCTGCTCTCTACTACTACTTCGGCAGCAAGGAGGGCATCTACCTCGCGATCCTGCAGGAGTCCCTCGCGTACTTCGAAGGCGAGCTGCAGGTCGCGATGGAGACGGAAGGGAGCCTCCGCGAGCGCCTGCAGCGGTTGGCGGCCAAGGTATACTCCCTGTTTCGGGACCACAGTGAGGTGGTGCGGCTGGTGCACGCGGTGTACTACGGACCGCCGCAGGGTGCCCCGGCGTTCAACGTCCATCGCCTTCACGAGCTACTGGTGGAAGCCATCAAGAGGCTGGTGGAGCGGGGCATCGCCTCCGGCGAGCTGCGCGCAGGAAGCGTCGAGGACACCACCCTGGCGCTGCTCGGGGCTACGAACGTGTGCATGGAGCTGGAGCTGGCGCACCCGGAGATGCAGGTCGGTGAGACGGGGTTGCGTCGTGTGTTGGACGTGGTCTTCGACGGGGCTTCGCCCGTCGTATCGAGAATCGGTGAGTGAGGGAGCGAGGACAATGATCAAGCGACGAGACGTGCTCTTGGTGGGTGTCATCGTGATCGCGGGTGCGGGTCTGACCGGCTGCTCCGCCAAGACCGAAGGAACGGAAGAGACGCGACCGGCCGTGGCGGTGGAGGTGGCCAGCGTCGTCGCCAGCGACCTCACGAATGCCATCGAGGTGGTGGGGACGCTGCAGCCCAAATTCGCCATCGAGGTGAAGTCCGAGGTCAACGCGACGGTCGCTGAGATCCTGGTGACCGAGTGGGTCAAGGTCCGGAAGGGACAGACCCTGGCGCTTCTCGATCGCCGTGAGGCGGAGGCGACCCTGGCCACCGCGAAGGCCAATCTCTCACAGGCCGTGGCGGGCGAGCAGCGCGCCCGCCGGGAGCTCGAACGGGTCGAGAAGCTCAAGGCATACGGCCTCGCCACGGCGCAGAACCTGGACGACGCGCGCACCGCCCTCGAGGCGGCGGTCGCGGCCAGCGAAGCGGCCCGGGCGCAGGTCCAGGGGGCCGAGACATACCTCTCGAAGACCACCATCGTCTCGGCCATGGACGGGGTGGTGGCGTACCGCGGGGTCAGTGCCGGCGACCGGGTGGAGAACATGGGCGGCGGGCCGATGTTCAAGATCGTCGACAACCGGGTGCTGGACTTCAACATGACGGTGCCCTCGTCGCGTTCCGGCGAGCTCCAGGTGGGTCAGAAGGTGGTCTTCCAGGTCGATGCGGTGCCAGGCCGCACCTTCGACGGGCTGGTGCGGTTCATGAACCCGTCGGTGGACCCGGCCAGCCGCACGGTCTCGGTCACCGCCGAGGTGCTCAACGACAAGGACGAGCTGCGCGGCGGCCAGTTCGTCAAGGGACAGATCGTGATCGGCACACGGACGGGGGTGCTGTCCGTGCCGCGCATCGCCCTCGTCACCCAGGATGTCGCCAAGGGCACCGGCGAGGTGTACGTGACGTCCGGGTCGTCGGTGGAGCGAAGGGCGGTCAAGCTCGGCGCCGGCATGGGCGACGCCATCGAAGTGGTGTCCGGCATCACCGCGGGCGAGAAGGTCGTGACCCGCGGTGGGTTCAACGTCCGGCCGGGCGACCCGATCAAGATCGTGACTCCCGAAGGGGCGTGACGCATGTTCCTCTCGAATCTCTCGATCAAGCGGCCGGTGTTCGCCACCGTCATGATGCTGGCGCTGGTGACGCTGGGCCTGTTTTCCTATCGGCGCCTGGCCATCGACCTGATGCCCGACGTCGAGATCCCGGTCCTTTCCATCATCACGGTGTTCCCCGGTGCGTCCCCGGAGACCGTGGAGCGTGAGGTCACCAAGCGCATCGAGGAGGCTGTCAACCCGATCCCGGGCGTCAAGCACGTCATGTCCACCTCCCGGGAGGGACTCTCGTCGGTGGTCGTGGAGTTCAACCTCGAGGTCAAGATCAACGAGGCCTCCTCCGACGCCCGCGCCAAGATCAACGGCATCACCAACGAGATGCCGGCGGGGATCCAGGAGCCGGTGATCCAGAAGCTCGACTTCGCAGCGATGCCGATCGTTTCGCTGGCAGTTCGCTCCGACACGCTTTCAGCGCGCGACCTGACCACGCTCGTGGACCGCAAGGTCAAGCGGCGGCTCGAGAACATCCCGGGCGTCGGCAAGGCCAAGATGGTGGGCGACTCGACCCGCGAGGTCGCCGTGGAGCTCGACCCGTCCAAGCTGCAGGCTCTTGGGATGGGGGTCGATGAGATCGTCTTCGGCCTGCAGACCGAAAACGTCAACACGCCGCTTGGGCGCCTCAACCGGGGCACCACGGAGACGCCGATGCGGGTGTCCGGCAAGCCCAAGGACGCCGACGAGTACCCGGGGATGGTCATCGCCCGGCGCGGCGCCCATCCGGTGACGGTCGGCGAGGTCGCGACCGTGGTCGATGGCATCGAGGAGCAACGCTCCCTGGCGCTGGTCAACGGCGTCTCGGCCGTGGCTGTCGACATCCTCAAGCAGTCCAAGGCCAACACCGTGGAGGTGGTGGACAACGTCAATAGGGCGGTCGAGAAGCTGCGCGCCGAGATGCCGGCCGGCACCGAGATCCAGGTCGTGCGGGACAGCTCGACGATGATCCGCGAGTCGGTGGCGGACGTGAAGACCACGCTCGTCCTCGGCGGTCTGCTCACCGTCTTCATCGTCTTTCTCTTCCTCAACTCGTGGCGCTCGACGGTGATCACCGGCCTGACCCTGCCGATCTCCGTGATTTCCTCGTTCATCGCCATGTACTTCCTGGGCATGACGATCAACTCCCTGACCCTGATGGCGCTGTCGCTCGCGATCGGGTTCCTCATCGACGACGCCATCGTCGTGCGGGAGAACATCGTCCGCCACCTCGAGCGCGGCCAGGACCACTTCACCGCCGCCAAGGACGGCACGGCCGAGATCGGCCTCGCGGTGCTCGCGACCTCGATGTCGATCATCGCCGTGTTCGTGCCCGTGGCGTTCATGAAGGGGATCATCGGGCGGTTCTTCTACCAGTTCGGCCTCACCGTGGCCTTCGCCGTGGTGGTGTCGCTGTTCGTGTCGTTCACCCTCGACCCGATGCTGTCGTCACGCTGGTACGACCCCGACATCGAGCGCACCGGCCACCGCCATTTCGTCAATCGCATCCTCGACCGGTTCAACGACTGGTTCGACCGCACGGCCGACCGCTACAAGTCGCTCATCGGCTGGGCGCTCGACCACCGCAAGACGGTGCTGGCTGGGGCCTTCCTGGCGTTCGTCGGCGGCCTCGGGATCCTCGGCCTGCTGCAGTCCGAGTTCTTCCCGGTGTACGACCGCGGCGAGTTCGTGGTGCGCTTCAAGAGCGCGCCCTCCGCCTCGATCGCCGAGACGAGCTCGCGCATGCAGGAGGTCATCAAGGTCCTCAAGGGCTTCCCCGAGATCAAGCACACCTACGCGACGATCGGCGCCGGCGACTCCGACACGGTGCGCGACGCCATGGTCTACATCAAGCTCATCGAGAAGTCCGAGCGGAAGCACACCCAGGAGCAGTTGCTGTCGCTCGTCCGAGAACGGCTCGAGCAGATCCCGGGGCTCATTCTGTCGGTCCAGGACGACCCCGACGCCTGGGAGAAGCCGTTCCAGATGAACATCCGCGGGGACGACATCGCGCTCCTCAAGCAGTACGCGGCCAGCGTCAAGCGCGAGCTGTACTCGATCAAGGGCATCACGGACGTGGAGGCCACTCTCGAGCTCGAGCTGCCCGAGTACCGGATCCTCGTCGACCGCCAGCGCGCCGCTGCCTCGGGGCTCGGCACCGCTGCCATCACCACCACGGTGGGGGCGCTGGTGGGCGGTCAGGTGGTTTCGACCTACGAGGACGAGGCCGGAGAAGCGGTCAACGTCAGGGTACGTCTGCCGCTCGACCTGCGGCAGGACATCGCACAGGTCGGCGAGCTGCGCCTCTCGGTACCGGGCGAGAAGGGGGTCTCCCTCGTCCCGCTCGCGGACCTGGTGCGGTTCGAGCGCACCAGCACGCCCTCGGAGATCAACCGCCGCGACCTGGCGCGCCAGGTTGTGGTGAGTGCGAACCTGGACCACCTGCCGCTCGGCACCGCGGGTGACAAGGCGATGGCGGCGGTGGCGAAGATGCAGCTTGCTCCCGGCTATTCGATCGCCCTCGCCGGTGACACCGAGATCATGGTGGAGTCGTTCACCAACCTCGCCGAGGCGCTACTGCTCGCCATCATCTTCGTGTACCTCATCCTGGCGGCACAGTTCGAGTCGTTCATCGACCCGCTCTCGATCATGCTCTCCCTGCCGCTGTCGATCGTTGGCATGGCCGGGATGCTGGTGCTCACCGGCGACACCCTCAACATCATGTCGCAGATCGGCCTCATCCTGCTGATGGGCCTGGTGACCAAGAACGCCATCCTGCTCGTGGACTTCACCAAGGTGCTGCGGGGGCGCGGCATGGAGCGGCGCGAGGCGCTGATCACCGCCGGCCGCACGCGGTTGCGGCCGATCATGATGACCACCGCTGCCATGATCTTCGGCATGCTGCCGCTGGCACTCGCCATCGGCCAGGGTGCCGAGATGCGGGCCCCGATGGCGCGCGCCGTGGTGGGTGGCCTCATCACCTCCACCATCCTCACCCTCGTTATCGTGCCGGTCTTCTACACCTTGCTCGACGACTTCGCCCAGTGGGTGCACAGGCACATGGCCAAGTCGCAGTTCGAGGCCCACGAGGCTGCCAAGGCCGCTGCCGCCGCGCTGCTGGTGATGGTGCTGTCCGGCCTGGTCGCGGTCCCGGCCCTGGCGCAGCAGGCAGCCCCCACCAGGACCGTCACCCTGGAGCAGGCCCTGCAGATCGCGGCCGACAAGAACCGTGATATCAAGAAGGCCGAGGAGTACGGCAACTGGGTGCGCGGCAAGTACGTTGAGGCGCGAGCCGGTGCCTTCCCGCATGTCACCCTGACCGCCGGCGGGCTGCGTCAGTACGACGCCAGCCAGCAGGATTACCTCAAGGGCCTGCCCTCCGAGTTCAAGCAGTTCTTCTCCTTCCAGCAGGACGTCCGCACCTGGGACATCGGCATGGAGCAGGCGCTGTTCACCTGGGGGAAGGTCGGGGCCGCCATCCGTGGCGCCAAGGTCGGCCTGGCGACGGCCGAGGACCAGCTCCGCCTGTGGCGACAGGCGGTCCGGCGGGACGTCACGGCGGCGTTCTACAACGTGCTGCTGGCCAAGGAGCTGGAAGGCATTGCCGGGCGCAACGTCGAGCAGAAGCAGCGGCACCTCGACGAGGCGACGCGTCGGAACGAGGCGGGCGTGGCCACCGACTACGACGTGCTGGCGGCGCGGGTGGCTCTCGACAACGCCCGGCCCGAGGCGATCCTCGCGGCCAACAACGTACGCACCGCCCGCGAGCAGCTCGGGTTCCTGCTCGCCGAGGAGGGGCTGGAGGTCGATGCCCAGGGCAGCCTGGTCCCCGAGCCCATGGCCGCGCCGGTGTACTCCGAGCTCCTGGCCACGGCGGTCGCGAACCGCCCAGAAGTCGAGACGGCCGGTCACCAGCGAGAGGTCTATCGCGAGCTCGTGAAGATCTCGGCTTCCTCCGACAAGCCGCGCCTCGATCTGCGCGGGGGGTACGGGGGCAGGTGGATCGACAATGGCTTCGCCAAGTCCTCAGGTCGTGTCTGGAACCTCGGCGTTTACCTCCGATTCCCGGTCTTCGACGGGCTCGAGACCCGCGGCAAGGTGGCGCAGGCACAAAGTGACTTCGCGACCGCGGGCCTGCAGCTCGAGCAGCTCAAGCAGTCGGTGGCGCTCCAGGTCCGGCAGGCGCTCGACGCCCTGGAGGTCGCCTCCCAGACCATGAAAGCGCTTGAGGGAACGGTCGAGCAGGCAGAGCGCCTGCTCGACATGGCCGAGAAGGGCTACGAGCTGGGGGTGAAGACCCGTCTGGACGTCGAGGATGCCCAGCTCAATCTGATGGCCGCGCGGGGCAACCTGGCCAAGGCCCGGCGCGACTATGCGGTGACCGGCGTCAACGTGCAGTGGGTGGCCGGCACCCTCGGCGAGAACGTGTAGGAGGGGTATTACTGACCCGACCTGGATTGCGCCGCCTCATACCGGAGCAGTCGCGACAGACAAGCGGCTCCAACGCTGTTCGTGTTGGTGTTGGCGAACGGAGGTCGACGCCCAGAGGTTGTCTTTGACAGGCGCATAGCCCTGTGGTACCAGGGCCAGGGGGTGTCCCGGTGGGTCCGACTCGACAGCTCTGGGGATCACTGCCGCGCCCGGTGCGGCTCTCGATGCCGCTGGTGACCGCGCAGGTCACCCTGATGAGCCTCTTCCGCCTTGCCTTCTGGAGGATCTTCTCGAATCCCTCCGAGCCCGTGCCGGCAGGCGAGCTGCTGCGGGCCTTCTGGGTCGGCGCCAAGTTCGACCTGCGCCTGGCCGTGCTCATCAGCCTGCCGTTCCTGTTGCTGGGTGGGTTCGACTGGTTCGACCCCTGGCGGCGCCGCTGGGCGGCCGTCGCCTGGCAGGCCCACTTCACCTTCTGGACACTGGTCGTGGTGTTCGCCCACATCGTGGACCTCGGGCACTACGGCTACCTGGAATCGCGGCTCAACGCCGCGGCGCTGCAGTACATCGAGGACCCCCAGGTCTCGGGCCGCATGATGTGGGAGAGCTACCCGGTGGGATGGGGTTTGCTGGGCCTCCTGCTGGTCGGGGCAGGGACCTGGTTCGGTGTGCGCGCGCTGGTGCGCCGCCCGGCGTTCGCGAGGCCTTCAAGGTTGGCCGGATGGCGGCGCCTCACCGCGGCGAGCCTGTGCGGCGTGGTGATGGCCGGCTGCCTCTACGGCAAGCTCTCCTACTACCCCTTGCGCTGGTCGGATGCCTACTTCTCCTCGAATGCCTTCATTTCGGCCCTCGCGCTGAATCCGTTGCTGCTGTTCGCCGACACCCTGCAGCACCGGCGGGAGTCGTTCGATCTCGCCAAGGTCCGGGCGAGCTACCCGCTGCTGGCTGACTATCTGGGGGTCGCCCACCCCGATGCGGGGAAGCTGGACTACACGCGAACCGAGGCCCCGAGCGGGATGGTCGGTGGCAAGCGGGTCAACGTCGTCGTGATCCTCGTCGAGTCGCTCGCCACCTACAAGGTCTCGTGCTTCGGCAACCCCATGCACGGCACCCCGGCGTTCGACGGCCTGGCTGCAGACGGCATCCTGTTCCGTCGCTTCTTCGTGCCGGCCCACGGCACGGCGCGGTCCGTCTTCACGCTCGTCACCGGCATCCCCGACGTGGAGGTCAACGAGACCTCCTCCCGCAACCCGCTGGCGGTCAAGCAGCACACCATCATCAACGCCTTCGACGGGTACGAGAAGCTCTACTTCCTGGGTGGCTCGGCCACCTGGGGCAACGTCCGCGGGCTCCTGTCGGGTAACCTGGCCGGACTGCGGCTGTTCGAGGAGGGGAGCTACAAGGCGCCGCGGGTGGACGTCTGGGGGATCTCGGACCTGAGCCTCTTCGAGGCCGCCAACCAGACGCTGCGGGAGGTCAGGGACCGCCCGTTCTTCGCCGTCATCCACACCTCCGGGCACCACCGGCCGTACACCATCCCGAACGACAACCGCGGCTTCCAGATGGTGCAAGCCGACGAGGCGGAGCTGCGCCGGGCGGGCTTCGTCTCGCTACCCGAGCTCAACGCCTTCCGGTTCCTGGACCACAGCCTCGGCTGGTTCTTCGAGCAAGCGCGCAAGGAACCCTACTTCGCCAACACCGTCTTCGTGCTGCTCGGCGACCACGGCCTGCCAGGAAGCGCCGCCCACCTGCCCTACGGCACCGCCGAGCTGGCGCTGGTGCGCTTCCAGGTGCCACTGTTGATTTACGCGCCGGGGCTGCTTGGGCCCGGGCGGAGCATCGACACGGTGGCGAGCGAGGTGGACGTGCTGCCCACGGTGGCGGGGCTGACCGGTACGCCATACTACAACACGACCCTGGGGCGGGACCTCCTCGATCCGCGCTTCGACGACCGCCGCTATGCCTTCACCATGACCGACCAGTTCCGTGTGCCGGAGATCGGCCTGCTCGGCGAGCGCTTCTACCTGCGCATGCCCCGCGACGGTGGCACGCCCACCCTTCACGACCTGCGGTCAGCCGACCCGGTGACCGACCAGGCGGCCGCCCATCCGGACGAGACGGCCAGGATGCAGGCGCTGTGCCGCGGCCTCTACGAGACCGCGCGGTACATGCTCGTGCACAACAAGCCCGCGCCCCCGGTCAGTGGCCGGTGATCGGTGCTCGGAGGTGACAGCAGCTCGTCCCGGAGGCTTGCCGTCGGGGAGGCCGGGCCATATGCTGGGGAAGTGAAGCGGGTCCTGAAATGTACCTTCCGCTAGAGGTCACGGTGGGGCGGGCGACAGCGGGCTAATCGTGCGCTTCTGTGGGGACGAGCGCGGTCGCCATCCCTGGACCGGGGAAAGGGGGAGCCCTCGGTGAGCCACTTCTTCAAGGACACGGAGCACCTGCTGCGCATGGCCGGACTGTTCGCAGCCGGGGTGGTGGGGTTCGTCGTGCTGCGCGCCATCTTCGTCCCGGCCGGCTTCGGCGAGCTGGGGCACTTCCGCACCGGCGCGCTGGCGGACAACCAGAGCCGTCCGCTCGTCTTCGCCGGCCGCGAGGCGTGCGAAGAGTGCCACGACGAGGTGGTCGCGTTGCGGAAGGGCGGCGCCCATGCCGGCGTCGGCTGCGAGGCGTGCCACGGCGCGCTGGCGGCCCATGCGGGAGATCCTGCGACGGTACAGGCCAGGCGCCCCGACCCCAAGGCCACCTGCCTGATCTGTCACCTGCCGAACGCCGCCAAGCCGACGAGCTTCCCGCAGGTCGATCCGTCCGAGCACGGCGACGGGCAGGCATGCACCTCGTGCCATCGGCCCCACAACCCGAAAGTCCAGTAGGAGGAGAGCGATGCCCACGACCCGACGCGAGCTGTTGCAGAAGGGAAGCGCGCTCTTACTGCTCACGGGGGCCGCAGCCGCGGCCCTCGAGGAGGTCCTGGCGGGTACGCCCGAGAAGGCGGAGGGCTATCGCCTCCAGGAGCACTGGTGGGCGATGACCATCGACATCGGCGCATGCATTGGCTGCGGCAACTGCGTGCGTGCCTGCAAGACCGAGAACGACGTGCCCCGCGAGCCCTACTACTTCCGTACCTGGGTGGAACGCTACCGCGTGCCGGAAGGGGATCTCGAGCACCCGCTCGTGGATTCCCCCAACGGCGGGTACGACGGTTTCCCGGAGCTGAGCCAGCCGGACAAGGGAGCAAAGAGCTTCTTCGTGCCGAAGCTGTGCAACCACTGCGCGCACTCGCCGTGCGTGCAGGTCTGCCCGGTGGGTGCCACCTTCGAGAGCCCGGACGGGGTCGTCCTCGTGGACACGACCTACTGTCTTGGGTGCCGCTACTGCGTCCAGGCGTGCCCCTACGGCTGCCGGTTCATCGACCCTCGGAGCCACACCGTGAACAAGTGCACGCTCTGCTACCACCGCATCACCAGGGGGCTGACGACGGCGTGCTGCGAGACCTGCCCGACCGGGGCGCGGCGGCTCGGCGACCTCAAGAGCCCGACCGACCCCATCCACGAGTTCCTGCGCACCCACACCGTGCACGTCCTGAAACCGCAGATGGCCACCGGGTCCAAGGTCTACTACGCCGCCCTCGACGGGTCGGTACGCTAGGGGGCGGGCATGGAGACAATCCTTCAGCAGGTCCAGGGCTTCATGTACCCGAACGAGATCGAGCTCCAGTGGTCGATCCTCATCGTTCTCTACCCCTTCATCACCGGGCTGGTGGCCGGCGCCTTCATCCTGGCGTCCCTGGAGAAGGTCTTCCGGGTCGAGGCGGTCAAGCCCACCTACCGCCTGGCGCTGCTCACGGCGTTGGCGTTCCTGCTCGTGGCGCCGCTGCCTCTCCAGCTCCACCTCGGCCACCCCGAGCGCTCACTCGAGATGTACCTGACGCCACACACCAGCTCGGCGATGGCGATGTTCGGCTTCGTCTACCTGTGGTACCTGATGGTCGTGCTCGTGCTGGAGATCTGGCTCGACTACCGGGAGGAGATCGTGCTGCGGGCCCGCTCCTCCAGGGGCGCGCTCCGGCTTCTCTACAGGATCATGAGCCTGGGCGTCGACAACATCTCGCCCCAGTCCCTGAAGATCGACGAAAAGCTGGCGCGAATCATCACGATCATCGGCGTGCCGTCGGCGTTCCTGCTCCACGGCTACGTCGGCTTCATCTTCGGCTCGGTCAAGGCCAACCCCTGGTGGTCGACGCCGTTGATGCCGATCGTCTTCCTGTTCTCGGCCATGGTCTCGGGGATC
>DAONEV010000111.1:0-11772 GCA_035403265.1 Thermoanaerobaculaceae bacterium | reverse complement strand
CGCCTGGCCGCGCAACGCGATCATTGCCACCGAGATCCCACATCTGGTGCGCTCCAGCCTCGGGTCCTGGCTCGGTTCCGGCGTCCACCGGGCGATCGTGGCCGCCGCTGACATCCTCGACCTCTTCAACCTGTGGCAGTGGGTCCTTGTGGTCCTGGCCCTGGAGATCAGCGGCAAGCTCAGGCGGGGTCAAGCTGTCGGCCTCGTCGCCGTGGTCTGGGGCGCCTGGACGGTCGTCAAGGTCGGAATGGCTTTCCTGCAATGAGGTTGTGATGAGCAGGACCAAGCTACTGGTTGCGCTCGCGGTGGTCGTCGCCTTGGCCCTCGTGGTCTGGGGCTCGATGCGTTCGTCGAACGGCAAGGGCCCGGCGGTGGAGGTCGAGAAGGCCGGAGTCCGCACCGTGATCGCCAGGGTCAAGGGCACCGGCGAGATCAACCCGAAGACCAAGGTCGAGGTTCAGGCGAAGGTGATCGGCGAGATCGTGGCACTGCCGGTGCGTGAGGGCGATGCGGTCAAGGCCGGCCAGGTGGTGGTCGAGATCGAGAAGCAGCAGTACCTGGCGGCGCGCGATCAGGCCAAGGCGCTCCTCGACCAGGCCACGATCAACCTCGAGCGGGCCCGCGTCGAGCGTGCCAACGCCGAGCTGACCCTGAGGCGGTCCAGACAGTTGCTGGCCGACGGCGTGGTTTCCCAGGAGGCGCTGGAGCGGGCACAACTGGCGGCCGAGAGCAGCGAGATCGCCGAGCGGGCGCAGGACGAGTCGATCCGTCAGGCTCGCTCCGCCTACGAGCGGGCGCTCGACGAGCTGGCGCGTACCACCATCCGCTCGCCCATGGACGGCCTCGTCACGGCGCTCAACGTCGAGAAGGGCGAGACCGCGATGATGGGCACCATGAACTTCTCGGGCTCGGTGCTGATGGTGATCGGCGACCTCTCCGAGCTGCTGGCCGAGGTGGAGGTGGCCGAGTCGGAGGTTGTGCAGGTGGCGCTTGGCCAGGAGGCGACTGTGAAGGTGGACGCCCTCCCCGACCAGCCGCTGGGCGGCAAGGTCGTGGAGATCGGCTCCTCGGGCCTCAAGAAGGGCGACGTCGTGAAATTCCGGGTGAAGGTGGCGTTGGCCACGCCCGACCCGCGGGTCAAGCCCGGCATGACCGCCAAGGTGGAGATCCGCACGGCCACGGCGCCGGACGTCGTCGCGGTGCCGCTGCAGGCGGTGCAGACCCGATGGCTCGACACCAAGGGCCAGGAGGTCGAGCGCAAGGAGGGCGACACCACGCAACACGAGGTGAGCGCGGTCTATCTCCTGGCCGGCGGCGAGACGCAGCGGCGCGAGGTCAAGACGGGCATCCAGGATGAGCTCTGGGTGGAGGTCAAGGACGGCCTGAAGGCCGGAGAGGAAGTCGTCACGGGGCCGTACAAGGAGCTGCGCAAGCTCAAGGACGGCAATCCGGTGCACCGCCAGGCGGCCCGCACGCCGACGCCGCCGAAGTCGTGACGATGACCGAGGGGTGAGCCGTGCTCTACGAGAACTTCCGCATTGCCCTGCGCTCGATTCTGGCCAACAAGATGCGCTCGTTTCTCACCACCCTGGGGATCATCATCGGGGTGGCGGCGGTGATCGCCGTCGTCTCGATCGTCCAGGGGCTCAACTTCTGGATCTCCGACCAGCTCCAGGGTGTCGGCGCCACCTACATCCTCGTCGTACCCAACAACGACCCCAACAACCCCGACCACGCCGGGCGTGACATTCGCCTCACCTACGAGGACGGGCAGTCGATCCTCGAACGGGTACCCGAAATCGCTGCCTTCACGCCGATCTTCCTCACCGGCGAGCGGGTGCGCGTGCGTGACCGCTCGGCGACCCCGTTCATCTTCGGCGTCGGGGCGTCGTACCAGGAGGTCGTCAATCACTGGGTCGAGAAGGGCCGCTTCTTCTCCGACCTCGACCAGAAGAACCGCGCGAGGGTGTGCCTGGTGGGCGGCAAGGTGGTCGAGGACCTCGGCCTGCCAAGCGAGCCTTTGGGCGTCGACATCTCGGTTGGACGCGCCACCTACACGATCATCGGCGTGATGGAGAAGAAGGGCGAGTTCCTCGGTCAGAACCGCGACAGCCTGGTGATCATCCCGTTCTCGACTGCGCGCGAGATCTACGGTGAGGATGCGCTGCGGCAGATCCGCCTCGACTTCAAGGCGCGCGCTCCCGAGGACGTGGACCGCGCCAAGGAGCTCATGACCGCCATCCTCCGGGATCGCCACGGCCTGAGCAAGGGCATCTCGAACGACTTCGAGATCCTGCTGCAGGAGGAGATCCTCAAGACCACCTCGACCATCCTCGGCACGATCACCAAGGTGGTCGGCGCCGTGGTCGGGATCGCCCTTCTGGTTGGTGGCATTGGCATCATGAACATCATGTTGGTCTCGGTCACCGAGCGCACCCGCGAGATCGGCGTGCGCAAGGCGGTCGGCGCCCGGCGCGCCGACGTGCTCATGCAGTTCCTCATCGAGGCGATCACCCTCTCGGCCCTCGGTGGCACGGTCGGCATCTTCCTGGGGTGGGGGATGGGGGCGCTCGGTGCAGCGGCGATTCCCGGCTTCCCTGCCGCCCACGTGCCGATCTGGGCCGTCTTCCTGGCCTTCGGTTTTGCCTCCGTGGTCGGCGTCTTCTTCGGCATCTACCCGGCTGGAAAGGCGGCGCGCCTGGACCCCATCGAGTCACTTCGCTACGAGTAGCCTTCCTCCACGCGGGCCCCCGGGCTCGGGGTCGCAGCCTCCGGACCCCGGGTCTTTCCGTCCATCCAAACCGCTCGCCAACCGGCCGCGTCGCCGGCGCCCGCCGGGACGGATGCCGTGTTGCGGCCGGTCGGTGACGCGCGTTTGCACTTGGGAGGTATGCTGGGAGGCAATGCGGGAGGGACCATGATCGCTCCTGAGAGGATTCTGGAGTCACGCATCCTCATCGTCGACGACCAGGAAGCCAACCTCCTGCTCCTGGAGAAAATCCTGGAAGGGGAGGGGTACGGCCACACGCTCTCGGTCACGGACTCGCGACGGGTCGTGGAGAGCTGTCACGGCTTCCAGCCCGACCTCCTCTTGCTCGATCTCCACATGCCCTACCTCGACGGTTTTCAGGTCATGGAGCAACTTCGGGACGCCCGCCTCGACGAGTTCATGCCGATCCTCGTGCTCACCGCCGACAGCACCCGTGAAACCAAGCTGCGCGCCTTGCGCGTCGGTGCCCGCGACTTCATCACCAAGCCCTTCGACCATCTCGAGGTCGTGAACAGGATCCGCAACATGCTGGAGGTGCGCCTGCTGCAGCGGGACCTTCTGGAGCAGAACCAGATCCTGGAGGAGAAGGTCCGCGAGCGCACCCTGGAGCTGGCCGACAGCCGCCTGGAGGTCATCCACCGCTTGAGTCGGGCCGCCGAGTTCCGGGACCAGGGCACTGGCCTGCACCTGCTTCGCATGAGCCAGTTTGCGCTGTGCCTGGCGGAGGCAGCCGGCCTCGAGCGGCCGCAGTGCGACCTCATCCTGGCCGCCAGCCCGATGCACGACATAGGCAAGATCGGCATCCCCGACCGCATCCTCTTCAAGGCCGGGCGGCTTGACGACCAGGAGTGGGCCGTGATGCGCACCCACACGACGATCGGCGCCGAGCTGCTTTCCGGGCATGACTCGGCGCTGATGCGAACGGCGGCGCTGATTGCGCTCACCCACCACGAGCGCTGGGATGGCCGCGGCTACCCCCGCGGCCTGAGCGGCGACGAGATCCCCATCGAAGGTCGGATCGTCGCGCTCTCGGATGTCTTCGACGCCCTCCTCTCCCAGCGGCCGTACAAGCGGGCGTGGCCCCAGGTGGAGGCCGTGAAGGCCATCGACGATGACGCTGGCACCGCGTTCGAGTCCCGTCTGGTCGAGTGCTTCCACGACGCCTTGCCGGAGATCGAGGCTATCATCCACAAGCTGGCGTCGCACGTGCCGCCCAGCCCCAACGGAGCGGTGTACGAGTCGGTGTTGTGAGGCCTGCGGGGGAGGAACCAATGAGTCTCGACACATTCACGCCGCGCGAGGTCAAGGCGCGGCCGTCGACGCCACGCTCGGCGTTCCTCAAGCAACGCTACCTGGAGGCGTCGCTCCATGTCGACATCGAGTACATCCGGCACCTCACGGCGTCTCACCGTCAGAGTGACGGACTGGAGGCCCTGGAGCGCCGGGCCGAGGACCATGCCTTCGCCCTCGAGCGCCTGACGGCGGTCATCCATCCCGAGGACCGTCTGGCGGGCAACAAGACCCGCCACATCCGCGGCGCCATCCCCTACGCCAACTACGCGGCCGGGCCGTTTCTGCGCGAGCTCCGGCAGCAGGAGCAGGATGCCCAGCAGAAGCATATCGACCAGGGCATTGGTGGCGGCATCGCCTCGGCCCACGCCCGGGCAGCCGCCGAGGGGTACGCCCTGCTGTCGGGCAAGTTCCTGATCTCAGCGGGCGAGCTGGCCGAGCTCCGGGAGATCTGCGAGTACTGGGAGGACAAGTGCTTGATGGAGGTGGGGGACCGTCTGTGGAAGCGTGAGTTCCCCGACGCCCGCTTCATCGAGGACGGCTGGGCGGTGGGGCTGTACACGGCGCCCCACGATCCCTGTCCCGAAGGCCGACTGGTCCTCGATTACCAGACCGCCCTGGGGCGAGGCTACGAGGCGGTCCTCGCCGAGGTCGAGGCGCGCATTTCGACGTTCCGTCCCGGGGCGATCCGTGACGCGCAGCCGCTGCACTTCTGGCGCGCGGCCCGCCGGGCGCTACAGGGCGCCCTGGCGTATGCGGCCAGGCACGCGGCGGAGGCCGAGCGGCTGGCCGCCGCCGAGCCCGACCCGACCCGCCGACGGGAGCTGTCGGAGCTGGCGGAGACCTGCCGGCGCGTGCCGGCGCAACCACCACGCAGCTTCCGCGAGGCCGTGCAGGCGTTCTGGTTCACCTACCTGCTCGGGCACCTCGAAGGGGCGCACCTGGGGTTTTCCCCGGGGCGGCTCGACATGCTCCTCGGGCCTTACTACTCGTCCGACTCGGGGATCGCCTTCGACGGTGCGGTGGAGCTGCTGGAAGAGCTGTTCGTCAAGATGACCCAGATCGAGTATGTGGCGAGCCTGTCCTGGCAGGGGTTGGGGCACGGCAACCTCTTCCAGAACCTCATCCTGGGCGGCATCGACGGCGACGGCAAGCCGGCCGACAACCCGGTTTCGCTGGCCTGCCTGCAGGCCCAGATCAACATGCAGATGACCCAGCCCACGCTCTCGGTGTGGTGGGCCGAGGGAGCTTCCGAGGCGTTCCTGCTCAAGGCTGCCGAGTGCGTGAAGACCGGCGTCGGGTACCCGGCGTTTTTCAACCAGCGGGTCTTCGTCGAGCATGAGGCCAAGACCTCGGGGCTGCCCCTCGATGTCATCCGCAAGCATGCCGCGATGGGTGGGTGCACCGAGCCCACCCTGGAGGGGCTGTCGTACGGTGTCGTGCAGGCGGGTTTCGTGAATCACGGCAAGCTCATCGACCTCACCCTCGGGGATGGCGTCGACCCGCTCACCGGCATCCGCCTGTTCGAGTCGCGTCCGCTCGCCACCTACGAGGACGTCGTTGCCTCGTACCTCGAGAAGATGCACCGGGCGGTGCGGAGCTGGCAGCAGTACTGGAACTACGTCATGCTCGCCCACCGCCAGACCGTGCCCCTGGTGTTCTGCTCGGTCTTCGTGCGCGACTGCCTCGAGCGCGGTCGGTGCATGGACGACGGCGGAGCGCGCAACAACCACACCCCGACCTCCCTGTCGTCCGGGCTCGTCAACGTTGCCAACTCCCTGGCCGCGATCCGCCGACTCGTGATGAATGACGGTGCCTGCACGCTCGACGAGCTGCGGGCTGGGGTGGCCGCCGACTGGAAGGGCCACGAGGCGCTGCGCAAGCGGGCCGGGGATGCGCCCAAGTGGGGCAACGACGACCCGTATGTCGACGACCTGTTCCTCGAGCTGTTCGCCGACTACTGCGCCTGGGTGCGCGGCCAGGACAACTATCTCGGCGTGCCCTACGACCCGTCGATGCTCGCGATCTCCACCCCGGTACCGTTTGGCAAGGCGTGCGGGGCCTTTCCCGACGGCAGGCGGGCCGGCGAGCCCCTGGCCGACGGCGTGACCTCGGCGTACCCCGGCACTGACCGCAAGGGACCGACGGCGGTGGTGCGCTCCTCGGTCAAGGTCGACCACACCCAGATCCGCGGCGGCCTGCTCAACCTCAAGTTCCACCCCACGGCGCTCGCCGGCGAGCGCGGGTCCCGTAACCTGCTGGCGCTCATCAAGACGTACTTCGACGGCCCGGGCTTCCACATGCAGTTCAACGTCGTCGACTCCGAGATGCTGCGCGACGCCCAGGTCCACCCCGAGCGCTACCGCGACCTCGTGGTGCGGGTCGCTGGCTTCTCCGCGTACTGGGTCGAGATGTCCCGCGCCCTGCAGGACCAGGTCATTTCCCGCACCGAGCACTGCCTGTGAGCCGGGGTCGGGTTCTCGCCCTGGGGCGTACCCGATGAACGGGTTGGTCTTCAACCTGCAGCACTACGCCGTGCACGACGGGCCGGGGATCCGGACGCTCGTGTTCCTGAAGGGCTGCCCGCTGCGCTGTGCCTGGTGCTGCAACCCCGAGTCCCAGCACGCCCAGCGGGAGCTGCGATTGATCTCGGCCCGGTGCCGGGGTTGCCGACGATGCCTCGAGGCGTGCCCGCACGGGGCGATCGTCGAGGAAGACGGCCGGCCACGAGTGTGCCGCGAGCGGTGCCGGGTTTGCGAGAATGCCGCGTGCGTGCGCACCTGCCTGGAGTCGGCGTGGGCCGATGTCGGGACTGTCATGACCACAGACGACGTTGTCGCCCAGGTGGCGGCCGACCTGCCGTTCTACCGAAACTCCGGGGGAGGGGTGACGTTCTCGGGTGGCGAGCCGTTCGCACAGGCCCCATTTCTTCTGGAGCTGCTGCAAGAGTGCCGCGAGCGTGGGATCCACACCGCCGTCGAGACCTGCGGACATGCCCCGGCGGAGACCCTCGCATCGGCCTGGCCACTCGTGGACCTCTGGCTGTTCGACCTCAAGATCCTCGATCCCGGGCGCCATCGTGAGCAAACGGGCGCCGACAACGCGCGCATCCTCTCCAATCTGCGCTGGCTCGCGGCGTGCGATCCTTCGCGGGTCGTGGTGCGTTTCCCGGTGGTGCCAGGGTGCACCGACGACCGGACGAACGTGGAGGCGGTGGCGACGCTGGTCCTGGAGCTCGGTCTTACGCGCCTCGACCTGGAGCCCTACCACCCACTTGGCCGCAGCAAGTACGAGGAGCTGGGCCGGCCGTCGCCCATCGACCCCCCGGTTCCCGCCGTTTCTGACCTGCGTGCCGTCGCGACCATCTTCCGCGCCGCCGGCCTGAGCTGCGACCTCGCCTGACGGGCGAGACCTGCGGCGTTGCAACGACCGCGTCGCGCGGGTCGCGCCCGGCTTCGGCCTGGGCGTCATCCGGCCGATCACGAGGTGGGGATCACGGTCTGTCGGCTTGCTCTTGGGAGTGCTATAACGTACGTTAGCGTGTGGCGCGGCACCGATGAACGGGCCGCCGAGACACAGCGATGCCGAGAAAGAAGGCGACAGGAGAGCACGATGTCGGCGGGCGGGAACGCCTGCTCGCAGCGGCCGTGGGCCTGTTTGCGGTCAAGGGATACGCGGCGACCACGGTGAGGGACATCCTGCGGGCGGCCGGGGTCACGGCGCCGGTTCTCTACTATCACTTCGGCAACAAGGAAGGGCTCTTCCTCGCGCTCGTGCGGGAGGGCGTCGAGAAGGTCGACGCGGCTCGCCTCGAGGCATTCAAGGAAACGGCGAGTGTCGTCGAGCGGATTCGCCGCTACTGCCTCGCGAACGTCGCCGTCCGCCGGGAGTTCGCCGATCTCGCCTGGGTCGTCGAGGCGATTCTCTCTGGACCGCCGGAAGCAGCACCCCCGTTCGACTTTCGCGCCATCGTCACGAGGATGCTCCGCCAGCTTCAGGATCTCGTCGAGGAAGGTGTTGCGAGCGGCGAGCTCCGACCGTGCGATCCCAGGCACGCCGTCATGGTGCTGATCGGTTTCATGGAGGCCGCAAGCCGCCCTCGGCTGTTCGAAATGGCAGGTCTGAGGGCGGATGATCTCGTCGAGGGGATGCTATCCATGGTCCTCGACGGGCTTGCGGGGCGGGTCACGCAGTCGTTGGCCTGACGCTTTGAGGACTTGACAGATGGATCATCTCAGCTAATATAGCGTACGATATATATAGGCTCGACGCTGACCTGTCGAGCGCGGCCGCGGGGGAGGGCAACGGTGCAGTTGGGTTGGTCTGGCAGAGGAAACGAAGCCGAGAAGTTGCTGGAGGCATCCGAGTGGCTGTTGGCGGGCCGAAGCTTTCCGGGCGTGAGCGTCGAAGGCCTCGTCGCTCGCGGCGTCGCGGCGGCGATGGTCTCACGGCGGCCAACTGGTCGACGGTATGCATCGCAGACCGACCAGAGTCTGAAAGATGGGCTCGACATGCCCCTGAGGCGTCTCTCTTCACAGGTGAGGTCATGAGGTTCCGGCCTGGTCCATTCCGGACCGGCATCGATCCGGGTGGACCGGTCAGTCAGCAGGCATCGATGTCGGTGGCTCCTCGTGTCACCGGCCTTTTTCCACTTCTTCCCCGGTCCCGCGGGCTGCGCAGCGGCGGGACCGGGGCCTTTTCCCATGAGATGCCTCATCGAGGCTCGAGATCGGCATTGACCGGGCACGGCCCGAAGGCCCTTCGTGGATAGATGGAGAGAACATGAGAACAACCCCTGCCCCAGTACTGCCAACCGCCGTCATCGTCGCCGTGGTCGCCGTCGTGGCCTCGACTGGATGCGGGCAGAAGGGACCTACGCAAGCGCCACGGGGACCCGTGGAAGTGGGTGTCGTGACGCTCGCGCCGGAGCGGATTGTGCTGACGACGGAGCTGCCAGGCAGAACCTCGGCCTACCTTGTGGCCGAGGTCCGACCGCAGGTCAGCGGCATCATCCAGCAGCGCCGCTTCGAAGAGGGAGGAGACGTCAAGGCCGACCAGGTGCTCTACCAGATCGACCCGGCGCAGTACCAGGCGGCGGTCGACCAGGCGCAGGCCGCACTTGCGGTGGCGGAGGCCAGGGTGCCGGCGTTGCGCTCACAGGCCGAGCGTCTCCAGCAAGCGGTCGCCGTCCGCGCGGCCGGCCAGCAGGACCTCGACAACGCCGTGGCGGCGCTCGCGACGGGCGAGGCCACCGTGGCCGCGGCCAGGGCCGCCCTGGAGAGCGCCCGCATCAACCTGGCGTACACGCCGATCAAGTCGCCGATCTCCGGCCGCATCGGTCGCTCGAGCGTGACCGTGGGGGCGTTGGTGGCGGCGTACCAGCCCGTCGCACTGGCGGTCGTGCAGCAGCTCGACCCGATCTACGTCGACGTGACGGAGTCGAGCGCCGAGATGCTGCGCCTACGGCGGGCTTTTGCCAGCGGCAAGCTGCGGCAGGGCGCCAGAGACCAGAGCCAGGTCCGGCTCCTGCTGGAGGACGGCACTCCCTATCCGCTCCAGGGCACGCTCAAGTTCGCCGACGTGACCGTCGAGCCCTCGACCGGGTCGGTCACGTTGCGCATGGTCTTTCCGAACCCCGACCACATCCTGCTGCCCGGCATGTTCGTGCGGGCGGTCGTCGAGCAGGGCGCCGACGAGGCCGCGATCCTGGCGCCCCAGATGGGCGTCACTCGCAACCCCAAGGGCGACCCGATCGCCATGGTCGTCGGCAAGGACGGCAAGGTCGAGCTGCGGATTCTCGAGGTGCAACGTGCCATTGGCGACAAGTGGCTCGTCACCAACGGGCTTGCCGCCGGCGATCAGCTCATCGTGGACGGTCTGCAGAGGATCCGCCCTGGCGTGCCGGTCACCGCGGTGCCGTACACCCCGCCAGCGCCGCCGGCGTCAGCGCCGGGCGCCGTGACGAAGTAGGGGAGGGCGGCCATGTCGAAGTTCTTCCTCGAACGACCCGTCTTCGCCTGGGTCATCGCGATCGCGATGATGCTGGGCGGAGGTCTCGCGATCTACAACCTGCCGATCTCCCAGTACCCGCCGATCGCGCCGCCGTCGATCTCGATCCGGGCCATCTACCCGGGCGCCTCGGCCAAGACCGTCGAGGACAGCGTCACCCAGATCATCGAGACCAACATGACGGGGCTCGACCGCATGCTCTACATGTACTCCACGAGCGACTCGTCGGGCTCGGTCCAGATCACGCTGACGTTCTCCCCTGGCACCGACCCGGACCTCGCCTGGGCCAAGGTGCAGAACAAGCTCCAGCTCGCCATGCCGGCTCTTCCCGACACGGTGCAGAAGCAGGGCGTCACGGTCTCCAAGTCGACGCGCAACTACTTGCTCATGGTCGGCATCACGACCGACGGAAGCCAGAGCATGGCAGACCTTTCCGACTACTCGGTGTCGAGCATCCAGCCGGGGCTCGCCCGTGTCCCGGGGGTCGGCGAGGTGGAGGTCTTCGGCGCCGCGTACTCGATGCGGATCTGGCTCGACCCCGACCGTCTCACCAAGTACGGGATGACCTCCGACGACGTCGTGGCGGCCGTGCGCGCCTACAACGTCGAGGTCTCCGCCGGCCAGCTCGGCGGCGCCCCCGCGGTGCCCGGGCAGCGGCTCAACGCCTCGATCCTCGTCCAGTCGCTCCTGGTGACCCCGGAGGAGTTCGCGTCCATCCCGCTGCGCACCAACCCGGACGGCTCGATGGTCCGTGTCAGAGACGTCGGGCGGACCGAGCTCGGCATGGAGCTGCCGGACGTCAAGTCGGCGTACAACGGCAAGCCGATGGGCGTCCTCGCCGTGCGCCAGGAGGCGGGGGCCAACGCCGTCGAGACCGCCAAGCTCATCAAGGCGAAGATGGCCGAGCTGTCGCGCTACTTCCCGCCCGGCATGAGGGTCGTCTACCCTTACGACACCACGCCGTTCGTCAAGGTTGCGATCTGGGAGGTCGTCAAGACGTTGCTCGAGGCGATCGTCCTGGTCTTCCTGGTCATGTATCTGTTCATGGGGAACATTCGGGCGACTCTGGTGCCGACGATCGCGGTGCCGGTCGTGATCCTCGGGACCTTCGGCGTGCTCGGGCTCGCCGGCTACTCGATCAACATGCTGACGATGTTCGCGATGGTGCTCGCGATCGGGCTCCTGGTCGACGACGCCATCGTGGTCGTCGAGAACGTCGAGCGCATCATGGGCACGGAAGGGCTGCCGCCGAGGGAGGCGACTGCCAGGTCAATGGCCGAGATCCAGAGCGCCCTGATCGGCATCGGCCTGGTCCTGGCCGCTGTGTTCGCGCCGATGATGTTCTTCCCGGGCTCGACCGGCGTCATCTACCGCCAGTTCTCGGTGACGGTCATTGCCTCGATGTTGCTCTCGGTCGTCGTCGCCCTCGTCCTCTCGCCCGTGCTCTGCGCGTCGTTGCTCCGGCCCGTGGAGAAGGGGCACGAGGCCGCCGAGACCGGCTTCAAGCTCCTGCGTCCCTTCTTCACCTGGTTCGACCACGCCTTCTTCCGTGCGCGCGACACCTACACCCGCGGGGTCGCCGGCATACTCGGGCGAAAGCTGCGGTTCGTCGCCGTCTTCGTCCTGATCGTCGCCGGAATGGTCTTCTTCTACTGGAGGATGCCGACCGGCTACCTCCCGGACGAGGACCAGGGGATGCTGCT
>DAONEV010000110.1:0-11793 GCA_035403265.1 Thermoanaerobaculaceae bacterium | reverse complement strand
TGGACTCGATGACGTCGGGGTAGAGCGTGCCCTGGGCGAGGAAGCGCGCGTCGGGGATGTGTTTGGCCTCTTCTTCGAAGATGGCAATGAACTCGTGGCCGATGCGGCGGCGCTTCTCCTCCGGGTCCTCGATGCCGGCCAGGCGCGCCAGGAAGCGCTCCCCGGCGTTGACGCGGTGGATCGGCAGCCCGTAGGAGGCAAATCGGCGCTCGACCTTGTCCCCCTCGTCGAGGCGAAGCAGGCCCGTGTCGACGAAGATCGGCACGGTACGGTCCCCCACCGCCTCGCGGCAGAGCAGCGCCGTGACGGTGGAGTCGACGCCGCCGGACAGGCCCACGATGACGCGGCCGCCCTGCACCTGCTCGCGGATGCGGGCCACCGCCTCGTGGCGGATCGAGGCCGGAGTCCAGTCCCGCCGTGCCCCACAGATGTCCAGGAAGTTGTCCAGGATGCGCCGCCCCAGATCGGTGTGCTTCACCTCGGGATGGAACTGAATGCCGTACAGCTTGCGCGCCGGGTCGACGATCGCCGCCAGGGGCGCGTTGCCAGTGTGACCGGCGGCCCGAAATCCCTCGGGGAGACGCGTCACCTTGTCGCCGTGGGACATCCAGACCTTCTGCTGCGTGGCCGTGCCCACGAACAGGGGGCATCCGAGGTCCACGGTCAGCTCCGCGGCGCCGTACTCCCGGCCACCCGCGGCCGCCACCTCGCCGCCGAGCAGCAGCGCCATGGCCTGCAGGCCGTAGCACACGCCAAGCACCGGCACGCCCTGGGTGAAGACCCTGGAATCGGGGTGGATGGCACCTTCCTCGTAGACCGAGGACGGGCCGCCCGAAAGCACAATGCCGACTGGCCTCAGGCGCTCGATCTCGGCGGCAGACAGATCGCCGCGCCGGATCTCCGAGTACACCCCGGCCTCGCGCACCCGGCGGGCAATGAGCTGGGTGTACTGCGAGCCGAAGTCGAGGATGAGCAAGGTCTCGTGGGTCGTCATTGGGTGACCCGCGCATGCAGGCCGGGGGATTGTACCATCCCGTGGCCCTGGCTCCCCGGCGTGAGAGACTGGATGCGGGGGGAACGGCGATGATGACGAGGGCACTTGGGACAACCGGGCTCGAGGTGGGGCCGCTCGGGCTGGGGGCGGGGCCGCTGGGCGACCCCGCCATGGACGAGCGCGAGGTCGAGCGGCTGCTGGTAGGTGCGCTGGATCTCGGCGTCACGCTCGTCGACACGGCCCGTTCCTACGGTCTCGCCGAGGAGCGTATCGGCCGGCACCTCGCCCGCCGCCGTTCCGAGGTCGTGCTCTCCACCAAGGTGGGCTACGGGATCGACGGCCACGCCGACTGGACTGGCCCGTGCGTCGCGGCCGGCATCGACGAAGCCATGCGGCGCCTGCGCACTGACCACCTCGACATCGTCCATCTGCACTCGTGCCCTCTGGAGACGCTCCGACGCGGCGACGTGCTGGTCGCGCTGCTCGACGCGGTGGTCGCCGGGAAGGTGCGGGTGGCCGCCTACTCGGGCGAGGGCGAGGCGCTGGCCTGGGCGGCGGCCAGCGGCGCGTTCGGCGCCGTCCAGACCTCGGTCAACCTGTGCGATCGTGCCAGTCTGGCGACGGTCGTCCCCGGCACTCGGGCGCACGGCCTCGGCGTCCTCGCCAAGCGGACGCTCTGCAACGGTGTATGGCGGGACGAGACGCTGCCGCCGCAGCCGGACAAGGCCGAGTACTGGCGCCGCTGGCACGCCCTCGACCTTCCCCTGACCGGCTGGGACCCCCTTGAGCTGGCGGTCCGCTTCGCCGCGCACGCTCCGGGGGTCGACGCGGCCCTGGTCGGGACGACGCGGGTCGAGAACCTGCGCCGCACCGTCGAGCTCGCCGCGCGCGGGCGCCTGCCGGCGGATGTCCTGGCGGCCCTGGACGACCGCTACCGCGAGACCGGCAACGCATGGCCTGGGGTGGTGTAGGTATCGAAATTCAGACCCTGCAACAGAACCGCGGTGGAGCGCGCTCGGCCTCTCCAGCTCTCACCGCCAACCTGCGCGTGGACGTAGACGTGGACCTGGACACTGGCTGCGTCCGTCGCCCGGCCGCCTCGGAGCCCACCTCCATGGCCAGGGGGATCAGCCTGGTCCGGCCACTGCCCTGACGAGGCGGATCTCTCTGCGCAGAAACAGGATGAGGAACGACGCCGTGTAGAGGGACAGGGCAATCAGGAGCAGCGCATTGAGCCCGATCACGAAGGACAACGACTCGAACGTCCCGCCGACGATCGCGCCGATCAGATTCGAGCCCAGGGCCACGTTCGACTCCTTGGCCCCGGCGAAGGTGCGTGAGAACAGCATCCCGCCAAAGAACAGGGGAAGCGCGGTCACCAACCCCGCCAGGACCATCCGCATGGGTCCCGTCATGGAGAGCAGCATGCTCAGCCGCACCTGGAAGCTGACGAGAAGGCTCAGCGCGAGGCCGAGGTAGAGCCAGCGCAACGCCTGTGGCCCCAGTCTCGATGCGCAGAGGTTGGCGCCGAGCGCCATGATGAGCACCGAGCCGATCACCACGGCGTTGACCTCCCAGGTGTTGCCGAACAGGAGCGTCATGCGGCTGATGCTCTGCACCTCGAGCAGCAGGAACGCGGCTCCGAGCACGAAGAAGTGTCCGTCCAGGCGGCGCAGCCTGCCCACGAAGGGCCGCACCGACACGGCGGCGATGAGGACGATGACGCTCATGACGATCAGGTAGAGGGTCGGGATGGCGCGGTCCCGGACATACAGGTACGGCCAGTCATCGGTCGCCAGCAGCACCTGGCCCCGGGCAGCCATGCGAGTCGGCCCGACGAGCGCGCTCAGCAGCGTCGAGGCGGCGACGCGGGCGGCCATGTGGCCCTCGAGGTCGGCCACGAAGGTACCGCCGCCCCCGGCCGGGGAAAGCAGCTTGATGTCCTGGTTGTAGAAGCCGACGGGCGGGGCGTCGAACGCCGCGTCCAGCATCCCGTAGAGACGATCCCCGATGTAGCCCTTCTCGAACGCGAACAGGAGCCAGACGATCCCGCGTGGCCGGAGGCAGGCCCGCGCCTCCCTGAATGCCTCGACCGTGTAGACGTAGGTGTCGATCCGCAGGTTCGACATCGCCGAGTTGAGGGTGTGCGAGTCGAGCGCCCCGAAGACGATCAGGTCGTACTTCCGCTGCGTCCTCTTGAAGAACGACCGCGCGTCGTCGATCACCACGTGGACCCGCGGATCGTCGTAGGGCCGTTCCGGATGGAGTCGGCGGCCGAGCTCCAGGATGCGCGGATCGATCTCCACGGCGTCGACGTGGCGGGCACCGTTGCGCAGGGCCGCCGCCACGTCGTTGCCGGTCCCGGCTCCGACCACCAGCACCTCGGCCGCACCCGGCTGGAACCGATAGGGGGTGTTGTAGCCGAGCAACCCCGCGATTGGCGCGTCGGGAAAGATGTCGGCATGAGAATTTAGGAAGGCGGGCGAGAAGTTCAGCATGTTCTGGTGGAACGCCTCGTTGACCCGTACCCTGTAGCCTGCCTTAACGACCGCCCCGCGGGAGTCGGTCAGCTCGAGAGGCGTGTAGGTGACCTTCTGATAGGGAGACCAGAGGTTGGTCCAGGCTCCGTTGGGCTGGACCAGGAGCAGGCCCGCGATGACGGCCGCACCGGCGACCGTCGCGACCATCTCCCGGCGCCCGATCGTCAAGGCCAGGCCGAGCAGCGCCGCCAGCGCGAACCACACCACCGGCGGCAGGGACAGATACGAGACGCCTTCGAACAACAGGATGCCCGCAAGGCTCCCGACGATGTTGCTCGCATACGCCAGGTACTTGTTGGAGCAGGCGTTCATCGACGTACCGAGGACCTCTCCGGGCGGCACGAAGACCGCGGCGATGACGATGAACAGGACCGCCAGAAGCGCCAGCGCGAGCCCTCCGCCGGCCACCGTCGTGCTCTTCCGGCTCCACACCCAGAGCGGCATGTCGGACAGCTCGGCCAGGAAGGAGTTGACGATTCCGAAGAGGTCGAATCCCAGCGACTTCGGCACAATCACGACGGCGCCGAGCCCTGCAAGCAGAGGGAACACCCAGACCAGCCGCCTGCCGATGCGGCTCGCGGCCAGACAGCCAAGGCCCATCCCCAGAAAGCAGGCGATCAGGGTGAGGTTCTTGAAGTACGCGAACGCCCGGATCTCGGTGGCCAGCCAGCGGATCAGCAGCAGCTCCGCGAACAGGATGAACGCGCCAACCGCCGCCGGCTGGTAGTACGGCGAGTGCAGCGTCGCCACCAACCACCCTCCCCGCCTGACACCCACCGAACCGCCAGTGCCCTGCATTGCCCCCCCTCTCTTCGCGCGACACTCTCCAGTCGACCCGATCTGCATCCCAGGCCAGAGGACCGCTGTGCCGAGATTCTATCCCGAATCTTCCGCCTGGTTCGCGGTGAGCGCGCGACTCCGCCCATCCTGGGTCGGCAAGGGGAGCAGGTCCGAGCGCGTGGCTACCAAGACGCCGCTCCCCCACCCCTGCTGAAGGGTGGGGGAGTTGGTAGCTGGTAGCTGTCGACTGTCGACTGTGAGCTGCCCTACTCCAGGTCGAGGCGGGCGACCTCATCCCAGTGCAGGTAGCGGGGCTCGCCTTCCGGGCCGGCGATGACGAGGACACCGGAGTTGTCCTCGCTCACGTCCTGGCTGTCCTCCATACGCAGCTCGGTGCCGTTGCGCAGGGTCACCTTGGACCCGTGCCGGCCCTGCGGGCTGATGCTCGCCACCATCCCGAAGGGGATGGAGTAGTCCACGCCGTCCACCGTCCCGTCCAGCATCTCCCACGACTCAGCCTCGTCGAGGTCGAAGACAATCCGGCCCCTGGAGGTCTTGCCTTCGGTGTCCCTGACGGTCCCGCGCAACGCTGTGGGAGCCGCATAGGAACCGTAGGCGGGACCGCTCGATGGCGCCCTCGAGAACTCCGCCCGCCGGAAGACCTCCCACGGGACTTTGACGCGCCCGACCCGCGGGTCCTCGACCCAGATCCCCCGGATGTCCTCGTCGACGTCGTTGGTGCCGGAGAGCGTGACACTGCGACCGTCCGCCAGCTCCACCCGCGACCGGCTGCGACTCAGCCGCTCGATGGCCCGAATGCGCCCGAACTCGATGGAGAGCTTCCCGTCGTCCGACTCGCCGTCGAGCTTGTCGGAGGACAGGCACTCCTGGCTGTCCCACTGGATGAAACCCTCGAAGCTCCGGTCGGCCGTCGTCACCTTGCCGAAGAGACGGTCGGCGTAGGGCTTCGCCCCGGCGGGAACCGCCATGAACCGGACGCTGGCGACCTTCCTCCACGGCACCTCGATGAGCCCGGCCTCCCGATCACGGACGACCAGGTCCGCCCCGATGTCGTTCGAGCCGCCGCTCACCTCGATCACCGTGCCGTTGCGGAGCTTGAGCTCGGCGTCCTCGCCACGCAGCACCTCGATGCTGTCGAGATCCCCGAACCGGACCACAAGCTGTCTCGACCCCTCCCCCCAGTCCCCGCGCACGCCAATGCGGATCCCGAACACCTCGACCGGCACCCGGCGCTCGCGACGCGGCACGTACTTGAGGTACGGGAGATCCTCCTTGGTCGAGTTGAAGTGGTCGCCCCAGAACGCTTCCTCGTCGCCCCAGCGGATGAAACCCTCGTAACTGCCGCCGGCGCGGGTCTTGACCTGTCCGTAGATGAACCCAGCCGCGTCGGCCGAGTCCTCGGCCGTGGCCACCGGCACTCCGATGAGGAGACCGACCAGGAGCGCACCGACCACCGCTGCCACCATTGCTTCGTTGCTCATGTTCCCATTCCTTTCCAGGCTTGTCAGTAGTACTGCGCCGGGGACTGCTTGAGGTCCTGTCCTGGGCGGTCGTCGTGGCTGTCGCTGGTCGAGACGGCCTGGCGGAGGGGGCCGTGCCGGTCTTCCCCGGAAGGCGCCGTCGTGCTCACCGCCGCCAGGATCTCCGCCATCTTCTCCCGGTATTTGCGATCCGCCTTGAGGACGCTCACCGCCAGCTCCACGAACTGGGCGTCTGTCATGTGGCCGCTCTCGGCTCCCACCGTGACCTCCATGCCGTCGTGCACGGTCAGCACGGAAGGCAGCCGGAGCATCCCGGCAGCCCACAGTCCGACCCCCACGAGCAGCGCTGCGGCGGCACGGAGCGCCCAGCGCACCCCAGGCCGCCGGGTGAACGGCAGGACCGCCCCAAGGCCGCTCTCGGCCTCGATACGGGCCCACACCTCGGGCGGCGCGGCGGGCGCAACAGAACGACTCGCCGCCCCGGCCAGTGCGTCCAGGGTCCGAACCTGCCGGTAGAAGTCCCGGCAGGAAGCGCATCCCATCACGTGGTCCAGGGCCTCGATCCAGGCCACCGGATCACCGGCGCCGTCCGCGATCGCGGAAAGCTCCATTTCGACCCGTTCACACTCGTTCATGACACCCTCCCAAGCTCCGGGACGACCCGGGCGAGCCCGGCGATGAGCCGCTTGCGCGCCCGGTAGACGTTGACCTTGACCAGCGACAGGCTCCAGCCGGTGCGTGCGGCAATCTCCGCATAGGGCAGCTTTTGCAACGCACCCAGAGCGAACGCCTCCCGCAGCGCCGCAGGCAGCGCCTCGATCTCGGCCGCAAGGTGGGTGGCCAGCTCGCGCTCTGAGGCTGGCCCGTCCGTGGTCACGGGCCTCGGATCCGGGCGCTCGGCCAGCTCCTCGGAGAAAGCCTCGCCCTGCTCCGAGAACAATGGCTCGCGGCGGCGTCGGTGGTGATTCAGGAGCTGCCGGTGCGCGATCGACAGCAGGTAGGAGCGGACCTTCCCGGCTTCCCGCAGCGCATCGCCGGCGCGGATTGCACGCACGAAGGTCTCGTGCAGCAGATCCTCCGCATCCTCGTGCCGCCGCAGGCGGCTGCACAGGAATGCGAAGACGGCCGTACCGTGCTCCGCGTAGGCGGTGCGCCAGAATCCCGCCGTCGAACCGCTGCCCTCGCTCGGGAGTGCCCCTGCCATGCTCACGTAGAGTAAGACACACGAGACCCCTCGAGGTTACAGCCCGCCGTTCGCGCGGGTCAGCCCCCGAGGGGTCAAGCGGAGGCGTGTCCGAACCTATGACCGCGTCAGGTGACGCCGAACCGGCCTGCCGGCCCTCACCTCCACCACTCGCCAAGCCGAGCGAGCCGAGGATCCCACCGGGGTGGCCGTGGCCTCGACCTGATATCGCCCCAGGGACACTCCTCTCGCATCCCAGGTCAGGGTCACCTCGGCATTTCCGTGCGGTGGGACGGAGATGGTGGACGAGGGCAGTGGCTCGACCAGCCTGCCCCACTCCGAGTGGATGCTGGCGCCCACTCGCACCTCTTGTGCCGTCTCCGTGAGGTTGGTGTAGGTGACGCTGAAGACCCCGCCGGCGCCCGGCACCAGGATGGAGGGGGTCTTGAGCTCGCTGATATAGCCGGTTGTCACGTCAGCCACCGCGCTCTCCCGCCCCACCTCCACGCCGTCGTGCAGAAGCTGCAGCTCGACGACGTAGCTGCCCTCGGTCTGGACCCGGGGAAGTGGCGGCGCCAACCGGCTGGTCGCCCCGGGAGCCACACTGTACGGCCCGCCGGTGGCACGGCCGACCTCGTTGCCTGCCGCATCCCGGAACAGTGCGACCGTCGTGACCTGGGTGGTTGCATCGGTGGTATTTGCGACGTCGAGCCATCCATTGTTCGCCTCGCCCGGCACGGACAGGCTTGCCGCCAGACCACCGTCGAGCAAGGCCACACCCTCGCTCGTCGTGTAGGTAATGCGGACCGCCAGCCGGCGATACAACGTGGTCTGACCGGTGAGCGTGTCGTAGACGACAGGCACAACCGACAGCTCCAGCATCTGGTGCCCCGGGTTCGCGTCCACCTGGTAGGCAAAGGGGTGGGCCGGGATGGTGCCGAGGGTGGAGGACGCACGCGCCCACGACGATCCGGTTCCCTCCCCTTGGAGGTACACACCGGGCGAGTAGGCGGGAACGTTCAGCACACCGAGGCTGATGGCGTCCTCGCCGCGCACGTCGACAGACGTGACCTGGGCACCGGAGGGTAGCGGATAGCGGAGGACCCGGGTCGGCAGAGCAGGTCCGAAGTCCTGCCTCGGTTCGAAGCCCGAGACCTCGACCAGATCGAACCCGGGGGCCGTGTCACGGTCAAGGGACCACTGCGAGGTGTCCAGGGTGGCGGTGATCTCGTAGCTGTTGGCGGCGATGGCGCGGAGAGTGCCGGTCAGGGGCGCCACGGAGGTCATCGTGCCGAGCGATGGGCGGGCCCCGCTGTCGCCGCGCGGGATTGTCAGCCACGGGACGCCGAAGAGCGTTGGCTGTTGCGCGGCCGTCCGCTCCCAGCAGTACCAGAAGCAGGGGTCGTAGTCCGCCTTGGCCCTGCGGAGGGCCGTGCCCACACTGCGGGTCTCGCCGGACTCCGGCATGGTGCGGCGCCAGAACATGTTCATGACCGCCTCGGTGTACCACTCCGAGCCGTCCGGCGAGTGGAACGAGATGCCGAGCTGCCCGACCAGTCCCGAGGCGTTGTGGTCGGCCATGTAGTCGAAGAAGCTCCCGCTCACGAAGCTATAGCCGATCCGACACCCCTCGAACCCCATGAACGGTCGCCGCTCGAGCATGGACACGTCGTCGAACGCGCAGGCGACCTGGTTCCCATCCACTCCAGTCGAGGTTTGCGGCTCCGGTGGCGTCCCGAGGTCATACGGGTTGGCATGGTCCGAGAACGCCCACAGTGTGAACTGCGCGCCGAGCGCCGTCAGCAGGTCGGTGTCACGCCAGTCCATGTTGTCGACCATGTCCGAGGAGGCGCTGTACCCCCAGGCCCTCACGTGGTCGAGCACGCCCTCGTCGCCCGTGAAGTCGAGGTCTGGACCGTCGCAGCTCGACAGCACGGCCCGCGGTGAGGTTCCGGGGGATGGACCCGCCAGGCCGTTCTCGAAGAGCCTCTGCATCTGGCCGGGGTTGTCCCCGATGATACGGCCGATGTTCAGCTCCAGGTTCCCGTGGTCCCACCCCGAGTGGTTGGTGTCGGCATAGAGGTTGTCGGTACCGATGAAGTCGTTCTGCGTGAGGAGGGCCAAGGCCGGGGGATCGCTCTCTGGATGGTCGCTCTCCGTGCCGTCACAGGGGGCCTTCAGGCGATAGAACGGGATGACGTCGTCGTCGCCCAGGATCACGATCTCCTCGTCTCCCGCCGAGTCCTCGAGCCAGTCCTCGAGCAGGTCGTCGATGGCTCGGCTCGCCACGTTGGCCGTGTCCTCGTCCGACGGATCCCAGGACTCGTTGCACCAGTCGCGGGCGAGATCCGAGTAGTCGTCCACGTAGTAGATCGCCGCCCGGCGCGATCCCGCCGGACCGCGTGGCGGCCCCTGGGCGGCCTGGGTGACGGTGCCGAGCAGGGTGGCCGCGTCCTCCCGGTCGTAGATGGTCTCGTACAGGTGGTGACGGCTCGAGATGATGATCGCTGGCACCGTGCTGACCAGATGGAGCGCCGGAGCCGTCGCGGTGTCCATGACCGGTGAGGTCTCGTTGAGGCGGACATCCGCGGTGATCGCGAGATCCCTGACCCCGACCGACGGGGGGATCGCGAAGCGCAGCACGGCCTGGGCCCGAGCCGGAGTGCTGTCGGGCGCCACGTTGAGGATCATCTGGTACCGCCCCCCACCAAGGTCGAAGACGCCCTCCGACGTGAGCTCGCAACCGGTGCAGTCACGCCGCCTCGCACGGACCGGCGCTCCGAGGCGGTCGTCGGGCACGGTGAACCTCACCAGCACGTCCCGGGCCGTGTCGGTATCCATGGTGACGTCCGCGACGACATCCACGAAGGTGCGGTTGGCAGGATCGTCGGAGTCGGGGATCACCTTGTAGACCTCGGTGTCGCCGATCCAGCCCTCGTCCAGCCAGAGGCCGACCTGGGCGTTGAGCGGCCGCACGCCGACGGCGAGACGGTAGTAATCGTCGGTGTTCCAGGTCCCCCAGCTCGCCACGCGAACCCAGTAGTCGCCGCCCACATCACAGGTCTGGACGACGCGCCGAAGGCTGCTGTCATAGCGGTCGCCGGCCTCCTGAAGCACCCTTCCGGAGGCATTCAGGAGCTGCAGGCGGTACGCGGCCGGCGGATTCAGCTCGACCACGACCACCGTTCCGGCCTCGGCGCTGAATGTGTAGTAATCCTCGTCGGTGGGGCTGCAAATGAACCCCTGGTAGGCCTCGCCGGTCGGCAGGTTCACCGCGATGGGCCAGGCCATGGCGAGCGTGTCGTTGGGCTCGAACGGGTCGACGCACCTCGTCAGCTCCGAGGTGTTGCCGTCCAGGTCAGTGGTCGTGGCTCTCGCCATGGTGCGGTCCAGACTGCCGTTCCAGCGCCAGGCGCCGGAGAAGGCCGCGGTGGTCGTGCCCTCGAAGACCTCGGCCTCATCGTCGTCCGAGGAGAAGACCTCGACCGTGCAGTTGCTGCAGGATGAGCCCGAGACATGATCCGCCAGGGCTTCGGCGATGATCGGCGGGAGGACGTTGCGATTGGCGGTGTTCACCCCTCCGCCGATGTCGATCGCCTTGCCGTGGTTGGCGCCGATCGAATTCCTGGTGATGGTGTTGTGGGCGGTCCCCCACTCGTACAGGCTGATGCCGTGGCCACCGCTGTTGCGAATGATGTTCGAAGGTCCAATCGTGTTATAGCTGGCGCCGCCTTCGAGCCGAATGCCGTCTTCCTGGTTCCCCAGGGCAAACCCGGCGCGTTCGCCGATTCGGTTGCCCGCAACGGTGTTGAGGTCGCCGCCGACGATCTTGACCCCGCGATGCCGACTCGAGGCGATCGTGTTGCCCTCGCCGGCGTCGGCGCCGCCGATCTGGTTATGGTGCCCGCTCAGGATCCTGACCCCATCCACACCGTTGCCAAGGCCCGACGTCCCGGTCGCGTTCGTGCCGATGAAGTTCCCGAGGACCTTGTTGTACTCCACGTCGGCACCGTCGAGGTCCACGCCGCACGACGTGTTGCCCGCAATCACGTTGCCCTCGCCGGTGCCGGCACCACCGATGTAGCAGCGCTCGGCGCCGCCGGAAAGCCGCACCCCGTCCTGCCCATTGGCCAACGTCTCGTTCACACCGGACCGCTTGAGGCCGATCATGTTCCCGTAGACCAGCGCGTAGGCGGTCCCGGAGAGGTGCACGCCGTTGTGCAGGTTGCCCGAGATCAGGTTGCCCTCGCCGCTCGCGGCGCCGCCGATGTGGGGGCTGTGCCCACCTACCACGACGATGCCATCCTGGTTTCGGAAGGCCGCGTCGCCGGCCGGCGTCGTGCCGATGTAGCAGCCCGTGACGGTGAGCTGGGTCGTCGTCTCGCCCCGGATCCCCGCGGCGCCGAAGTTGCAAACTGCGATGCCGTCCACCGATGAGCTCGAGGTGCCGGAGATGACGATCCCGGAGGTGGCCGCCCCCGCAGCGCTGCCGTCCAACGCGATCTCCGGCCCGTAGGGATTGGTGTCGCCGCGATTGGCAGTCTGGGTGCGCCCCTCGATCCTGACCCGGCGGGTCATGGTTGGCAGCGGCGAGGTGGGACGGATCGTCCAGACGCCATCGAAGTAGCCCGCATCGGTGACCGGGATGCTGAACTGCACTCGCCCGGCCGTCCCGGCGTTGACCGCGTTGAGCGCCTCCCGCAGCGAGCAGTGGGTGGCGTTGCAAGTGCCGTCGTCGAGGTCGTTGGCGGAGTTCACGATCAGCACCGGCTCGACGAACGGGATGATCTCGAT
>DAONEV010000109.1:0-11811 GCA_035403265.1 Thermoanaerobaculaceae bacterium | reverse complement strand
CTCGCCACCCAGGCAGTGGCCAGCGTGGGACCCGAGTACGCGGCGATCCTGGAGGCGCACCGTCTCATGGCCGAGGACCCGACGCTGCTCCGCCAAGTCGAGGCCGGCATCCGCCGCGACGCCGTCAATGCCGAATGGGCGCTCCAGGAAGTGGTGCAGTCCCTTCTCGGGCAGTTTGAAGGCCTGGGAGACCTCTACCTGCGCGAGCGCCGCACCGATCTCCTGGACGTCGCGACCCACCTTCAGCGGGCCCTCCAGGGGCGCGCCACGCTCCGCCTGGGTCAAGCTCCAGAAGGCGCGATCCTGGTGGCTGATGATATCCCGCCCTCCCAGGCCATCCAGCTCGCCAGGGGCTCGATCGGCGGATTCGTCTCCGAGACCGGCGGCATCACCTCGCACACCACCATCATCGCCAAGTCGCTCGGGATCCCCGCTGTGGTTGGCGTGTCGCAGGTCGTGCCGGCCATGGAGCATGCCCAGCTCCTGATCGTCGACGGCTTCGAGGGGCACGTCATCGTCGACCCCGATCCGGCCCTGGTGCAGGTCTACTCGCTGCGTGCCGAGGAGTACCAGCAGCGCCAGCAGGAGCTGCTTTCGGTTGCGCAGCTTCCGGCGGTCACTGCGGACGGGCATCACGTCACCCTCCTGGCCAACATCGATCTCCTGCACGAGGTCTCCGCGGCCAAGGCTGGGGGCGCCGTGGGCGTCGGGTTGTTCCGCTCGGAGTTCCTGTTCCTGCAGGCCAGCCCGGCCCTTCCCGATGAGGAGCAGCAGACAGCGGCCTACCGACTGCTCCTGGATGCGTTCCCGAGCCAACCGGTGACCGTGCGGACCTACGACCTCGGTGGCAAGAAGCTTGCACGGGAGCTGCTCGGCAACCCCGAGGACAACCCGGTGCTCGGGTTGCGGGGAGTTCGTCTCTGCCTGCAGAAGCCCGAGTTCTTCCGCACCCAACTGCGCGCCCTGCTGCGCGCCTCGGGTCGGGGCCGGGGGCTGCTGCGGATCATGGTGCCGCTCATCGGTCACGTGGAAGAGGTGCGGACCGTTCGCGTCCTTCTCGACCGCTACCGAAAGGAGCTGGTGGCGGAGGGCCATCCGGTACCGGGGTCGATCAAGCTTGGCGTCATGATCGAGGTTCCCGCCGCGGCCCTGATCTCCGAGCACTTGGCGAAGGTTGTCGACTTCTTTGCCATCGGCACCAACGACCTGACCCAGTACACGCTGGCCGTGGACCGCTCCAACGAGCACGTGGCGGAGCTCTATCGGCCTTTCCATCCTGCCGTCTTGCGGCTCATCGACCGGGTCATCACGGCCGCGCATCACGGCGAGATCACGGTCTCGATGTGCGGCGAGATGGCGGCTGACCCGCTGGCCATTCCGGTGTTGGTGGGTCTGGGCCTGCGGGAGTTCTCTGTCCATCCCGCCGCCCTGCCGGTCGTGAAGCGGTTGGTCCGGGCGATTTCCTTCAAGGAGGCGCGGCGGATGGCCCACAGGGCGCTGGGTCTCGCCACCGCAAAGGAAGTGGAGGAATACCTGCTCGAGCAGCTTTCGGGACTGCTGGCTCACCTGAAGGTGAGGATCCGGCTTTGAGTCGCGTTGTCGAGAAACCCTGGGGGGCGGAAGAGATCTTCGCCGAGACTGACTGCTACGTGGGAAAGATTCTGACCGTGCGCGCAGGTCACGAGCTGTCGCTGCAGTATCATCGTGTCAAGGACGAGACCATGAGAGTCCTGGAGGGGACCTGTGAGCTCCATGTGCGGCCCGTGGGCGAGGAGGGGACTCTGGTGCGGCTGGTCATGGGGGCGGGCGACGTGCAACACATCCCACCGGGAGTCGTGCATCGCCTGGTGGCGGTTACCGACGTGCGGCTCGTGGAGGTCTCGACTCCGGAGCTCGACGATGTGGTGCGGCTGGCCGATCGTTACGGCCGTGTTGGCACCAACACCCCGTAGTCCGACGTGGAGGTGATTTCATGAGCGTGCTGATCTCGGGCCTGTTGTTGCTGGCGGTGACCCCGACTCCGGCGCCCTCGCCCGCGCCGACCGCCCCCATCGCCCTCCTCATCAACAAGGGAGGGCGGGGGAGCGTGCCACGTGGCCACAGCCTCTCCGAGGTGGCCAGGCACATCAAGCTCAACTTGCCGGCTGACCAGCCGCGACGTCTGGACAACAGCGACATTCGCCGCTTGTCGGAAGGGGTCGAGCTGACTACCGCCAAGTCCGGTGGCACTTCAGAGGCGGTCCCACACGACCTCGACGAATCACGCAAACGCTACTGGCAGAAGAACTACCAGGACGCGCTCAAGCGCGCGAGCGACGCCGAGACGCGCGTGGCCTCGCTGCAAGGAGAAGTGGCGCGCCTGCAGCGTGACTTCTACTCGCGGGACGACCCCGCCCAGCGGGATGGCGTGGTGAAGCCGGCCCTGGACAAGGCTCTCGCGGATCTCGCCGCGGCCCAGGCTGAACTGGAGTCGGCGCGAAAGCAGCCTGACCTCGTGCTGGCAACGGGTGAGAGGGAAGGCGCGCTGCCCGGCTGGTTCCGCGACCCACTCCCCACCGAGACAGCCGTTCCGCCCGCAGCCGCGCCTCAGACGCCGCAAGCACCACCACCTCCCGGAGCAACGCCCACGAAACGTCGGCCCCCGACACCCACGCCGATTCCGCGGGACCGGCGCTGAGCCGTGCTGGGGGATGTGGCTGGGTACTCCTGGGATGAGGACCTACTTTGTAGAGACCTGGGGCTGCCAGATGAACGTGCTGGACAGCCAGAGGTTGGAGGGCATCCTTAAGGCACGGGGGCTGAGCCCCGCGCCTCGCGCCGAGGACGCCGACGTGGCGCTGCTGAACACCTGCGCTGTCCGTGAGAAGTCCGTTCAGAAGGTGGTCTCTCGACTCGGGGACCTGCGAAGGTGCAGGGAGGCCAGCGGGTTCCCGCAGGTGGTCGGGCTGTGCGGGTGCGTCGCAGAGCAGGACGGCGAGGAGCTGCTGCGGCGTCTTCCGATTGTCGGGTTCCTTCTCGGACCCGGTCGGGTCGAGGAGCTCGACGCCGCCCTCGATGCGTGGGAGGAAGGCCAGCGGATCAACCAGACCGGCTTCGGCGCGCAGAGCTTCGACGCTGATCGGATCGCAAGGCCTGAGGGTGCTCGTCAGTTCGTCACCGTAATCCACGGCTGCAACCAGCGCTGCACGTACTGCGTCGTGCCCCGAACCCGGGGGGCCGAGCTGAGCCGGCCCCTTGCCGGGATCGTCTCGGAGGTGGAGAGCCTCGCCCGCCACGGCGCCAGGGAGGTGACCCTTCTCGGGCAGACGGTGAACGCCTACCGATGCCCGGATTCCGGGGCTGATCTGTCCCAGCTCCTGGAGCGGGTCTGCGCGGTGGAGGGTCTCTGGAGCGTGCTGTTCATCACCTCGCACCCCCGCTTCTTCACGCCGCGACTGGTGCGGGCAGTGTCCAGCCTGCCGCGCCTCGGAACCTACTTGCACATGCCGTTCCAGGCCGGTTCCGACCAGGTCCTCCGGCGCATGGCGCGGGGGTATACCAGCCGCCGGTTCCTCGACGTCGTCGCTCGACTGCGCGACGCAAAGCCAGAGCTGAGCTTCTCGACGGATGTCATCGTCGGCTTCCCTGGCGAGACCGACGGCGACTTCGAGGCTACCCTCCGGATGGTCGAGGATGTCCGCTTTGGACAGCTCTACGGGTTCGTCTTCTCGGCGCGGCGCGGCACTGTGGCCGCAGGACTGGATGGGAAGGTTCCGCCCCAGGTCGCCAAGGAGCGCATCAAGAGGCTGTTCGAGGTTCAGGGCGAAGTCCAGCTCAGCCTCAACCGGGCCCTCATCGGTCGCAATGTCGAGGTGCTGGTGGATGGCCACGCGCGGCGAGGATCTGGACGGTGGCAGGGCAGGGGCCGCGACAACCGGGTCGTCAACTTCGGTGGCTGGCCGGGCCTTGCCACCGGGCAGTTGGCGCTCATCGAGATCACCGGCGCGAGCGCGCACGCCCTGCTTGGCCGGAGGGCTGGCGAGCCGGGCGACGATTCGTGCGCCCTGCCGGCTTGACAGTTGGGGCCGCCCGCCTGAGATTGACCCTGTGATGGAAGAACGAGATGAGATCGCCCGGCCGGTCGAGGTGGAGATCAGGGGTCTGATCCTCGATCCGGTGTCGAACACACCTATCGTCATCCTCAAGAAGCCCAACGAAAACGTCTTTCTCCCCATCTGGATCGGCCTGTTCGAGGCGAATGCGATCGCCCTCGAGCTCGAGGGCGTTGGCACGCCGAGGCCCATGACCCATGACCTGCTGCGCACCATCGTCCAGGGTCTCGGTGCACGGGTCGTGGCCGTCGTGGTCCACGCCCTGGTGGAGAACACGTTCCACGCCAAGGTCGTGCTTCGGGAGCCTGGCGGCCGCGATGTCGAGGTCGACGCCCGTCCCTCGGATGCGATCGCGCTGGCACTTCGTTGCCGCGCCCCCATCCGGGTCGTCGAGGAGGTCTTTCGCGCCGCACACACCCTCGACGTGAGCGAGGAGGACGAGGAAGGTCAACTCCGCGAGTGGCTGGAGTCCCTGAGTCCGGAGCAACTCGGCAAGTACCGCATGTAGGGGCGCTCTGGAACTCCAGAACTCACTGAGAGCTTGCATCTTGACTCCAGCATCCCGGACAGCGGGCGCATTCGCTGGGCAGACGGGTCGGCCCGCCGCCTTGACAGCCTTTCGCCGGCCCCGATAAAGTGCTCCGCTGAGCGAGACGACGGGGAGCCATGATCATCACCATTGCCAATCAGAAGGGCGGGGTAGGGAAGACCACCACCGCGATCAACCTGGCGGCGGCGTTCGCGCATCGCGCACGCCGGGCTCTCCTGGTGGACCTCGACCCGCAGGGCAACAGCACCATGTCGTTCCTCAACCCCCGCGACGTCCGGCGCTCGATGTTCGAGGTCCTTACGAATACTGCCACTGTGCAAGACGTCATTCAGGCCAGTCCGGTCCCCAACCTCGACATCGCACCGGCACGCATCTCCCTCGCCAAGCTGGAGTCGTCAATGGTGGGTGAGTTGGACGCCCACTTCCGGCTGAAAGACAAGCTGGCAGTCGTGCAGTCCGACTACGACTTCATTGTCATTGACACCCCGCCGACCCTGGGCCTGATCACGGTCAACGCGATGGTCGCCGCGACCCACCTGTTGATCCCGATCCAGTCGTCCTACTTCGCCCTCGAAGGCACTGATGACCTCCTCGAGACCTACGAGAAGATCAAGGTCCGCGCCAACCCCGACCTGCAGTTGCTGGGGGTCGTCATCACCCTCCACGACCGGCGCACCGTCCTCGCCCGCGACATTCAGGACCAGATAGAAGAGGTCTTCGGCGACAAGGTATTCAAGACCATCGTCTCCCGGTCGATCCGCCTCGAGGAGAGCCCAGCCTACCGTGTTTCGATCTTCGAGCACGCCCCGCAATCCACCGGAGCGATGGAGTACTTCGCCCTCTGCGAGGAGGTGATCTCCCGTGTCTAGCCGGCGCGGCCTGCCCGAGGCGCGCAGGATGCGCCACGATCGCCACTTCGTCGAGGAGCTTGCGAATCAGTCGGTGATCGGCGTCGGCCTGATGGTGCCGCTTGACCACATCGAGACCAACCGCGAGCAGCCACGATCGAGTCTCGGCGACCTCACCGAGCTCGTGGCATCAATCATCGCCAGGGGCGTCCTCGAGCCTCTTCTTGTTCGCCGGCAGACAGGCGGAAACACCTACCAGCTCATCGCCGGCGAGCGGCGTTTTCATGCCGCCATCGAAGCCGGCCTCGTCGAGGTGCCTTGCGTTGAGCTCTCAGCCACGGACCAGGAGGCTCTCGAGATCGCCCTGGTCGAGAATCTCCAACGGAAGGATCTGACCGCCTTCGAGGAGGCGGAGGGCTACCGGGCGCTCGTCGAGAAGTACCAGTACACGCACGAGCAAGTCGCCCAAGCCGTGGGAAAGTCCCGGCCCACCATATCAGAAGCCCTTTCCCTGCTGCGCGTCCCTCCCGCCATCCGCGATCTCTGTCGGCATGCCGACATCACCGCGAAGAGCGTGCTGCTCCTGATCGCCCGCGCCGAAACGATCGCCGAGATGGAACGGCTGGTCGAGCAGATCGCGGAGCAGGATCTCGACCGCGATGCCGCGAGGGCCGCCGCCAGGCAACCCGCTGCCGATCGTGTCCCTGGAAGCCAGGAAGCGAACACCCCGCGCTTCAAGCCGGTGAGCCTGCGGTTCAGGCAAACCGGAGCAGCGCCCGTCCACCTGTCGCTGTCCATCCGGCAGCCTGGTGTGTCACGGGACGAGATCATCAGCACTCTCGAGGCTCTTCTCGACCAGCTCCGCAACGGCGAGCTCGACGAGAAGCTCCAGGAGCTCCTGCACCGACCGGTGCCAGGGGAGTAGCTTCCACCCAACAAGCAGGCCGGCGAAGAGAGCCCGATATTCAAGGCGGTGATCTGATGCGGATCGTACTTAACATAATATTTCTTATCGGACCTTATCGCTAAGATCGTCGTTGTGGAAGGTGGCCTCCCTGTGGAAAACGCTGTGGAAGCCCTCTTCCCCAGTTCCTTGCCGGTTGCGCGTGTGGAATTTCTGCCCTCTGGCAATAGGCCCGCGGTTCCCGTACTATCGGCGGCCGTGGTGAGCCGCCGTCATTTCATCCTGAGTCGTGCACTGATCCGCGAGACGCTCCCGAGCCTGGCGCTCGCCACCGGTGTCACGACGTTCCTGCTCCTCATACGGGCGCTCTTCATGCTCGCCGAGCTGTTCGTCTCGCGGGGCGTCGCGGCCGGCAGTGCGGTCAGGCTCCTGGCGCTGAATCTCCCCAACATTCTTGCGCTCACCCTCCCGATCGGGACCCTCTTCGCGGTCCTCATGACCGCGGCTCGAAGCTCGGCCGACTCGGAGCTCATCGCGCTCCAGTCGTGCGGGGTGTCCCTGACTCGGGTCGCGCGCCCGCTCTTTCTCGTCGCGGGCCTCGTTTTCGGCGTGAACCTGCTCAACATGTTGTGGCTCATGCCCCGCACGAATCTGGAAGCGTCCCTGCTGCGCCAGAAGATGCGCATGTCTGTCGGCGTGGCGCTGCTGCAAGCCAAGGAGTTTGCGGAGGACTTTCAGGGCTACCTCCTCTACGTTGATCGGATCGAGCCAGATAGCGGCGAGTGGCACGGTATCGTCCTCTTTGACACCAGGAACCCTCTCGAGGAGCAGCTCGTCCTCGCCCGGTCCGGTCGCTTCACCTCGAACCAGACGGATGGCTCGGCGACCCTCGCACTCCAGGACGCAACGACTCACATCCTCGCCCCCGACCAGCCCGGGAAGTACCGTCGGAACTCGAACCGGACACTGGAGATCTTCCTTCGACCCCAGGGACCAAGCCCAACGCAGCATATCCGGCGGGGTCCGACCGAGACGTCATCGAGTGACCTTCTGTCGCGCATTCGGGGACAGGACGACAGCAGCCCCAGGGAGCGGATCGAAGCCCGGGTCGAGATGCACAAGCGTGTTGCGATCCCAGCGGCAGCTCTCGTCTTCGTCCTCGTGGGCCTGGCCCTCGGCATTCGGAACCGGCGTGGGGGGAAGGGCTTCGGGCTGACCGCGTCCGTCCTGCTGGTTGTCGTCTACTACATCCTGCTCATCAACGGCGAGATCCTGGCAGCCTCAGGCAGGCTCCCTGCTGCCGCCGGAGCGTGGCTTCCAAACCTCGTCCTGGGCGGGGTTGGCGCCGTTCTGTTTGCGCACGCACTCCGTGGTGGAGCGCGCGGGGGCCCGCGGCCATCGCAGGCTGTGCCCTGGCTGACACGGCTCGCGCGACGAATGGCGGGATGGCGACTCCTGCGGAGCGAAGGTCAGCGGACACGGGCTCCATGGGGAACGACGACTCGCTGGTTTCCCAGCCTCGGCATCCTCGACGCCTACGTCGTTCGCCTCTGCGTCAGGTTCCTGGTGCTCGTCCTCGTCGCGGTCTGCGCGCTCTCAATCATCATCAACCTGACCGAGAACCTGACCGACATCCAGCGCAACAAGCCCTCGCTCGGCGTGGTCGCCTCTTACTACGCCTTCTCCTTGCCGCAGATCTTCCGCGAGATCGCTCCCCTCGCCTTCCTGATCGCCTTTCTGGGCACCACGGCGACACTGGAGCGGCACAACGAGACGACCGCCCTCAAGGCGTGCGGCATCTCCTTGACGCGCGTCACGCTCCCCCTCTTGCTGCTGGCGCTTGGGCTGGCAGGCTCCATGTTCGTTCTCGACGACCAGTTCACGCCACGGGCCAATCGCGCCAGCCAGCAGTTGCTGGACATCATCGAGGGCAAGAAGCAGGCGCGCTCCCACCGTGCCACCGACCGCCAGTGGCTGTTTCTCCCCGATGGGCGCACGCTGCTCAACTTCATGGAGTACGACGCCGACACTTCGACGCTGGTCCGACCCTCGGTCTTCGTCTTCGACCAGGACATGGACCTCCGCGCTCGCTACATGGCCCGCAAGGCCACCTTCGAAGAGGGCCGCTGGCGTTCTGAAGGTGCGTGGTCGCGCACCTTCCTTCCCGATGGCCGGATCGACTACGTGCCACCCCAGGCAAGGACCAGCGAGCTGCCAATCCAGGTCAGCAAGGAATACCTGGGCCGCGAGTACCGACGGGCCGCTCAGATGAGCTTCACCGAGCTTTCGGAGTACATCCGGACGTTGCGTGCCGCCGGCTACCGGGTTGACAAGCTACGGGTGCAGCTTCATCAGCGGGTTGCCTATCCCCTCACCCTCGTGCTTCTCCCCTGGCTGTCGCTGTCGTTCGCCTTTCAGGTCGTGCGACGCGGAACCGTCATGGGAGTCGCGCTCGCTCTGGTCTTGGGGATGGTCTACTTCGCGGTGCTCGCTTTCTCGACCCAACTGGGCGAGGCGTCCCTCCTGCCGCCCATTCTGGCGGCATGGACGCCCACCGTGCTGTTCGCCCTGCTTGCGATCAACAGGCACACGTATCTGCGGACCTGACTTCCGCGTTCTCGCCGGCCAGCTCAGCGGTCCAGAAAAAGAGCTCTTCAGCCAGGCAACCCATCACCAAGACCAGCAGGAGAGCAGCCCAGCGAGCCAGCGACGTGCTCTGCTGGTGAAACCTGCTCCGGGGGCTTGCTCCGCGGTGAGGCTGACGTGCAGAACCGGCTCTCGGCCACCGGTGCACGGGCTCCACTTGGATCGGCGCAGCTCTTGTGCTTGCTGACCACCTGACTCGCTGATCTGCCAACTCGTTGCGGATGTCGGCATGCCGACGTTTGAAGCCGTCGGAAATAGAAAGGCCCCGGCGCGAAGCCGGGGCCTTGGGAGCTGCGAGGTTGTGGCGCGTCAGGGCATCCGCAGGACCCGAGCGAGGCGTTCCATGGCCCAGTCGATCTCCTCCTTGGTGATCACCAGCGGCGGAGCGAGCCGGATCGTGTGCGTGTGGGTCTCCTTGCAGAGCATCCCCTCGTTCTTGAGGGTCTCGCAGAAGCGGCGCGCACCGCCGGCCTCGGGCTTGAGCTCGACGCCGATCCAGAGCCCTTTGCCACGCACCTCCTTGATGTGAGGCGAGGAGATCGCGCGCAACTGCCGCAGGAAGTACTCGCCCAACCTGGCCGAGTTCTCGATCAACCCCTCATCCTTGATGACCTGCATGGCGACACGTGCCACGGCGCAGGCCAGCGGGTTTCCACCGAAGGTGGAGCCGTGATCACCGGGATGGAACACCCCCATGACTTCGTCGTCGGCCAGGATGCCTGAGATGGGCATGCAGCCACCGCCCAGTGCCTTGCCGATGATCACGACATCTGGCCGAATCCCCTCGTGCTCGAAGCAGAACAGCGCGCCGGTGCGGCCCAGACCAGACTGGATTTCGTCCGTCATCAGGAGGACGCGTCGGGCCGCCGTGATCTCGCGCAACTGCTTGAGGAATCCGGCAGCGGGAGAGACGATGCCACTCTCACCCTGAATCGGTTCGACGAGGACCGCGATGGTCTCGTCGTTGATGGCCCCGGCCACCGCGTCGATGTCGCCGTAGGGAAGCACCCGGAAGCCGGGCGTGAAAGGCCCGAAGCCATCCTTGTACTGATCGTCGCTGGAGAAGCTGACGATGGTCGTGGTCCGGCCGTGGAAGTTCCCCGAGAAGGCAATGATCTCGCCCCGATCCTCGGCGATCCCCTTGACCTTGTGGCCCCACTTGCGGGCGGCCTTGAGAGCCGTCTCGACCGCCTCCGCCCCGCTGTTCATGGGCAAGAACCGCGAGAAGCCGGAAAGCTCGGTGAGCTCCTGACAGAGCGGGCCGAGCTGGTCGTTGCGGAAGGCACGCGACGTGAGCGTCACCTTGTCAGCCTGTTCCTTGAGCGCCCCGATGATCCGCGGGTGGCAGTGGCCCTGGTTGACGGCCGAGTAAGCGGCCAGGAAATCCATGTACTTGTGACCTTCGACGTCCCAAACCCAGACGCCCTGTGCGCGGTTGATGACCACATCGAGGGGGTGGTAGTTGTGGGCGCCGTGAGCATCTTCCAGCCTGATCAGATCAGCGCTCGACATTGCATCCTTGTTCACGATCTCCTCCGAGACGCCGCGGGATTGCCGCGGGACGCCGGGAGACTACTCGACAGGGCCGATCCTGGCAAGGGCCGGACCAGTGAACCGGCGGCTCTGCCACTCACCGAGCCTGCGCTTCAGCAAGTCAGCGTCGCACCCAGCCAGTCGGTTCTCTGGCCGGTGTGGAGCCGATTCGCTGATGAGCCGATCGGCTGGGCGGAGGTGGTCTTCAGAAGAGCAGCTCCACGTGCCCTTGCCCAAACAGGGAGTCGATCTCGGGGATCAGGCCGTCGGGATCCACGCCGAGGACGCGACTGGGCAGGACGTCCGCCAGCCAACCGGGGCCGAGCAGGCGAAGACGCAGGGACGTCCGACCCTCGTGGGACAGCAGCAGCTCGTGAAGGCGGTCAAGCTGCTCCTGGGCGCCATGCCGGGAAACGTCCAGCTCGATGCGCAGGGCCGAGGCCTTGCGGTACTCGATGCCCTCCAGCGGAACGACCTCTTCGAGCCCGAGCTCGACGTGATCCGGATCTGGCGAACGCAACGCCGCGGTGACGAGGAGCGCCGCCCCGTCGACGAGCAGCTTCTCGACCCGCTCGAAGGCGTCCGCGAAGGCCACGACCCTCACCGAGGAGGTCTGGTCCTCGAGCATGAAGGAGGTCATTCGGCGACCCTTGTTACGCCCGTCCTTGATCGGCCGGGTCTTGAGCCCCGAAACCAGACCCGCGACGACGGCGCTCTCGGCGCCCTTGCCGGCATGCCCCTTGAGATCGGCGACCTTCACCGCGTGCAGGTCGCGCAATACCCGCTCCCAGCGGTCCAGGGGGTGGCCAGAGAGGTAGAAGCCGAGTGTCTCCCGCTCGCCGCGCAGCATCTCGTCTCGGTTTTCTGGCGCCACGCCGCCGCTGGGGGGCGTCGCGACCTCCTGGTCCGGATCGAGAGCAAACAGGAACCCCTGACCCGACTCCAGGGCCTGACGCTGCCGGGTGGCCTGCTCGATGAGGCGGTCGAGGCCAGCCAGGAGGTCGGTCCTGTTCGGGTGCACGCCGTCGAACGCGCCGGCGCGGACCAGACACTCCAGGACCTTCCGGTTGACAGTCCGCTCGGGGAGCGCTCGAACGAATTGGGACATGCTCCCGAATCGCCCGGCCTCCAGTCGCGCCTGCACGATTGCCTGACTGGCCGCCTCCCCAACCCCCTTGACGGCCCCGAGACCGACCCGGATGGCTTCGCCCTCCACCGTGAAGGCCACCCGCGAGGCGT
>DAONEV010000108.1:10187-11818 GCA_035403265.1 Thermoanaerobaculaceae bacterium | reverse complement strand
GTCCTCGTCGTCGCCGAAGCGGCTCTGCATCATCGTCTTGTCCGGTTGCTCGACAGCCATGTAGAGGCCCAGAGCTCGCCGTTCACGTACACGCGCGCATGCACAGCCCGCATCGCCGGGATGAACCTGCCGGCGAAGTCCAGGTACAGCTTCTCGCGCATGAAGTCGGGCGAAAGAGCCAGGTTGTTGAGGTTGAGCTTTTTCAAGCCCATGAAGGTGGCGTCGTCGACGTACTCGTTGAAGTCGAGCTTGAACGACTTCTTGACGCCGTTGACGCGGAACGACGAGTTGCCCTTGAAGCGGACTCCGATCGTCTCGAGGACCGTGCCGCCACACTCGAAGCGGGCGGGGAAGTAGGGATCGTCGACATTGCTCTGGTGCGCCTGGTAAAGGGTGTTGTACCAGTTGGCATCGGTGAAGGTGATACGGATTTCCCGAACCTGCGTACCGTCGAAGAAGGTGGCCGCCTCGTCGGCTGAGGCGACTCCAGCCGCAAGCACGGCAAGAGACAGCGCTGTCGCCACGCAATACCTGGTCATGGATTCTCTCCTCTCGAGGCTGTCGTGGGTGCGTCTCCGGTCACGGTCACCAACCCCCGCCCACCTCTATGACCGGGAACACCGAGACCTTACACCGGCAGTGTCCTCACCCAGCTACAGGTCGCGGACGCGCCGGTCACCCCAGCCCCGGCAGGGGAGCGGGAGCTCGTGTCAATGCGGATGCAAGTGCCGCAGGGCGTGGGGTCGCTCGAGGCTATGGCGGAGCATCAGCTCCTCGTTGGAGAGCACCTCGACGGTCGAGCCTTCGGCCACCACGAGGCCCCCGTCCAGGACGATGACCCGCGAGCAGAGCTCGACCACCAGATCGAGGTCGTGGGTGGCAATCAGCTTGGTGAGCGGGATCCGTTGCAGCATCGCCTTGAGCTCCCGGCGGCCTCTCGGGTCGAGGCTGCTGGTTGGCTCATCGAGGACCAGGATCGAGGGGTGGCAGGCCAGCACGCCCGCCAGGCACACCCGCCGCTTCTCGCCGGCGCTCAGGTGATGCGGCGCCCGCCTCTCAAAGCCGGTGATCCCGGCCGTCGCCAGCGCGCGGGTCACCCGCTCCCGAACCTCGGCCTCGCCGAGGTCGAGCTGCGAGGGCCCGAACGCGACGTCCTCGAAGACGGTCGGGCAGAAGAGCTGGTCGTTGGGATCCTGGAATAGCAGGCCCACCTGCCGGCGAACCTCCGGCAGGCTCTCGGCCGTGACCGGCCGTCCGTAGACCAGCACCGGGCTCGCACCCCTCCACGTCTCCGGCAGCAGGCCGTTGAGGTGCAGCAACAAGGTGCTCTTGCCGGCGCCGTTGGGACCGATCAGCCCCACACACTCGCCCTCGGCGATCGAGAAGCTGACTCCGCGCAACGCCCGGCTGCCGTCGTCAAAGCTGAAGTGGAGGTCGCGGACCTCGATGACGGGGGTCACCGCCACCCCCTGGCGCACATCGCCGCGTAGATGCGCTCGGCTCGCTCGCTCGAGCGAATGAAAAGCTGGCTGACCACGGTCGCCAACGTCTGCCAGCTCCGCACCCGCCGGGACGTGAAGATCCGACTCGCTCTCGCTCGCTTCATGCGTCCCGCCTCGTCGACCAACACG
>DAONEV010000108.1:0-10177 GCA_035403265.1 Thermoanaerobaculaceae bacterium | reverse complement strand
AGCGTCGTCACCAGCAGAACCGGCACTCGCGCCGCGGTCAGCACGTGCAGCAGATCGGAGAACGGCGTGGTGTTGGACAGCAGCACCATGATGCCCAGACAGAGCGTGCTCCTGACGACCAGGAACAGAAAGGTCCGCCACCCGCCCGGCTGCAGCAGTCCCAGGCTGGCCACACCGAGGACGACGGGCTCCAGCAGGATCAGCCGCCCCACGAGAAACAGCACGGGGATCCGGCTCAACACCGCGACGACCGCCAGGACGACGGCGAGACCAACCAGCGCGGCGGGTCGGGCCGGCGGCACGAGAACCACGGTGAGGACCAGCGCCAGGGACGCGCCGAGCTTCAGGGCGGGGGGGAGCCGATGGATCGGCGAGTCCAGTCGGCTGAAGCGGTCCAGGAAGTCGTGTCGCATGGTGGTCGCTAGGGTTCGGCACCTGGTTCCGCGGCGTGCTCCCGCGAGCTCCTCGGCACCAGTGCGCACGCCAGCAGCCAGGCCAGGACGAAGGCAACACCAGTGCCGGCGATCGCGGCGATCGAGATGGCGAGGGCCGTGGCCTGGATCCCGGGCATCACGTACCCCGGGATGGGGGCCGCCAGCATCGGAGCCGCCGCCTGCCTCGAGAAACCAAGCACCTCGGCAGTCCGGTCCAGTCCATCCGGCCAGCGGGAGGCCAGGGGAGAGGCGAAGAGTGCCAGAGTCACCGTCACCACCGCACCGTACGCCATCGTCACGCGCAGTGAAACGCGGGATGACGTCCCGGCCTCGGGTTGGACCAGCTCCGGACGGACCCGAGCGATGGCCGCGAGGACGAGCGCGGTGATGAGCCCCTCGCCGACCCCGATGAGTGCGTGGACCCCGGCCATCGCCGGAAGCACCACCGACCAGCCGACGGTCCCCGAGACGGCGAGCTCCCCGGCGCAGGCCACCGCGGCGATCATCGTGCTGCACCAGGCGGCGAAGCCGGCCGCCAGGATGCGGCCGAACAGTCCCCGGACGGCACGGCTGACGAGGTCGTAGATCGCCCACCCGCCGACCACACCGAGCACCCCCATGTTCAGGATGTTCGCCCCCAGCGCCGAGATGCCGCCATCGGCGAACATCAGACACTGCACGATGAGGACGGCGGAGATGACCACAACGCCGGCGCTGGGTCCCAGCAGCACGGCCGCCAGCACGGCTCCGATCAGGTGGCCGGAGGTTCCTCCGGCGACGGGGAAATTGACCATCTGGGCGGCAAACACGAACGCTGCCGTGATGCCGAGGAGCGGTACGCGGCGCTGTGGCAGGTGCGTCCGCGCCTGGCGCAACGCGATACCCAGCCCGGCCGCCGCCAGGATCCCCGCGGTGACCGCCGTCCTGGCGTCGAGGAACCCGTCAGGAATGTGCATGCGCCCTCACTTTTCCCTCACGCTGCCCGGCCACTTCCGTGGCGGCGGCTCGAGCGAGACGCCGCGGCTTTCACGATCCGCCATCGCGACCTCCGAACAACCCCACGGCCGATTCTATTACCAGTCTCGGCGCCGGCTGACTCCCCATCAATTGCGCGGTAGACCCAGCCGGCGATCGGACCAACCCCAGTCCCGGCTTCGAGCCCCCGTGCCGATCAGCTTCAGTACCGGATCTCCGAAAGGTTGATCGTGACCTGGCCCAGCAGTCGAACCTGCCCGGAGATCCGCAACGGCACCTGCCGGCGCGGCTCCCATACGACCTGGATGGCGCGCTCGAGCCCGAACAGGCGGAAGGAGGCGGTTGAGTTTTCGTCCACCGGCCGGCTGGAGACCGCCAGAACCAGGGTGTCGACCATCCCCAAAACCCGGAGGTCGCCCTCGGCGCGGTGCTCGACGAACGCCACGGCCGTCGGTGCCGCCGACTCCACGGTCACCGTCACCTCCTCGATCTGGCTCTGGACCAGGACGATGCAGGAGGCCTGGTCGCCGGCAACGTGCAGGTCGTCCAGCACGTCGGCGCCGATGAGGGCGAGCACTCCCGTGACCACGGCGCCCGCTGGCAGGGCGGGAGGAAAGCGCGCGGCGCTGCGTTCGAGCCTGGTCCAGCTCGGGGGGGCGCCGGACTCCTCGCCGTCGGCGGGCTGGCGCTGCTCGTAGAGAAATCCGCTGGAAAGCAAACGATGGACTCGCCGGTGGTTACGAGCGCCGGTCTCGGTGTCGTCGATCTGAATCGCGGCGCCGCTGGGCGGATCGAGCCAGAGCCGTTCGTCGAACACACGTCCGGCAAGCTTCGCTCTGCTCTCGATCAGCAGCACCTTCTCGCCCCGGGGCCGAACCACACCGGCAGCGGCGGTCGGGAGCCAGTCCGCGCTGGCCTGTGTTGCTGGCAAGAGCGCGCTTCGGATGTTGATCGACGTGTCCAGACCGAGCTTGCGACCGTCCAGGACGAGCTCCCGCCATGCCGGCACTCCGGGCGGGGGAGGGACGACACCCGTCACCACGCTGCCCGTCGCCACCAGCAGCGACCCGATGAGTCGAGGAAGAAGGTGAGCCTTCATCCTGCAGAGTCTATCCCGCAACTCGCAAGGGCGTCCGGCTTGGGGGCCGCCAGGTCGCTACCTCCGCTAGACTGTCACTGGAGACAGGCCCATGAATCAGCGTACATCGCCTTTCTGGAGCCTTCCCGCCGCGGATGTGCTTGCCGAGTTGGAGGCGGTGCCGCAGGGCCTGTCGTCGGCTGCGGCCGCTGCGAGGCTGAAGCGCAACCTTCCCCGACGCCTGGCGCCCGGCGCCCCGTCCAACGCCCTGACCCTCCTCGTCAAACAATTCTCGAGCCCCATCGTCCTCCTGCTCCTCGGCGCCACTGTCATCTCGGTCTTCCTTCACGACACCACGGACGCCGCGATCATCCTCGTCATCGTGCTGGCGAGCGGGTTGTTGGGCTTCTGGCAGGAACGCGGGGCAGCGGGCGCCGTCGAGAAACTCCTCTCGCTCGTGGAAACCAAGGTCCAGGTACGGCGAGACGGCGTCACCCGGGATATCCCGCTCGCGGACGTGGTGCCAGGTGACGTGGTGCTCCTCTCCGCCGGCGCCACCGCTCCGGGCGACTGCCTTCTCCTCGAGGCGCGGGATCTCTTCGCCGACGAGGCCGCACTCACCGGCGAGACGTTCCCGGTCGAGAAGTCGGTGGCCGTCCTCGGGACCGACACCCCTCTCGGCAAGCGGACCAACACGGTCTTCATGGGCACGCACACGGTTTCCGGCACGGCCACCGCCCTGGTGGTGGCGATCGGCAAGGACACCGAGTTCGGCCAGATCTCGGACCGCCTCAAGCTGCGCCCGCCCGAAACCGACTTCGAGCACGGGCTGCGCCGTTTCGGGTACCTGCTCCTGGAAGTGACGCTGTTGCTCGTCATCGGCATCTTCGCCGTCAACGTCTACCTCCACCGGCCCGTGCTCGACTCCTTCCTGTTCTCGATGGCGCTGGCCGTGGGCCTGACCCCGCAGCTCTTGCCGGCGGTCGTCAGCATCAACCTCGCCCACGGCGCACGGCGCATGGCCGAGAAGAAGGTGATCGTCAAGCGCCTCGCCTCGATCGAGAACTTCGGCAGCATGAACGTGCTGTGCACCGACAAGACCGGGACCATCACCGAAGGGGTGGTCACGCTCCAGTCCACCACCGACCTTGCCGGCGCCTCGAGCGACCGGGTCCTGCTCTACGCCACCCTCAACGCTTCCTTCGAGACGGGGTTCGCGAGCCCCATCGACGCCGCCATCCGCAGCCACGGCGGCCTCGACATCACGGCCTGGAAGAAGCTGGATGAGGTCCCCTACGACTTCCTCCGCAAACGTCTCTCGATCCTCGTGGCCGGCTCCGAGGGCAGCCTCATGATCACCAAGGGAGCCCTGGAGCAGGTCCTCGAGGCGTGCACAACCGCCGAGGACGCCGCCGGAGCCAGCGTGCCCATCGACCAGGTCCGGGAGCAGATCCAGACGCGGTTCTCCGAGTACAGCGCCAAGGGCCAACGGACGCTCGGGCTGGCCTGTAAGCGCCTCGGCTCCGAGACCCGAATCGGCCGGGAGAGCGAGGTCGAGATGAGCTTCCTCGGCTTCATCCTCCTCTCCGACCCGCCCAAGCCCGGCATCGAGGCGACCATTGGCCGACTGCGTGAGCTCGGTGTGGGCCTCAAGGTCATCACGGGCGACAACGCCCTGGTGGCCGCCACCGTGGCACGTGAGATCGGCCTCGACGGCGCCCGGGTGCTTTCGGGACACGAGCTGAAGCTCATGAGCGACGGGGCGCTCCTGCACCGCGTCACCCAGGTGGACGTCTTTGCCGAGGTGGAGCCCAACCAGAAGGAGCGCATCATCCTGGCCCTGCGCAAGGCGGGCAACGTCGTCGGCTACATGGGCGACGGGATCAATGACGCCTCGGCGCTCCACGCCGCAGACGTCGGCCTCTCCGTCGAGGGTGCCGTGGACGTGGCCAAGGAGGTCGCCGACATCGTGCTGCTCGAGAAGGACCTGGACGTGCTGGTGGAGGGCGTGCGGGAGGGCCGGCTCACCTTCGCCAACACGCTCAAGTACGTGCTCATGGCCACCAGCGCCAACTTCGGCAACATGTTCAGCATGGCCGGCGCATCACTGCTGCTGCCCTTCCTGCCGCTGCTGCCCAAGCAGATCCTGCTCACCAACATGCTCACCGACATGCCGGAGACGACCATCGCCAGCGACAACGTGGACGACGAGATGCTGGTCCGGCCGCGCCGCTGGGACATCGGCTTCATCCGCTCCTTCATGCTGACCTTCGGCGTCCTGAGCTCGGTCTTCGACTACCTGACCTTCGGAGGGCTCGTCTACCTCCTCCACGCCACCGCCGAAGGGTTCCGCACCGGATGGTTCGTCGAGTCGGTGCTCTCGGCCTCCCTTGTCGTCCTCGTCGTCCGCAGCCGCCGTCCCTTCTTCCGCAGCCGGCCAGGAAAGCGCCTGCTGCTGGCCAGCCTGGGCGTGGTGGTCGTGACCGTCGCACTGCCGTTCCTGCCGTTCGCACACCTGCTGGGCCTGGCCCCGCTGCCCCCTTCGTACCTGGCCCTGATTGCCCTCGTCGTGGCGCTCTACATCGCCGCCGGGGAGCTGGCCAAACGTATCTTCTACCGCCACTTCGAGGCAGACCCTGGCAGCCGGCTCTGACCGACGTCACCCGTGGCTTCTCTCCCGACGATCCGCGAGCCCTCCCCGGGTCCGTCGCGTGTGTGCAGGGGGAAGGGTGACGGCCACCGAGCCGCCACCGGCGAGGCTGGAACGCGCTGCGTCGGTTGCGGGTTATGACGGGCGGGCCCCGAATCGGAGGTCAACCATGCAGATCGGAATGGTCGAGCAGGGACGGATGGATGCCAACAACGAGCGGCGGCGGCCGGCTGGCGGCCGCACCGGGCGGCCGTGGGGCGGTGCATGATGGCAAGCCCACCCGTCCCGCTGGCCGACCGGCCCAGGTCCGCCAACCCCGGTCCAAAGCCCCTCGGTCCATTTGCCCTCGTCATCTTCGGCGCCTCCGGGGACCTCACCGCACGCAAGCTGGTGCCAGCGCTGTACAACCTGGCCGCCGACCGCCTGCTGCCCGAGGGATTCGCCGTGGTCGGCCTGGCCACCCGGGAGCTGTCCACCGAGGCGTTCCGCGATCTCATGCGAGAGGCCCTCCGCGAGCACGTCGGCGACGAGATCGACGGTAACCGGCTCGACTGGGTGGCCGGCCGGCTCCACTTCGTCGCCGGCGATTTCCGCGACCCGGGCCTGTACCCCCGGCTCGCCGAGACACTCGATCACGTGGCGTCCACCCACGGCACCGCCGGCAACGCCCTGTTCTACCTGTCGACGCCGCCCTCCTACTTCGGCGGCATCGTGCAGCAGCTCGGCGCCGCGGGCCTGGCCCGGGAGGAGGCAGGTCGGTTTCGACGTGTCGTCGTGGAGAAGCCTTTCGGCCGCGACCTGGAGTCGGCCCGTGCCCTCAACCGCGAGCTGGCCGCCGCGCTGGAGGAGCACCAGGTCTACCGGATCGACCATTACCTCGGCAAGGAAACGGTCCAGAACATCCTGGTCTTTCGCTTCGCCAACGCCATCTTCGAGCCGTTGTGGAACCGCAGCTACGTGGACCATGTGCAGGTCACCGTCGCCGAGCAGCTCGGCGTCGAGCACCGCGGCAAGTACTACGAGGAGGCCGGCGCGCTTCGCGACATGGTGCCCAACCACATTCTGCAGCTCCTCGCCCTCATCGCCATGGAGCCTCCTTCCTCGTTCGACCCGAACCCGGTCCGCGACGAAAAGGAAAAGGCGCTAGCCGGGATCATGCCGTTCGGTCCCGAGGATGTGCTGGCGCGCGCCGTGCGCGGCCAGTACGGTGCCGGGGAGATGCCGGATGGTGCGGCCGTGGTTGCCTATCGCGGCGAGCCGTACGTCGCGCCCGGCTCGACGGTCGAGACGTTCGTGGCACTTCGGCTCGGCATCGACAACTGGCGCTGGGCCGGCGTGCCCTTCTACCTGCGCACCGGCAAGCGTCTGCCGGCGCGCACCACCGAGATCGCCATCCAGTTCAAGCAGGTGCCGTTCCGCCTTTTCCGCCATACCAGCGTCGACCACCTGCGGCCCAACCAGCTCGTGCTGCGCCTGCAGCCCGACGAGGGCATCTCGCTGTCGTTCGGTGCCAAGGTCCCGGGCCCTGAGGTGCGAATCGGCTCGGTCGACATGGACTTCTGCTACGAGGACTACTTCGGCGCCAGCGCCTCGACCGGCTACGAAACGCTGCTCTACGATGCCGTCAGCGGCGACGCCACCCTCTTCCAGCGCGCCGACAGCGTCGAGCGGGGGTGGAGCGTCGTGCAGCCGATCCTCGACCTCTGGGGCGCGTTGCCGCCGCGCAGCTTCCCCAACTATGCCTCGGGCACCTGGGGCCCGGCCGAATCGGAGCAGATGATGGCGCGCGACGGGCGCACCTGGAGAAATGAAGTGCGCACGCCGCCGAAGGTGGTCACAGGGGCATGAGCGGAGAGCTCCGGGTCTTTCCCGATGCCGCCGCCCTGGCCCGTGGCGCCGCCGACGAGCTGCGGCGCCGCGCCACTGCCGCCGTGGCCGCGACCGGCCGCTTCAGCGTGGCCCTGTCGGGCGGCGGCACGCCTCGACTCCTGTACCGCGAGCTGGCAGGTGACGCAGGGCGCGGTCTCCCATGGGACCGGACCCACGTCTTCTGGGGAGACGAGCGCCTGGTGCCACCTGAGCATCCCGACAGCAACTACGGTGAGGTGTGGCGCGAGCTCCTGGGCAAGGTGCCGATTCCGCCCGGCAACATCCACCGGATGCGGGGTGAGGACCCTGATCCGACCTGCGCCGCGGCGGACTACGACGGAGAGCTTCGTCGGGTCTTCGATCTTGGACCGGCCGAGCGGCCCCGCATCGACCTGGTTCTCCTCGGCATGGGCGCCGACGGCCACACGGCCTCACTGTTCCCGGGCAGCGCTGCGCTCGACACCAGGGATCGACTGGTGGCGTCCACCTTCGTTCCCAGGCTCGGCGCGTGGCGTCTCACCCTCGCGCTCCCGGTCCTCAACGCCGCGGCCTGCGTCCTGTTCCTCGTCTCTGGAGCCGACAAGGCGGAGACGCTGGCCCGCGTCCTCGAGGGCCCCAGCCTGCCGCGCGAGCTGCCAGCCCAGGCGGTTCAGCCCGCCAGTGACGACCTGCTGTGGCTCGTCGACGCTGCTGCCGCCCGGGCGTTGCGGTTCACTGCCCGTCGGAATGGAGGCGATCCACGTGGAGTTTGACCGCCTGGATCCTGGCATGGCGCGCGGCCTTCTTTGCCTTGCACTGCTGCTCGCGGTCCCCGGGACGTCGGCCCCGGTCACGGCGCCGTCGGCTGTCGACTGGGTCGCGGCGGGCGACGCGGCGCTCGGACGGCTCGACCTCGAGGGCGCAGCGGCGGCGTTCCGGCGGGCCCATGAGGCGGCGCCGGATAGCTACGACGCCGCCTGGAAACTGGCCCGGGCCTTGACCGACGAGGCGACGCTCTCGAACGATGCCGCGGTGCAGAAGAGGCTTTGCGCCGAGGCCGAGCGCCTCGCGCGCCACGCCACGAGACTTGACCCGGTTGATTCCAGGGGTCACGACTACCTCGCCATCTCGCTCGGCAAGCTGGCGTTGACGGAGGGGGGTAAGCGCAAGGTAGAGCTGTCGAAAGAGGTCAAGGCCGAGGCGGAGTGGGCGCTCAGGTGCAACCCGGACGACGACCTCGCCCTGCACGTCCTGGCGGTGTGGAACCGCGAGATGGCCGACCTCAACTGGGTTCTCAGGAAGCTTGCCGGCGTGCTCTACGGCAAGCTCCCGCCGGCATCGATCGACACTGCGATCGCGAACCTCACGCGTGCCACGGTGCTCCGCCCGGAGGTCATCCCACATCGCGTCGAGCTCGGCGTCACCCTGGCCGCAGCCAGGCGGTGGGCCGAGGCCAGGGTCGAGCTCGAGAAGGGGCTGGCGTTGCCGACCGGCTGGGTCACAGACGACCACTACCGTGCCCTGGCACGGGCGACCCTCCTCCAGGTGCAGGCCCATCTCCGGTAGGGCCGCGATCACCCTCCGCTGCCTCCCACCGCCGCAGGAGACTGGCCGATCCAGCTTGACACCTTCTGTAAATGTCAGTAGATTCCTATGTGCATGTGGATCGCAGATAGGAATGCATCGTGAATATCGAAACCAACGAGGTCGATCGCCGGCTCCTGAGGTTCAAGGCATCCCTCCGAGAGGCAGGCGTCAAGCTCACCCACCAGCGCCTCGAGATCTTCCGGGAGGTCGCCGCCAGCATCGAGCATCCCGACGCGAGGGCGATCCTGAAGGCGGTCCAGCCGAGGATGCCGACCGTCTCGCTCGACACCGTCTACCGGACGCTCTGGCTCCTCACCGACCTTGGGCTCGTGACCACCCTCGGGCCGCGACGGGAGAACATGCGCTTCGATGCCAACCTCGAGCCACACCACCACTACCTCTGCGTGCGTTGCGGCCTGGCGCGGGACTTCGCGAGCGCCGAGTTGGGCGCGCTTCGCGTCCCCAGGGCCGTCAAGGGACTTGGCAGCATCCTCGCCACACATGTCGAGGTCCGGGGCATCTGCGAGAGCTGTGCGAACGAGAAAGCCGAGTAGTTGGAACACTTCAACCTCAACCTGCCGCGAGGCGAAAGGAACATCAAATGGCCGAAAAGAGAAAGCTGACCACCAACGCGGGTGCACCCGTCGTCGACAACCAGAACATCATGACCGCCGGGCCGCGCGGGCCGGCTCTCCTGCAGGACGTCTGGTTCCTGGAGAAGCTCGCCCACTTCGACCGTGAGGTGATCCCCGAGCGCCGGATGCACGCCAAGGGCTCGGGAGCGTATGGCACCTTCACGGTGACCCACGACATCACGAGGTACACAAAGGCCAGGATTTTCTCCTCGGTTGGCAAGAAGACCGACCTCTTCGTGCGTTTCTCCACCGTCGCCGGCGAGCGCGGCGCGGCGGACGCCGAGCGCGACATCCGTGGCTTCGCGATGAAGTTCTACACCGAGGAGGGCAACTGGGACCTGGTCGGCAACAACACGCCGGTCTTCTTCCTGCGCGACCCGCTGAAGTTCCCGGACCTCAACCACGCCGTCAAACGCGACCCGCGCACCAACCTGCGCAGCGCCCGTAACAACTGGGACTTCTGGACCTCCTTGCCCGAGGCCCTGCACCAGGTCACCATCACCATGAGCGAGCGCGGCATCCCATACTCGTACCGTCACATGCACGGCTTCGGCAGCCACACCTTCAGCTTCCTCAACGCCAGCAACGAGCGCTTCTGGGTCAAGATCCACCTGGTCACCCAGCAGGGGATCAAGAACCTGACCGACGCCGAGGCCGAGGCCCTCGTCGGCAAGGACCGCGAGAGCCACCAGCGCGATCTCTACACCGCCATCGAGAAGGGCGATTTCCCGCGTTGGACGATGTTCATCCAGGTGATGCCCGAGGCGGACGCGGCGAAGTGCCCCTACAACCCGTTCGACCTCACCAAGGTATGGTTCCACAAGGACTACCCGCTCGTCGAGGTCGGCGTCATGGAGCTCAACCGGAACCCGGAGAACTACTTCGCCGAGGTCGAGCAGGCCGCCTTCAACCCGGCCAATATCGTGCCCGGGATCGGCTTCTCGCCCGACAAGATGCTGCAGGGGCGGCT
>DAONEV010000107.1:0-11878 GCA_035403265.1 Thermoanaerobaculaceae bacterium | reverse complement strand
CCCCCTGGTCTCGCCACCGAGGCCGATCGCCGAGTTCGTGGGCACCACTGGGGCTGCAGGATCCGCCACCACCCTGCGGCCCCAGTGGTGCCCCGGCTCGCGGGCGCTCGATCGCTGACGGTGCTGGTGGGACCGGAGGGTGGGTTCACGGCAGGCGAGGTCGCAGCGGCACTGGCGGCGGGCTTCCAGCCGCTTGGCCTCGGCCCCCGCATCCTGCGCGCCGAGACGGCGGCCCTCGCCGCCACTGCCGTCGCAACCGCCGCCGCCGGATGGTAGCGCACCTCCAGCCACCCAGCGAATCAGAGTCTCAGCGGATCAGCGGATCAACGGGTCAGCAAGCACCAGGTCCTTGCTGGCTTGCTGACAACCTGACCGGCTGACTGGCCGGGTGGGTGGGAGTGCGGTGGTTGACAAACCTCTTCCTGTGTGTCACCGTGCGCCCGAGAGGTACTGAAGTTGTCGTGTGTTGGAGTCTGAACAGTTCATCACGCCGCAAGGGATAGCGACCTGGCGGCTTTTTTAGTGTACCGGGACGCTCCCGGTGGGTGCAACGGCGATCTCAGAAGACCGCCGGCAGTAAGGAGAAGCAGCAGCATGGCGCAGGGAACTGTAAAGTGGTTCAACGACACCAAGGGCTTCGGTTTCATCACCCAGGAGGGTGGAGAGGACGTGTTCGTCCACTACACCGCCATTACCGGTGAGGGCTTCCGCACCCTTAAGGAAGGCGCTCGCGTGGAGTTCGACATCGTCCGCGGACCCAAGGGTCTCCAGGCCGCGAACGTTCACGCGATCTAGGTCCACCGGCACCCTGTCGGTCACGAGGGCGGCTCTACGGAGCCGCCCTCGGTCTTTTCCGCCCACTCCCCGCCCAGCGAATCAGCAGGTCAGGAGCGCACTGGTTCGTGCTGATCTCCTGATCCGCTGAGCTCCTGATCCGCCGGGAGGCGGGGAACGAGGGGGGAAAGGCGGGCCAGGATCTCGTAGTTGATGGTGCCAGCCAGCTCGGCCAGCTCCTCCACGGTCACCTGCTCGCTACCGTCCCGTCCAACCAGGGTCACGACGTCCCCTATCCCTACACTTGGGACATCGGTGACGTCGATCATGAAGATATCCATGCACACCCGCCCGGCGATTGGGGCCGGGCGGCCATGTATGAGCACCCGCGCGCGATTGGACAACGCCCGGGGGTACCCATCGGCATAGCCAACGGGGATCACCGCCAGCCTTGTCGCTCGAGTCGGCCGGAACGTCAGACCGTACCCGATCGGCTCTCCGGCCGGAACCTGCTTGAGCTGCCCAATACGGGCTCGCCAGCGCAGCGTCGGCTCGAGCCGGACGCCTTCGCGGCCATGGGCAAGCAACCACGAGAGGTAGGTCTCCTTCGACGGCCAGTGTCCGTAGAGCGAGATCCCCACCCGTACCATCCCGAAGTCGGTCTCACGGAAGAGCAGGGCGGCGGCCGAGCAGGCGGCGTGGGCCACGACCCCGGGGGCAAACGCCCTCACGCTCTCGACGGCATCGCAGAACCTCGCGAGTTGGCGATACGCGAAGGTGTGGTCCGTCGTGTCCTCGATATTGGCGAAGTGGGTGGCGATCCCGGCCAGCCGGAGCCCTCGCGCCAGCGCGGCCTGCGCGAAGGCGCCCGCCTCGCCCACACCAATGCCCTGCCGGTGCGTCCCGGTGTCGACCTTGAGGTGGACCCCAAGCGGCTGTCCGAGCCTGACAGACTGGGCCGCCAGCGCGTCGAGGACCTCCGGCGTCGAGACCAGGACCTCCACCTCGGGATCCACTGCCACCTCAACCTGGGCAGGGGTCAGGTAGCCCATGACGAGGACCGGTGCCGCGATCCCGGCGCGGCGCAGCGCCAGCACCTCGTCGGCGCCGTGGACCCCCAGCATCTCCACGCCCTCCGCGATACAGATGCGGGCAACCAGCTCAAGGCCATGCCCATACGCATTGGCCTTGACGACCGCCAGCACCCGGGTATGGTTCGGGACCAGACCACGGAATAGGCTCAGGTTGTGGCGCAGGGCCGACTCCGAGACTTCCATCCAGGTGGTCAGGCCGTTCGTGAGGTCGTCGATCACGGGCCGTGAGTGTACGCCGCTCTCGCCAGGCCGCAAGGGTCGCCCTACAATATGACGCCGTGAGAGACGATCCCCGGATTGAGCGCCGAATGCGCATCGCCCGAAGGTTGGTCACCCAGCGCCTGCACGACCTGCACGGCCGCTACTCGCGGCTATTCTGGAGCCTGCACTCGGCATGGGCGCTCGTCACCGGAATTGTCGTACTCGTACTGGCTCACAACCGCTACGGCTTCCTCAAGTGGGTAGTGCTGTTCCTGGGTCTGACCTGGATCTCGACCCTCTTCTTCTCGCGGTACGCGGGGTTGTCCGATTCGTCCGCATTCCGTCTCGCGAAGGGATTCGTCTCCTATCTCACCCGCGTGATGTACCAGGAGACCCTGTTCTTCCTCATCCCGTTCTACTTCTACTCGACCACGTTCCCATCGTGGAACAACGCCTACGTGGTGATGCTGGCCGCCCTGGCCGTGCTCTCGTGCTTCGACCTGCTCTTCGACCGCCTGCTACGCGAGAAGCCGTGGTTCAAACTCGCCTTCTTCCTGGTCGTGACCTTCTCGGCCCTGCAGTTCTTCGTCCCGCTGCTGCTAGGAGTCCGCCTGATCCACGGCGCCCTCATCGCGGCAGGCGTCGCCTTCCTGGCCGTCATCCCTCTCGCCTACTCCTGGTCCGACCTCAAGCAGCCCCGGGTGCTCGTGCGGCTCGCGCTCGCACTCCTGTTGACCCTCGGCGGGGCGAGGGCGCTGCGATTCGCGATCCCCCCCGTCCCCCTCCGTCTGACCCGCGTCCGCTTCTCGGCACAGGTCGACCCCCGGACCCTCCGGATCCCGGCCGAGCTCGAGGCCAAGACACCTCTCGGCACTTTGACCAACGGAAAGCTCTACGCCACCGCCACGGTCTTCGCCCCGTCCCGCCTGCCGGCCGCGCTCCAGTTCCGCTTCCTCAAGGACGGAGGGACTGTGCGCTGGTCGCGGACCGTCAGACTGGTGGCCCACGACAAGGGCTTTCGGATCTGGGACGTCTACAAGCCCGCCAACGGCCCACTGCAGCCCGGCCGGTACGAGGTGGAAATCTGGACGGAGGACGGCCAGCTCGTCGGCCGAAGCAGGATCGTCATCACGCTCTGAGCAGTGGAGAATGCGATTGGTCGTCGGGTTGGGATGATTCCCCCTTGCTCACCAGGTGAAGGCGTCGAGAAGCCGCCTCGCCGCGGTGGTTGCCGGCAGGCGGCCCTCCATGACTGCCGCCTCCAGCTTGGGCAGCAGCGCCACGACCGAGGGATGGGTTCGAAAGCGCTCGCGGAGCTGCTGCTCGACGAGCGCATGCATCCACTCCCGTTCCTGCTCGCGGCGTCGGCGGTCGAGCGTTCCAGACGCGGCGCCAGCGGTGTGAAACTCGTCGATCATCTCCCAGACCTCGGGCACGCCGGCGCCGGTGAGCGAGGAGATGCACCGCACCTGGCTTTGCCACCCCTCGGTGGACGCCTGCAGGTAATGGAGCGCCCGCTCGTACTCGCCGCGCGCGACCTCGGCGGCGATCGTATTTGCCCCGTCTGCCTTGTTGACGAGGATGGCATCCGCCAGCTCGACGACGCCCTTCTTGATCCCCTGGAGCTCGTCGCCGGCCCCCGCCACGAGGACCAGCAGGAAGAAGTCCACCATCGAGCGGACTGTAATCTCGCTCTGCCCGACTCCGACCGTCTCGACGAGAATCACGTCGTAGCCGGCCGCCTCGAAGAGCAAGACGGTCTCCTGTGTCTTGCGCGCCACCCCACCCAGGACGCCACCCGAGGGCGACGGGCGGATGAACGCCCCCGGGTCCGCGGCGAGGCGCTCCATCCGCGTCTTGTCGCCCAGGATCGAGCCGCCAGTGCGGCTCGATGTCGGGTCCACCGCCGTGACCGCGACCCGGTGCCCCCGACCGGTGAGGAACGAGCCGAACGCCTCGATGAAGGTGCTCTTCCCCGCCCCGGGCACCCCGGTGATGCCAACGCGGATGGAGTGTCCGGCGCGCGGCAGCAGGAGGCGCAGCACTTCCTGGGCCTGGTCGAAGTGAGCCGCCGCGTTGGACTCGATGAGCGTGATCGCCCGGCCGAGCCGCGTGCGGTCGCCTGACAGCACGCCCTCGACGTACTCCGCCGTCGTGAGCACCCGGCGCACCGGTGAACGGCGGTGCACCCCCCGCCGCGGCCCCGGCATGCCGTCGTGGCCGCCTTCCACACCGGGCATCACCCGCAAGGCCGACTTCTCGTGGTCGTTCTTCGCGGTCATCGCGTCCCCATGACTGGAAGCTTACCGCACGCCACCTGCAGAGTGGCAGCGACCTGAGCCACGGTTCCAACTACCGGGGGACACGGGCAATCGCCCCCGGGACCCGCTGCATCGAGGGGTCAGACCTCCGCATCGGGCGCACGGAGGGCGAGGTCTCCGCTCGGAGATCGAAGGGGGGCCATGGAGACGGGAAGGGCGGCGGTTCGCAGCCGCCGCCCTTCATCTGCGCCAGGGAAAAGGAGCTATGGCATCCGTGGCTCGGCCGCCGCGAGCTCGGTGTCGATGTCAGGCTCCTCGGCATCCGGCGTGGAAGACGCCGGGTTACCGAACCGCTTGACCATCTCGGACACGACTCGCTCGAGGTCGCCGAGGCTTGCCGTGTCGGTTGGCGCCACACCCGCCCGCTCGGCGAGCAGCAGGGCGATGAGCTGGTTGAAGACGTTCGTGCCGGTAAGCACGCCACCGCCTTCGGTACCACCGGTGACGAACAGGCGCTCGGGCACGATGGGCTGCTTGGAGGTCGCGAAGTGCTCGGCCACCATCGCCAGGGCGAACAGCCGCGGGTCACCGTAGGCGCGGATCTTCTGCATGAACACCGCGGCCTCGGAGAGCCCCATCTGCGCGATCTTCGCAGCCTCGCCCTTGCCGAACAGCTCCTTCGATCGCGACTCGCCGAGGGCTCGCACGATGTCGCGCTTGGCGAGCCGCCGGGCCTCGGCAAGCTGGGCCTCGCCCTTGTTGCCGGCGATCTCGACGTCGACGCTGGTCTGCGTGAGCTCGGTCTGCTTGTCGGCGGAGGCGCGGGCGGCGTTAAGCTCCTGCAACTGCACCGCCGCTTCCTCCTGCTTCGCGAACGTCTGCTTCTGCTCCTCCGCCAGCCGCCGCATGCGGAGCTGGTCGAAGAGCTTCTCGATGGGATCTTCCTGCCCGGCCTGCACCCTCGACTCGGGGCGGCCGATGAGCACGGCAATGCAGTTGATGTCGTACTCCTTGAAGCGCCGGCCCAGCTCCTCGGTGGCACGCCTCTGGATCTCCTCGCGGTGGGTCAGGAGGTCGAGCATCTGGGTCGACTGGGCGACGTCGCGGAAGTACGCCGAGAGGATCGGGTCGAGGGTCTGGCTGATCAGCCGCTTGACGTCGCCGAAGCGCTGGATGACCGAAGGCGCCTTCTCGTAGTCGATGTGCAGCACCAGCGAAAGCGGCAGCACCGGCTCGTAGCCGTCGGCGGTGATCAGCTCGATGCTGGTGAGGTCCTTGTCGTACTGGTGCTCCTCGATGAGGCCGGTGATCCAGCGCAGCACGAAGTTGACGGTCGGCACCAGCTCGACCTTGAGGGCGTAGGGGTTGAGCGGGTACTTGCCGGGAGCGAGGGCGCGCTTCCAGACACCGCGCTGGCCGGGCTCCACCTGCTCGCCGTAGCGGAACCCCGTCCCTGTCAGGTCCTCCCCGTGGCCACCGAAGTAGGACACCACGACACCCACGTAGCCGATGGGTATCAGCGTCTTGGGGAGGATCTCGACGGTCGCGAACCAGCGGTTGACGAAGAAGGTGCCGTCGGTGAGGACCTGGAGCTGCTTGCCTCGCCGGCCGCCCAGAGCGAGGAACGCCTCGGGCGCCTGGAAGTAGTTGTGATCCAGCTCCCCGCCCCGCGGCCGCACCTCGGGGGCGATGATCTCGTTCGACTCGATGGGCGGCCCGTCATGCACCGTCACGACGCCGATGGTGTCACTCGACGTGAGGTGGACATTGCCACCACCAGGGGGCTGCTCGGGAGGGGTGGCCGTGCCGCCGCCGAAGCCGATGATCACCGGCCCGAAGCCGCCGATCGCCTTCAGTTGCGCCTGCCACTGGGCGTACTTGGTGACCTCGCTGTCCTGGATGGGCCCCGCCAGCACCCGGTCTTCGAGGATGACCACGAACTGCGCCAGGTTGATGGCGAACACACCCTCGCGCAGGATCGCCCGCTGGCGACCGCGCTGCCCCTGGCCGGCCAGGAACGCCCTGGTGTCCTGGAAGTGGTTGCACTCCACGATGTGGCCCAGGGTCTGGGTCGGCGGCAGCGGCGCGCCGTCGCGGGCGTACACGTAGCCGATGCGGCTCTCCGGGATCATCACGAGCGGCTGCTTGTGGATCCGGTACTGCCAGGGGAAGTAGCCGAAGTGCAGGCCGCCGCGCAGGATGTTCCCCTGGAAGCCAGCCTCGCCGGCGACCGCGACGATCTTGCCCCCCTCCAGCGACCCCTTGGCCGACCAGAGCTTCTCGATGACCCCCACCTTCGTGTGGGGGATGTAGCGGACGCCGAGGAGCCACTTGAGAAGCACAAGCCCCCCCAGCACCGCCAACGGCAGTCCATAAAGGTGCATTTGCATGGAATTTCCTCCGTAGCCTCCGGCACAAAGTACGCAGTTCTTGAAGGAAGGTTGCAACCGGGTCGACCGTCACCGGCCCTTGTGCACGCCCGGCTCGTACGTAGAATGCCTTGCCGGGTCACCGGCGAGGAGGCAGGCATGGCGGCGAGCTTCGGGCGAGGCATGGCAATCGCGGTTCTCGTGGGCGGGACACTGGCGGTGGGGGCCGGCGCGGTGGAGAAGAAGCCGTTCGCGGTGGCGGACCTGTACCGACTGGTGGGGGTCGAGGAGCCGGCGATCGCCCCCGACGGCTCGGCGATCGTCTACAAGGTCACCAGCTCGGACCTGCCGACGATGAAGCGGACGTCGAATCTCTGGCGCGTCGCCCCCGACGGTAGCGGCGCGCGGGCGGTCACCACGTCGGATGCCAGCGACTCGACGCCGGCGTTCTCCGCCGACGGACGCACGCTCGCGTTCATCTCGACGCGCTCCGGCGAGCCGCAGGTGTGGTGCCTGCCGTGGGACGGCGGCGAGGCGAGGAAGGTCACGAGCTGGCCGGGCGGCGTGGGCAGCTTCCTGCTCTCGCCTGACGGAGGCAAGCTCGCATTCACCGCCGACGTCTGGACCACCTGCGGCGGCGACGCCGAGTGCAACAAGAAGACCGACGAGGCCCGCGACGCCTCGAAGCTCAAGGCGCACGTGGCCGACCGCCTCCTGTTCCGCCACTGGACCGAGTGGCGCGACGGGCGGCGCACGCACATCATGCTTCAGGACCTCGGAACCGGCGCCGTGCGCGATCTCACCCCGGGCGACTTCGACTCGCCGGTGTTCTCAGTGGGCGGTGGTAGCGACTACGCGTTCTCGCCCGACGGCAAGGAGCTGGTGTTCACCTCCAACCGCGACACGGACGAGGCGTCCTCGACCAACGCCGACCTCTGGTCGATCGCGGTGGACGCCCCGGCCGAGGCGCTGAAGGCGCCGCGCAAGCTCACCGACAACCCGGCCTGGGACGGCGGACCGGCGTTCTCCCCCGACGGCCACCTGCTCGCCTACCGCATGCAGAAGATCCCCGGCTTCGAGTCCGACCGCGCCCGCATCGCCGCACTCGACCGCACGACCGGCGTCACGCGCGTGCTCACCGAGGGGTTCGACAACACGATCTCGGACCTCGCCTGGAGCCGCGACAGCACGCGCATCGTCTTCAAGGCCGACGTGCGGGGCCGCACGCCGCTGCACGAGCTCGACCTCGCGACCGGCCGCATCCGCGTGCTCACCGACGTGGGCCAGATCGACGCCTTCGCCGTGGCACCGGACGCGAGCTGGGCCGTCGTCAGCCGGCGCCGCGTCGGCTCGCCGCAGGAGCTGCACGTGATCACGCTCCAGGGCACGCCGGGCGAGAGGCGCCTCACCACCCACAACGCCGCGGTCGAGGCCGAGGTGGACATCCGTGCGCCCGAAGAGATCTCGGTCCCCGGCGCGGCAGGCAAGCCGGTGCAGGTCTTCATCGTCACGCCGCATGGCTTCGACCCGGCGAAGAAGTACCCGCTCATCCTCAACGTGCACGGTGGCCCGCAGTCGCCGTGGACCGACTCCTTCCGCGGCGACTGGCAGGTCTACCCCGGCGCCGGCTACATTGTGGCGTTCCCCAACCCGCACGGCTCGTTCGGCTTCGGCGAGGCGTACACGGCCGCGATCTCGCGCGACTGGAACGGCAAGGTGATGGAGGACATCAGCCGCGTCACCGACGCCCTCGCCGCGCTGCCGTACGTGGACGCCTCCCGCATGGGGGTCATGGGCTGGTCGTGGGGCGGCTACGCGGTGATGTGGCTCGAGGGCCACACGACGCGCTACAAGGCGATGGCCGCGATGATGGGCGTGTACGATCTGCGCTCGATGTACAGCGCCACCGAGGAGCTGTGGTTCCCAACCTGGGACCTCGGCGGTGCGCCGTGGGAGAACCGCGAGCACTACCGCACCGCCTCGCCCTCCGAGGCGGTCGAGGGGTTCCGCACGCCCTGCCTCGTCCTCACCGGGCAGAAGGACTACCGCGTGCCCTACACCCAGTCGCTCATGTTCTTCACCGACCTGCAGAAGCGCGGCGTCCCCTCGCGCCTGGTGGTGTTCGAGAACGCCGGCCACTGGCCCGCCTGGTACGAGATGGCGTTGTACTACACCGCCCACCTCGACTGGTTCGCCCGTTACCTCGGCGGCGCACCGGCGCCGTGGGACCCGCGGGCGCTCGAGCAGGGCGGGGCCTTCACGACGCCATAGCCAGAGCTCGCTCTCCCACGAGCTGGACGACGATCTCGGCGAAGCCAAACCGCGGCTTCTCCGGTATCGTCAGAGCGCGAAGCCGAGGCGCTGCGCCAGCTCCTCCAGGAGGAGCTTCGCGGCGTGTGGGATCACCGTGCCGGGGCCGAAGATCGCCGCGGCGCCGTGGGCCCGCAGGTACTCGTAGTCCTGGGCCGGGATGACACCGCCGCAGACGACGATGATGTCCTCGCGCCCGAGCTTGCCGAGCTCCTCCACGAGCTGGGGCAGAAGAGTCTTGTGGCCGGCGGCCAGGGACGACATCCCGACGATGTGCACGTCGTTCTCAACCGCCATGCGGGCGGTCTCCTCGGCCGTCTGGAAGAGCGGCCCGACGTCGACGTCGAACCCCAGGTCGGCGAACGCTGTCGCGACCACCTTGGCGCCACGATCGTGCCCGTCCTGACCCATCTTGGCGACCAGAATGCGCGGGCGACGCCCCTCGTGCTGCTCGAACGCCGCGACGAGCCGGCGCACCTCACCGACCTCGCCGGCATCCCCGAACTCGGCCGAGTAGACTCCGGAAATCGTACGCACCTCCGCCTTGTGCCGCCCCCACACTTTCTCGATCGCCGAGGAGATCTCACCCAGCGTCGCCCGCACCCTGGCCGCCTCGACGGACAGCTCCAGGAGGTTCCCCTCGCCGGTCTGGGCGCAGTGCGTCAGGGCCTCGATGGTGCGCCGGACTGCCGCGTCGTCGCGGGTGTGCTTGAGCGCCTCGAGCTGGGCGATCTGCTGCCGGCGCACCACGGTGTTGTCCACCTCGAGGATTTCGATGGGTTCCTCGGTGAGCGGCCGGAACCGGTTGACGCCGACGATCGTCTCCTTGCCGGAGTCGATGCGCGCCTGTCGCCGGGCCGCCGCTTCCTCGATCCGCATCTTGGGCAGGCCGCTCTCGATCGCCTTCGCCATGCCGCCCAGCCCCTCGACCTCCTGGATGTGCCCCCACGCCTTGTGCATGAGCTGGTCGGTGAGCCACTCCAGGTAGAACGAGCCGCCCCAGGGGTCGATGACCTGGCAGATCTTCGTCTCCTCCTGAAGGAAGAGCTGGGTGTTGCGGGCGATGCGCGCCGAGGCGTCGGTGGGGAGCGCGATCGCCTCGTCCAGGGCGTTGGTGTGGAGCGACTGGGTGTGGCCAAGCGCCGCCGCCATGGCCTCGATGCAGGTGCGGACCACGTTGTTGTAGGGGTCCTGCTCGGCGAGGCTCCATCCCGAAGTCTGGGAGTGGGTGCGTAGCGCCATGGATTTCGCATCCCGGGGTCCGAACTGCTTGATGAGCTTCGACCACAGCAGCCGCCCGGCACGTAGCTTGGCGACCTCCATGAAGTAGTTCATGCCCTCGGCCCAGAAGAACGACAGGCGCGGTGCGAACTGGTCGATTTCGAGCCCCGTGGCAAGGCCCGTGCGCACGTACTCGACACCGTCCGCCAGGGTGTACGCGAGCTCCAGGTCGGCGGTCGCCCCGGCCTCCTGCATGTGGTAGCCGGAAATCGAGATGGAGTTGAACTTCGGCATGTGCTTCGCGGTGTAGGCGAAGATGTCGGCGATGATCCGCATGCTCCCCCTGGGGGGGTAGATGTAGGTGTTGCGGACCATGAACTCCTTGAGGATGTCGTTCTGGATGGTGCCGGCAAGCTGCTCCGGTCGCACCCCCTGCTCGAGGGCCGCGACGATGTAGAACGCCATCACCGGGAGCACGGCGCCGTTCATGGTCATCGACACCGACATGTCGCCCAGCGGGATGCCGTCGAACAGGACCTTCATGTCCTCGACCGAGTCGATGGCGACCCCCGCCTTGCCGACGTCACCGACCACCCGCGGGTGATCCGAGTCGTAACCGCGATGCGTGGCGAGGTCGAACGCCACCGACAGGCCTTTCTGCCCCGCGGCCAGGTTGCGGCGGTAGAAGGCGTTCGACTCCTCGGCGGTCGAGAACCCGGCGTACTGGCGCACCGTCCACGGCCGAATGACGTACATGCTGGCATAGGGGCCGCGCAGGAACGGCGGCAGACCGGCCGTGTAGCCCAAGTGCTCAAGCGCTGCCAGGTCCTCGGCGGCGTAGAGGGGCCGGACGGGAATCTGCTCGTTCGTGATCCAGGTCAGGTCGTCGGCGTCGACCCCGGACTCGGTCCGGGCGCGGACCTTCCAGTCGGCCAGGGACCGCACGAGGCCGCCGAGCTGCAGCGGAACCGACGCGAAGCTTGGAATCCGGCTCATGACATCACCCCGATTCTCCGGGCGAGGGCGGCCAGGGTTGCGTGCACGTCGCTGCGGACGTGGATGAACTCATCGATGCCGGCCTGCTTGAACGTCTCCACCTGTTCCTTGGGGAACCCGGCCAAAACCAGGACCACCTCCGGACGCGCGGCCTTCAGCACAGGCACGACCGCGGGCACGACCTCGGGGTACCGGTCGTCGGTCGAGAGAACTACGACGATCGGCGCACCGGAGGTCCTCGCCGCCTCCGTCGCCTCGGAGGCGCTGGGGAAGGTCTCGTCGGCCTTGACCGCGAAGCCGGCGACCTGAAAGAAGCCCCGGGTGAAATCGAGGCGCGGCGCCAGCTCGGCCAGAGTGCCAACCGCCGCCACGAACACCTGCGGCGTGTCGCCCTGCTGCCGGCGCCAGCCCATCACCTGCTCGCGCAGGCTCTCGAACGGCTCGGCGCCGCGATGGATGCGGACCGGGACGACCTTGGGCCTAGGCCCGTCCCCCGCGCGCAGCGTCTTGGTGAACTCGCCGATCGTCGCCCCCTGTGCAGCCGCCGACACGACGGCCTCGAAGAGCTCCTCGGGGCGGCTGTCCAGGATGTGCTGGAAGGTCTCCAGGACCCGGACGTTCTCGGTGTGCTCCGGGTTGCAGCGCAGCTCCT
>DAONEV010000106.1:0-11932 GCA_035403265.1 Thermoanaerobaculaceae bacterium | reverse complement strand
GGGTCGTCGTCGACAACCCCGGCAACCTGCTGCGCGCCGGGATGCTGGCTCGTGTGCGCCTGCTCATGCCAGTGGCCGGGGAGACCCTGGCCGCCCCGGCCGAGGCAGTGCTCGACGACGACGGTCGCCAGTTCGTGTTCGTGCGCTGGCAGGAGCCGTACTTCGTGCGGCGCCCGGTCCGCACCGGTCGCGCCTGGCCTGGCTGGATCGAGATCACCGACGGCCTGACCGCCGGGCAGGAGGTGGTGGCGCACGGTGCCTTTCTCCTCAAGTCCGACGTGCTGCGCTCGAAGATGGGCGCCGGCTGTGCGGACTAGGCCGGGGACGGGAGCTTCCCTGTGACGCGGCGTTTGACGGGACTTCGTCCCCGCGGCTCTGCGGCCTCCTTGCGGGCCGTGCCTGCCCGGAGGCTGGGTGCCACATTCCGTGCGGCGCATGCGGCTGCGACCGTGCCGGACGGCGTCCTGGGGGCGCCGAAGCGCGGCCCGGAGGTCCTCGCCCCCCCCTGGTGGGCACGAGACGGAGCCACCTGTCCGACCGCGGAGGGCTTCATGGGCGCTGACGGCGATCGAGGATTGAGCTGTCCTGGCGGGAGGAGAGGGCGAGTATGAAGCGGTTCTTTTCGGCCCTGTTGGAGCGGCCGTGGGTGAGCTGGGTGGCCGTGGCCCTGGTGGTAGTCGGGGGGGTGCTGGCCTGGAGGCGACTGCCGATCGACGCCTTCCCCGTTGTCACCAACGTCCAGGTGATGGTGCTGACCCAGGCCAGCGGCCTCTCGGCCGAGGACGTGGAGCAGCGCGTCACCACGCCGATCGAGCTCCAGATGGGCGGCCTTCCCCAGGTCACCCAGGTGCGGTCGCTTTCCCGGGTCGGGCTCTCCCAGGTGGTGGTGGTCTTCGAAGACGACGTGGATCCCTACTTCTCCCGCCAGTTGGTGTTCGAACGGCTGCAGGGGGCGCGGGAAGGGCTGCCGCCGGGCGTCGAGCCGGAGCTCGCGCCGCTCTCCACGGGCCTGGGAGAGATCTTCCAGTACACGCTGGAAGGCGACGTCTCGCCGATGGAGAAGCGCACGCTCCAGGACTGGCTGGTGGCGCCCCAGCTCCGCAGCGTGGCGGGTGTTACCGAGGTCAACAGCTTCGGCGGGTTCGTCAAGCAGGTGCAAGTGCAGGTCCACCCGAGCCGCCTGCTGGCCTACGGCCTCACGATGCGCGACGTGGCGGACGCCCTGGAGCGCGGCAACTCCTCGGCCGGGGGAGGGTACATCCTGAAGGGCTGGGAGCAGATGGTGATCCGGGGTGACGGCCTGTTCCACTCCCTGCAGGACGTCGAGCGGGTCGTCCTCAAGGTCGCCGACGGCACGCCAGTGCTCATCCGGGACGTCGCGGACGTGGCCTACGGCGGCGAGACCCGCCAGGGGGCCGTCACCCGGGATGGGCAGGGCGAGACGGTGGCTGGCATGGTCATCATGTTGCGCGGCGCCAACTCCCGCACCGTCGTCGAGGCGGTCAAGGCGCAGGTGGCGCGGCTCGGGCACATGCTGCCGGCGGGCGTGCGGTTGGATGTCTTCTACGACCGCACCGACCTCATCCGGGCGTGCATCCGCACCGTCGTGGAAGCGCTGCTGTGGGGCGCGCTGCTCGTCGTCGTCGTGCTGTTCCTGTTTGTGGCCGAGCTACGGACCTCCCTCATCGTCGTGCTGTCGCTGCCACTCACCTTCCTGGCCACCTTCGTGATCATGGGATGGGCCGGCCTGTCCTCGAACCTGATGAGCCTGGGCGGGCTGGCTTTCTCGGTGGGGATGGTGGTGGACGCCTCCATCGTCGTGGTGGAGAACGTCCGCCGGCATCTCTCGACGCGCCACACGGCGCCTCGCCGCTTGGTCGTCGTCGAGGCGCTCACCGAGGTGGCCCGGCCGGTGGCGTTCTCGGTGCTTGTCATCGCCCTGGTGATCGTCCCGCTGCTGACGTTGCAGGGTATCGAGGGGAAGATGTTCCGGCCGCTCGCGCTGACGCTGATGTTCGCGCTGCTCACCTCGATCCTGGTCGCGCTGCTCATCGTCCCGGCGCTGTGTGATCGCATCCTGGCGCAGCGGCAGGAGCGGGAGTTCGGTTTCGTGCGGGCGTTCCACCGCGGCTATCTGCGCCTGCTGGGGCGAGCCATGGCCGCTCCGCGGGCGACCCTCGGGGTGGCGGTGGCGTTCCTGGCTGTCTCGCTGGCGGTGGTCCCGATGCTTGGCACGGAGTTCATCCCGAGCCTGGACGAGGGGGCGATCGCCATCAACGTGGTGCGGCTCCCCAACGCCTCGCTGGAAGGCTCCGTGGAGGTGGCGCGCCTCATCGAAGACCGGGCGCGGCGTTTCGAGGAGGTCGCGACAGTGGTCAGCAAGACCGGTCGAGCCGAGATCTCCGAGGACCCCATGGGCCCGGAGCAGACCGACGTCTTCATCATGCTCAAGCCGCGCGGGCAGTGGCGGAGCGGGCGCAGCAAGGCCGAGCTCATCGAGGCCTTAAACCGGGAGCTCTCGGCCATCCCGGGCCTCCGCCTGGCGTTCTCGCAACCGATCGCCCTGCGGGTGAACGAGCTCATCTCCGGCGTCAAGAGCGACCTCGCGGTCAAGATCTTCGGACCCGACCTCGCGTTGCTCAAACGCCTGGCGGACCAGGCCGCCGAGCTGATACGGCCGGTGACGGGCTCAACTGACCTGAAGGTCGAGCAGGTGGCGGGGCTCGAGGGCATCGACGTGACCCCTGACCGGGGCTCGATGTCGCGCTGGGGGCTGAACGCGTCGGACGTGAGCGACCTCCTCGAGCTGGGCGTGGCGGGACGGAAGGTGACCACCCTTGTCGAGGGCCAACGCCGGGTCGCCGTGGTGGCGCGGCTGGCCGAGGAGGCCCGGTCCGACATGCGGGCACTGGGCGGCCTGTTGGTGTCGACGCCGGGCGGGCAACGGGTTCCGCTCGGCCAGGTCGCCGCCATCTCGGAAAGCGAGGGCCCCTCCCAGATCAGCCGCGAGAAGGGGATGAGGCGCGTGGTCGTCGAGGTCAACGTGCGGGGTCGCGACCTCGGCGGGTTCGTGGCGGAGGTCCAGGAGCGGCTCGCGGTTCTGGAGCGGTCGCTGCCCGAGGGCACCTGGATCGAATACGGCGGTCAGTTCGAGAATCAGCAGCGGGCCATGCGACAGCTCGCGGTGGTCGTGCCGATCGTGCTGGCGCTCATCCTGGTACTGCTGGTGTCGGTCCTCGGGAGCCTGCGGAACGCCCTCGTCGTCGTCCTCAACCTGCCGTTCGCGCTCGTCGGGGGAGTGCTCGCGGCGGCAGCGTTTGGCATGCACCTCTCGGTCTCGGCGGCGGTGGCGTTCATCGTCCTGCTCGGGATCGCGGTACAAAATGGCGTCGTTCTGGTGGCGTTCTTCCGCCAGCTCCGCGATCGCGGCCGCGACGTCTCGGCTGCCGTGACCGAGGGCTGCGACCTCCGGTTTCGGCCGCTGTTCATGACCGCCCTCACGAGCTTCATCGGCCACCTGCCGATGCTCTTCGCGATGGGTTCCGGCGCCGACATCCAGAAACCTCTCGCAGTCGTTGTCATGGGAGGCATCGTGACGTCGACGCTCCTCACCCTCCTGGTGCTGCCGGTGTTGTGGGCCAGAGTGGAGGCGCGGGCCACCCGGGGCGAGGAGACCGTCGAGGCGGCCTGACCACCAATCGACTCGGGATCTTGCGACCGCAGTTCCGCTGCTGGCGGATGATCCGCGTCGCGCGACGTGCAGCGCATCCGGGCACGGGGCGCCTGGCCGGCGCCGGGCAGGAGCCGATCCCGCGAACGGAGTGCGCTGGTCACCGTTCGAACCCACTCCGGACTGCGGAAGACAGACCCACAGCTCCAGGGACCGGCTACCGATCGCGGGATGGGTTCGCGATGAGCCAACACATCCAGCCGCCCAGGGCAACCGATCCCCACAGGAGCACGAAGGCCAGGCCGCGCAGGGCGGTCGCGAGCTGCGTGTCGTGGTCCAGCAGTCCCACCGACTCGAGGAGGTAGGTCCAGTCGTGGGCGACGGTCGGCTCGCCGCCGCCGACCGTCACGAGGGGTAGCACCTGGGCGCGGGCGTCGCCCATGTAGGTCGCCACGTTGTAGAGGTTCGTGGCCTCCCAGAACCCGCCCACCGGCAGACCGAACCAGTCCCCCTGGCGCAGGAGCAGCCAGGTCGCCACGATCGGTACGGCGCACTGGAGGATGGTGCCGCCCGCGACCATCACCCACTCGCCCAGGAAGCCGAAGACCAGGTGTCCCGCCTCGTGGATCGCGAGATTGATGCCGCCGAACAGGCTCCCGTACTCCCAGTCGCGCAGGTGACGCACGCCGACGTAGGCGAAGTACGCGAGCAGCAGCGCCCGTGGAACCCAGAGCCGGCCGGGCGCCCATGCGCTCACCGCGTCACCGAGGCGTTCGAGCCAGCCGGGCGGCCCGGGTCGAGGTGGGGCTTCGATCCTGCCCATGGACGGAGCTTACAACAGGACCCGGCGAGGATCCTTGACGCAGCTACGTCGTCCTTGCGGAGGGAACCGAATCTAGCGCACCGAAAACCACGGGATGCCAAGCCTGCCCTGAAATACCCTGACATCCACCTCGTCTCCGACGCTGTGTTTCTCGTAGACAGTCCTTGGGACATCGACCTCCTGGCTCGTCGTTCGCGGTCCCCAGGGCGAGAGCTTCAAGTGGTAGGACGCGCGTTTGTCCCTTACGACCCGCTGTTCGACGATTCGGGCGTGATAGCCGACCGGGGTTGACTGGTCCAGCAGGCCGTTGAGCAGGATGACACTACCGTAGCCATACACCGCGCAGAACAGGAGGATTGGCGCTGAGGAGGCCAGTCTCCGCCTCACGTCCTCAGCGCAAACCAGAACCAGACCAATGAACGAAATCGACAAGATCAGAAACGGCGACCAGAACCGCCCCCAGGTCAGGATCTGCCAGTCAAGGAATGCGCGGAGAGCCAAGCCCAAGAGAGGCATGAAGAACGCAGGGCCCACGTCAGGCAAAGGGCTGCCGCGCTTCGCGTCGAGCTTCATGGCCCCTCGGAAGCCACGCACCGACGCAACGGCAACGAGAGGTGTCACAAGACATGTCCAGATCGCCAGGCGATACGGAGCAGGGCGAAAGATCGCCCACAAAGTCGCACCAACCCCCACTCCGTTCAGTGTCCAGGCGAGCCGCCGCGCGTTCTGGAGCACCCCTTGCCGGTGGTGCGCGGTCTCGCCCAGTCTGGTGTCGTTCAGGACTGCTTCGAGCTCCAGTTGGGTGTCCATCGCGTCCAAGTTGCTGAGGTTCTCGTCGAGCCACACCCGCAGCTCGGGCTCCCGCTCCAGCACCAGGCCAACCTTGAGCCTCCGGACCTTGGGGTCTTCCGGAACCAGGACGAGGGTCTGGATGTACTGGGTTGGAAGGATGCGGAAGCCCTTGATGAGGCGGATCTGCAGCTCGGTGGTGCGAAAGCCACTTGCGAGCCTGATGCGGTCCGGGTGGATCTCGAGCCGGGTCTTGAAGGCGGAATAGGTGGAGTAGAGCACGAAGAGGGAGCCACCGGTCGCGCCCAGAAGACAGGAAACGAGTAAACCAAGCTCGCCGGTGCGTCGATCCAGGAAGGGAAGCCAAGCCACCCAGGCGCACAGTGCCAGCAAGAAGGGTGTCCCGATGCCGAAGAAGACTCTCCAGAACCTCGACATCCTGAATACAAGGACCCGATCCCGGGTTGCGGGCGCTCCGTCATGCTCCTGCAAGGTACCTCTCCTCGGCTGTGGCGCTCGCGCCCACGAGGGTGTCATCCCAAGCCGCTGGACAAGCCAACGCTCTCGCTTGGCGGCTGCACGTCGGGAGTGTAGCGCGGTCCAGCAGACCCGAGGCTACAGCGTGCCCAGCCGGATCTCCTGCACGGAGTGAACGCTGCGGTCGACGAAGAAGTCGTTGCGCACGACCAGACGGAACGGGCCGTGGTCGCCCAGGGGCTTGTCGTCCTCGCTGGAGGCCAGGACCAGGTTCGCGGAGTCGCCGAAGACCTCGCGTCCCGTCATGACAGTGCGGTAGCCGTCGGCAGCCGTGACCAGGACCCAAAGGCGGTCGAGGTCGGTGCCGGCGGGCACGTGGGGCGCCACGACCTGGGCGAGCGAAGGTCCAGTCCAGGAGTGGATGCCGTGGAATCCGCGGCCCATTCCGAAGCTGGCGTCGGTGAAGCTCAGGCGCCCCATCGCACCCAGCGCCGCAGTGTTGATGGCCAGCGAGGTGCCGTCGAGACGGTGCAGCAGGACGGCCGGCCCGGGCTTGGCACCCTTCGTCATCTGCTCGGGGACCTTGACGCCAACCTGTCGGACGCTCACCTCGACCACGTCCTCCACGAAGCGCGCCGGCCAGGCGTCGCCTGCCGCCACCAGGCACACTCCCTTCGGAACCGAGATATCCGGCACCTTCTGCTCGGTGTGGCAGCCGGCGCAGCCCTCGGGAACCTTCAGTGCCGCTCGGGTTCTGACATCGAGCCAGCCGTCGGGCTCGGCGAGGGCGGGGATCTCGTCGTGGTGGTGTGGGACGAGCAGCCGCAGGCGGTCGGCCAGCATCACCCGTCCTCCCTGCATCCCCATTTCGAGCTCGCCGATCGAGAACAGCGCCTCTTGCCCGCCGCGGCCCTTCACGACGACCAACAGGTCGATGGGACGGTTGAAGCCGTCCTCGACCTTTTTCGTGACGGCGGCTATGCTGACGAGCGAGAAGACGGTGGGGCCGGTGATCTCGAAAGTGCCCCGGTAGCGCCCATCCGGCCACGCGACCCGGACGCGGTCGGCCACCCGGGGCAGCCCGTCGAGGGCCTTCGCGTCGGCCTTGATCTCGGTCTTCACGGAGCCGACAACGGCCACCTGAGCCTGGACCAAGCCGGCAGCCAGCAGGACGGCAAGGGCGACGAGGGAGCGAGACGGGCGCATGGGAATCCTCCAGTGAGAAAAGGGGGCGGCGTGTGCCGCCCCATCACATCATGCTACAGCTTGGCGGAGAGGCCCACCGAGACGGTGCGGCCAGGAGCCGGGAAGCCGAAGTCGGTTTGGTAGTCGAGGTCGGTGATGTTGCGGATCGAGGTCCAGAGCTCGAGGTTCCTGAGAAGGTCCACGCCGACCCTGGCGTTGGTCAGGAAGTAGCTGTCCACCTTCTTGGTGGGGTCGGTGGGGTACTTCGCCGAGGGCAGGGAGGTGAAGACCTCGTCCATGTAGGTGCCGTCGAGATCCACCCGCGCCGCCACCCAGGGCAGCTTCCACTGGATCCCGAGACCGGCCTTGTGCTTGGGGGCGTTCAGGACCTTCCGGGTGACGGTTCCCTCACTGAGGTCCTCGGCGTCGTTGAGGGTGAAGTCGCCGCGCAGGGTGAGCGAGGGGCTGGCGAGAAGGATCGCGCCCAGCTCGATCCCGCGCATGCGGATGTCACCGTAGTTCTGGTAGAGGTTCGTGGGATCTCCGCTGTTGCGGTTGATGAGGTCGGTGGTGGCGTACCAGAACCCGGACAGCTCGAAATGAAGAGTGTCGGCCACCATCGTGCTGTACCCGGCAATGAAGTTGGTGCTCCGCTCGGGCTCCAGGTCGATGTTGCCACCCTTGCTCGAGTAGAGGTGCTGCAGCAGGGGGAAGCGGCTCTTGCGTGCGACCGATGCGAAGAGCCGGCTCTGCCCGGAGAGTGAGTACGTGAGACCCGCCATGGGATTCACGAAGCTGTCCGACGGCCTGGACAGGGGGTCCTGGCGGACGAAATCGCCGGTCTTGGAGTTGAGGACGTTGCGCTCCGCGGCGGAGACGTCGAACCAGTCGTAGCTCACGCCGAGCACGGCTTGCAGGCGCTCGGAGAGCTTCCACTCGTCCTCCAACCCCACCGAGCCGGTGTAGGACTGGGTCTCGGCGAACGGCAGATAGGTGTCGTCCCGCTCCCGGTGGTTGTCGGTCTTGTAGTTGAGTGAGAGCCGTGCGGTGTTCTTGGCGCCGAAGGGCGACTCGAGCAGGATCGTGCCGCCCCCCAGGTAGTCCTTGAAGGTGCTGCGTGCCATCTTCTGGGTGTAGGTCTCGTCGGTGTAGGAGTCGTAGTTGTCCTGGTGGTCGTGGTAGAAGAGCTTGCCCTTGAGCACCAGTTGCCTGGACAGGCGCTGGCGCAGGTCGACGTCGACCCCGCGGTCGCGATAGTCCGGCATGCGGGCAAACTGCGAGAACTGGGGGCGGTTGAGGAAGACCGAAACGGCGTCGGTGGCCGGCGGCATCCCCTTGGTCATGTCCAGGTAGTGCAGGTTGACCCAGTACGCGGAGTCGGCGCTGGCCTCGTAGCCCACCTTGAACCACGCGTCGTCCTTGTCGACGTCGGAGTTGACCCGGCGGCCCTTGCCCTGCAGCACCGCCTTGGTCGTGCTGTTCGGGCTCTTCTTGCTGATCGTGCCCTGGTAGGGCTTGTAGTCGTCGGAGACGTCCCAACCGTCCGCCTCCTGGTGGGTGTAGCTCACCCAGTAGTTGACCTTGCCGACCTTCTGGCCGTGGGTCAGGACGTACTGTCGCAGGCCGTTGTCGCCGGCCTCGATGGTGCCTCCCGTGTACGGCTTGTCGCCGGCCTTCTTGGTGATGATGTTGACGACGCCGCCCATGGCGTTGGCGCCGTAGAGCACCGAGGCCGTGGCCTTGGTCACGTCGATGCGGGCGATGTTGTCGGTCGGGATCTGGTTGAGGTCGAGCTTGCCGTAGTTGGTCTCGTAATACGGCACGCCGTCGATGAGGACCAGGATCTTCGACTGGTCGAACCCGTGGATCGACACGTTGGGCTCGTTCTTGCGGCCGGTCGAGACGCGGATGCCGGCCGCCGTCGCAAGTGCCTCCGCCACCGTGCGAGCGTTCTGGGCCTTGATGTCCTCCGCAGTGACCGTCGTGGTCTGGGCGACCTCGGCCTGCGGAGCGTCGGCGGTGACCGTGATCTCTGCCATGGAGTAGAGCTCGAACTCCGGCGGCGCGGTGGGTTGGGCCTGCTGCGCCAGGGCGGTGCCGAGGCCGGCAAAGGTGACGGTTGCGGCGGTCAGGAAACGGGTGATCGTGTTCAAGGGGGCCTCCTTTCCGAACACGGGAGGTCGGTGGGTTGCCCCGCCGACCCTCGGCTCGCGCCCTTCTCCCGGGCTTTCGAGCCTCGCCCGCGCCCTCCCATGGGGATCGACGCGGGTCGGATGGCGCGTGAATCCTAGCACAAGGTCCGCCTCGGGACCCGCACAGGCATGGGCTCCCGCTCTGGTCCGTCCTGGCCGGATGGGTGGCTGAGCCATTGAGACAAATTTGCTGGAACCGAGTCTATAATGCGCGTTCCGTCCAACGAGGCGGAGATCTCCGAGCCGCGCGGCGCTACCGCAGACGCCATGCCCTCGCGGCCGATAGGGTCAGGGTGGAAACGACCTGGCCTCCCATGTCTCGGAAAGGAGAGACCATGAATGCAATCATCCACACGCCACAACCCCTGAATGAGCCCGTCAAGAGCTATGCTCCCGGTTCACCGGAACGGGCCGAGCTGAAGGCCAGGCTCGCCGAGCTGCGGTCCTCAGTCATCGAGGTACCGCTCATCATTGGCGGTCGAGAGGTGCGGACCGGCAACCTCGGAACGTGCGTCATCCCCCATGACCACGGCCACGTGCTGGCCCGCTACCACAAGGCAGGCCCTGCCGAGGTCGAGGCGGCGGTCAATGCTGCCCTTGGCGCCTGGCGGGAGTGGTCCCGCACCTCCTGGGAGGAGCGCGTCGCCATCTCCCTCAAGGCCGCCGAGCTGGTCTCCAAGGGGTGGCGCCAGACCCTCAACGCCGCGACCATGCTGGGCCAGTCCAAGACCGCCTATCAGGCGGAGATCGACGCCATCTGTGAGCTCGCCGACTTCATCCGCATGAACACCTACTTCTCGCAGCAGATCTATCAGATCCAACCCGAGAGCTTCCTCGCGACCTGGAACCGCCTGGAGTATCGCCCGCTCGAGGGCTTCGTCTTTGCCATCGCGCCATTCAACTTCACGGCCATCGCCGGCAACCTGGCCGCCGCTCCGGCACTCATGGGGAACGTCGTGGTCCTGAAGCCGGCCTCCACGGCGGTGCTGTCGTCCTACTACATCATGAAGATCCTCCAGCAGGCAGGCCTGCCGGACGGGGTCATCAACTTCATCCCCGGCGACTCCGGCGTCGTCGCCCCGCCTCTCCTCGCGCACAGGGAGCTGGCCGGCATTCACTTCACCGGTTCGAATGCCGTCTTCAACTCGATCTGGAGGACCGTCGGCGAGCAGGCTGCCTCCTACCGATCCTATCCGCGCATCGTCGGGGAGACCGGCGGCAAGGACTTCGCCATCGTGCACCCCAGCGCCGAGATTCGGGGCGTCGCGACCTGTCTGCTGCGTGGTGCTTTCGAATACCAGGGCCAGAAGTGCTCGGCCACCTCGCGGGCCTACGTTGCCCGCAGCCTGTGGCCGGCCGTCCTGGAGGAGCTGAAGCGGCAGCTTGCGCGGGTGAAGGTCGGGCCCGTCGAGGACTTCGGCAACTTCATGGGCGCCGTCATCGACCGCAGGTCGTTCGACACCATTGCCTCGTACATCGACCACGCGCGGCTCGACCCAAGCTGCACCATCGTGCACGGCGGTGGCTGCGACGCCACGCGTGGGTTCTTCGTCGAGCCGACTGTCGTGCTGACCACCGATCCTCACTGCAGGCTCATGGAGGAGGAGATCTTCGGACCTGTCTTGACGGTCTATGTCTACGACGACGATGATTTCGACTCCGTGCTCGAGCTCTGCGACACGACGTCGCCCTACGCTCTCACCGGGGCGATCTTCGCCCAGGATCGGAGTGCCCTGAATCGGGCAGAGGAACGCCTCCGGCACGCCGCCGGGAACTTCTACATCAACGACAAGACCACCGGGGCCGTGGTCGGTCACCAGCCGTTCGGCGGGGCTCGCGCCTCGGGTACCAACGACAAGGCAGGGTCCATCTACAACCTACTGCGCTGGGTGTCGGTGCGCACGATCAAGGAGTGCTTCAACACGCCCCAGGATTTCGGCTACCCCTTCCTGTCGAGCGAGGAATGAGGGCCGAGGGCGATCAGGGGCGCGACGTCGGGACCAGGAATGCCCAACCCGCCAGAAGTGGTTTCTCTCCCGGGCCCGCGACTGGCGGGATTTCGCAACGGGGCCCAAGATGATCGTGAGCGACCGGGAGGTGAGCGATGCGAGTGAGTGCGCGTAACGTCCTCAAGGGGAGGGTCGTGCGGCTGGAGCCCGGCGCGGTCAACACCGTCGTCACGATCGAGCTTCCGGGTGGGACGCCGATTGTCTCGGTGATCACGAAGGCGGCTGTGGATGGTCTGGGTCTCGCCGTTGGCAAGGCGGCCTACGCCATCATCAAGGCGTCCAACGTGATGGTCGGGGTGGACTGACGGCAGGAGAAGCGATCCGCCGGCCTCGCGAGGCCGGGAAGGAGAGATGTGATGTGGTTTCGTCGCGTCTTCGCGAGCCTCGCAGGTCTCGCCGCTCTGATGTTGACCGCTTCGGGTCTGGCCGGAGAGCCGGTCACCGTGATCCTGGCGACGACCACCTCGACCCAGGACACGGGGCTCCTGGACGTTCTCGTTCCGGCGTTCGAGAGAGTCCACCCCGAGATCCGGGTCAAGGCGATCGCCGTGGGCACCGGCGAGGCGTTGGCGATGGGCCGGCGAGGCGATGCCGACGTCCTCGTCGTCCATGCCCGAGAGGGCGAGGACCGCTTCATGGCCGAAGGCCACGGGCTGCTTCGCTACGACTTGATGCACAATGACTTCCTGCTGGTCGGCCCGCTTTCAGACCCGGCCGGCGCCAGGGGCAAGGAGATCGTTGCGGCGCTGCAGGGAATCGCGGCGGCTCGGGCGACCTTTGTGTCGCG
>DAONEV010000105.1:0-11983 GCA_035403265.1 Thermoanaerobaculaceae bacterium | reverse complement strand
ACGGTCGAAGATGCCCACCCCCTCGCGGGTCAGCTCACCTTCAACCCGAAGCGCCGGGAACTTGTTGGCCACCACCCGCACCTGCCAGCCGGGGCCGTTCGGCGGGCGCCCGTCAGGGGCATAGGCCAGGATCTCGGGCGGCGTCGTCTCCTCGTTGCCATACTCGAATGGGCAGGCGCCGACGTCCCCCGGCTGGTCGGGAGCGCCACGACGGAACTCGTGGGGACGAAAGGCTCGCTCGGTGGCAATGATCGTCCATCGCCCCCGGATTGGGTCATACCGGAGCTCACTCATGTTGACCTCAACGGCGGACCAGCTTGGCGATCTCGGCGCGGCGGTGCTGGAGCAGCGTTCGCGCGTCCTGGGCGGTCTCGGCCTCGGCGTGCAGGTGCAGCAGAGGTACCACGCGGTCGGGTCGCAGCAGGAGCCAGCCGTCGTCGGTTGGCACCTTGATGCCTTCGAGGTACGAGACCTTCTGCCCCTGGACGGCCTCGGCGAATCGCCGCATCACCTCGCCCTTGCGTTCGAGCGGGCAAGGCAGGGTCGCGTGGGCGAGCGGCACCGCGGGTGCGCGGGCGGCGACCTCGGCCAGGGAGCGCCCGCTGCGCACCAGCAGCTCCAGGAGCTTGGCCAGGGAGAACATGGCGTCCGGTACATGATGGAGAGTCGGGAAGACGAAGTCGCCTTCGCCGGCCGAGGCGAAGATCACGTCGCGTTGGCGTGATGCCTCGGTGAGCGCCCGCGGCGCCGACAGCACCTCTCGGACCCGATGTCCGGCGGCCTCCATGGCAGTCCTGAACGTGGACGGCGCGTAGGTGGGCAGCACCACCTCGCCCGGGGGCAGGTCGGCCTCGATGACGGCCGCCAGAACGAGCGCGACCAGGTCCATGTCGGCCCACACCCGCTTGTCGTTGCCGACCACCACCATGCGCTCGCTGGACGGATACAGCCACACACCCAGGTCGGCGTCCAGCGAGGCGACGATCGCGGCCAGGCGTTTGGGCGCCAGGGCCAGGTCCGAGGCGAGGGGCGCGTCGCGCATCCCCTCGGTGTGGGCATTCAACGTCACCACGTCGCAGCCCAACTCGGCCAGCAGGCGCGGCAGCACGATCACCGCCGGGGAGTGGGAGTAGTCCACCACCAGCCGTAGCTTGCGCGCGCGGAGCTTCTCCACCGGCAGTGACTTCAGGAACGACTCGGCGTAGAAGTCGACGATGCGCGGCTGCTCGAAGATGGAGCCGATCTCCTGGTGGCCGGCGCGGCGGAACTCCTCGCGCAGGAACACCCGCTCCACCGACTTGGCGAAGGACGTCGAGATGTCCAGGCCGTGCTCGTCGAAGAAGCGGATGGAGGTCATGCCGCGGACCAGGAGCACCTGTTGGAAGGAGACCCCTCCCACCTCGCCAAACCCCTCGAGCTTGTGGCGCATGACAGGGGTGGGGAGCAGCCCCAGGTCCACCAGATTCACGCCCGTGGACGACACGCCGCCGAAGAAGGCGCGGCGCAGCATGCGCGAGGCCGGGTGGTCGTCGCGTGAGGAGAGTACGACCGCACCCGGCTGGAGCAGCGTTCCATACGCCGCACCCAGGCGGGCGGCCACCTCGGGTGTGAGCTCCAGGTTGGTGAGGCCGGTGACGGCTCCCTCCTCGAACGCCGAGGTCCGCCAGCGCTCGGCGTAGACCAGGTTGGAGTGCACGACGGCGTGGTCCTCCACGACCTTGGAGGGCCAGATCTTGACGTTCTCCTTGACCCGCACCTCCTGGCCGAGCACGGTGTCGTCGGCGACGATCGCTCCCGCCTCGATGACGCAGCCGGCGCCAACCTGGACCCGAGCTCCCAGCACGGAGTTCTCGATTCGCACGCCCTCGTCGAGGCGGGCGTCTTCCCAGACGACGCTACGGCGCAGCTCCGCCCCGGCCCCGATGTGGATGCGGGGGCCAAGCACGACATCCTGCAGCCGGACTCCCGCCGCGACGACGCATCCGGCCGACACCACGACGGTCCCCCGCACTTCGACCGACGGATCGAGCTGAGCCTCGCCTTCGAGCCAGAACGGCTTGCCGCCGACCTGGGCGAGGTGCCCGGGGGGCACCAGGCGCAAGGTGCCGTCGAAGAAGTCGTTATGCCCGGCCAGATAGGACTCCGGGTCGCCAATGTCCCGCCAGTACCCGCGCGACACGTGGCCGAAGAGCGGCTCGCGGGCATCGAGGAGACGCGGAAAGAGGTCACGCGAGAAGTCGAAGCTCTCGCCACGTGGCACGTGAGTGAGGGCACCGGCCTGCAGCACGTAGATACCGGTGTTGACGGTGTCCGAGAAGACCTCGCCCCAGGTTGGTTTCTCGAGGAAGCGCTGGACGCGGCCCTCGGCGTCGATGATGACGATCCCGAACTGCAGCGGGTTGGGAACTCGGGTCAGGCCGATCGTCGCGACGGCCCGCTTGTCCCGGTGGAACTCCATGACGGCGCCGAGGTCGAAGTCGCAGATGACATCGCCGGACAGCACCAGGTACTCGTCAGCAGCCACCATGTCGGCGCCGTGGGCGACCGCCCCGGCGGTGCCGTAGTCCTGGTCGGCGTTGAAGTAGTGGAGCTTCATGCCTAGGCTCTCGCCCTCGCCGAAGTAGGAGCGGATCTTCTCCGGGTCGTAGTAGGTGAGCAGCACCGCCTCGTTCATGCCGAAGCTCTTGAGGTGCTGGAGCACCCGCTCCAGGATCGGACGGTTGACCACTGCCAGCATGGGCTTGGGGCGGTTGGCGGAGAGCGGCCGGATGCGGGTGCCAAACCCGCCAGCCATGACGATCGGGATCATGCAGAAGCCTCCAGGCAGCGCTTGACGGCAAGCTTGAGCTCGCCGAGGTCCGAGGATTTCACCACGTAGGCGTCGGCCAGCCATGACGAGAAGTCGTCCTGGTAACGGGCGTAGGCGGTTGAGAGGATGACCGGCAGCTTCGGCTGCGCGGCCTTGAGCTCGCGCAGGAGCGCGAGTCCGGAGGCCTCGCCGAGGCGGATGTCGAGGACCACCAGGCCGATCCCGCCCTGGCGCACGCGCGTGCGGCCCGCTTCCACGCTGGATGCTGTCGCGACCTCGTAGCCGAGGCGCGTGAAGCTGGTGCGATACAGCTCCAGCAGGCCCTCCTCGTCATCGACGAACAGCACGCAGGACCCGCTCAAGACCACCTCCTCAACAACAAGGCGAACCGGACCCAACCAGCATCCGATTCATCGTACCCCACCTTCCCGCCCATCGCCTCGGCGAGAGCCCGAAGTGATGCCAGGCCAAGGCCGGAGCTGCCCCGCCGCATCGACATGCTGCCGGCGAAGGGAGCGCGCCGCAGCTCGGTCTCGAGGGAGGGGCCGGTATCCGCCACCTGCAGGCGGCCCCAGTCGCCCTCCTCGCTCACCGCCACCTGGATCTCGCCGCGCTGCTCCTGGCATGCGGCGAGGGCGTTCGCCACCAGGGTCTCGACGCAGCGCTCGGCGGCCTCGGGAGTCGCGGCCACCCGGACCCTCCGGGCCGGGCGGTAGCACACCAGGCGGACATGCCGCTCGAGGGCGAGAGGCCGGAATCGCTCGACCACCCGTTCGGCCAGCTCCCCCAGCTCAACCTCCTGCCTCTGGCCGCCGTTGGCGCGGCTGGCCAGACCCTGGGCGAGACGACTGACGTGCTCCTCGATGCGGGAAATGCTCTCGGCGATGACGCGGAGCCTGGGCAGCAGCTCGGCAGGCTCGCTCGGGGGCGCTGCGGCCAGCTCCCGCGCCGTGCCACCGGCGATCGAGAGGGGGTTGACGAGGGCGTCCGTGAGCGAGCGCGCGGTCGCCAGGAGCATCTCGGCATGCTCGGTGGCGAGACCGCGCTGCTCCTCGTCACGGAGGCGGCGCAGCAGGCCGGTCCGCTCGATGGCGGCGCGGAGGACGTGGGCGAGGGTTTCGGCCGCTTCGACGGTCCCCAGGTAGATCGGTGCGGCAGTGACAAAGTTGTCGGCCAGCACGACGCCCCATGGCTCGTCGCCCGACAGCAGTGGGACCACCAGGAGGGCTCGGGAGTCCAGAACCTCCGTCCAGCGCCGGACGCTCGGCTGCGGATGGTTGGCGTGGGCCACGAAGGCCCGGCGCCAGGCGTGGCAGTCGTGTGGGGACGACACCGTCAACGCCGCCAGGGTCGCGGCGTGACGCTGGCGCTCGCCGGCGATGGCGGCGGGGTCCGGCTCGTGCAAACCGTCCATCGGCCGCACCTGGTGGTGGGAGATGTCGGCCCAGAGCCGAAAAGCCTCCTCGCGGTTGCGGGGGCCAATGCCGAGGAATCCCCTCAGCTCCTTGTCCTGGGCCAGCAGCAGGAAGGCGCGGTTGAAGCCAAGCCCTTCACCCGCGGTGAGCGCCACCAGCACGGTCCACGCCGCCACCTCGGGGTCCACCGCGCGTTCGAGCGATTCACCGACCGCAACGAGCAGGTCCAGGAGCCGGCTTGGGCGATGGCGGCGGAGCGGTGGGCCTGGCTCGACGGCCCAGGTCCCGACCCGTCCGCGCCGCATGCCTCGGGGCCGGCGCTGGAGGGCGCCCTCGCGCGGCATGCTACCGCCCTCCACCCGGCGCCTTCCGGCGCTGGCGGCGGTCGGCCGATCGCACTGCATGGGCATGCACAATCCGGATTGTACGCCGCCGGTGGGCCGCGGGTGGCAGGCGCCAGCGATCAGGGCGCGCTGATCAGCTTCCAGCCGGCCTCGTCGAAGAAGCCAAAGTTGTGCTCGACCTTGGCGAGCAGCCGCGCGCCCACGGGCAGCAGCCCGCCACCGAGGTGCAGCACTCCATGGCGGGAGTTGCCAACCAGGCGGGCGTGGCCGAGAGCCCCTTCACAGAATGCGCTTCGGACCGGGATGGCACCCAGGTGGAAGCCCAGGGCGATGGAGAGCCGGACCGGACCGCCGGCCGGGGTCTGGCCGGCCAGAAGAAGCGTGCGCGGACCGAAGGACCGCCAGTGTGTGGCGAAGGTCAGGCGAATCTCGGCGCCGTCCGCCCAGAGCCTGGCGCCGGCCACCGGATGCGCCTTGTCCAGCGCCTCTGGCTCCTGGTCGAGAAAGCGCTCCTCGGGGCCGGCGAACGACCGCAGCCAGCCTCCGCGCCAGAACTGCTGGGAGCGGTGGCAGCCGATCGCGGCCAGCTTGCGCGCGAGCTGGGCCGGGTCGAGGGCGATGGCCGCTCCGTGCTCCGGCTCGTGAAGGCGGGCCGGGTTGTGGATGAAGAATCGGAGGTGACGTGGAAGGGATCCCTCGATCGTGCCCAGCACCAGGTCCAGGGTCGCGGCGAGGGCGCTGTGGTCCGGGTGGCGGTCGTGGCGCGAGGGTCCGAGCAGGACCGTCGGACGGAACGCCACGATCGCCTGGCGCAGGGCCCCGGACAGGTGCGAGTCCGCGGCCATCAGCAGCGACGTGAGGCCCTGGTCGGGGAGCGCCAGGAAGCTGGCTGCCTCGGCCGGGACGCCGAGTGCCGCCAATGCGGCCTGCACCTCGGTGCGGCGCAGCGCCCCGAAGCGGTGGCGATGGCGGGCGAGGACGAGGAGGCGGCGCTCGGTGGCCCGCTGGGCCCACGGGTTGTTGTCGCCGTCGGTGACGAAGACAAGCCGCAGTTTGGCGCCCGCCGCGAGAACGTGCTGGAGCAGGCCTGCCGCCGCAAGGCTCTCGTCGTCGGGGTGGGGGAGCACCACCAGCACGCGGTCCTCGGCGCCGAACCGAAGCGGCGACGTCACCATGCGTGACCCGGATCTGGCGGGTGGCCGGATTCCCCGGCCTGCTTTCGTCTCACCTGAGTTTCCCGCGGCTCTGCCGTGTTGGCGGGGCGGTGCGCGGCGGCTAGCATACTCGATGCGAACGTCAGCTTGCGGTCGCCAACGCGTCTCCGAGGGCGAGCACCGCCTGGCGCGCCGTCGCGACCCTCCGGCCCGGGTCCTTCTCGCAGAGCCCGACGATGAGTCGCCACACGTCATCAGGAACAGCGGCGGCGAGGCTATCGCGCCGCGGGAAGGGCGCTCTGGCGTGCAGAAGGAGCAGGCGAACCGGCGAGGGGTCGTCGAACGGCGGCGCACCCTGCAGCATCTCGAAGAGGAGGATCCCAAGGGCGTAGAGATCGGCGCGCCCGTCCACGGGGCCAGCCGAGGCTTCCGGTGCGGCGTAGCGGGGGCTGCCGATGAAGGTGCCCGCAGTCGTCAAGCCGGCTTCACCGGCGATGCGCGCGATCCCGAAGTCCAGTACCCTCGTCCGGCCGTCGATCGACAGCATGATGTTCTCGGGTTTGAGGTCGCGGTGGATGACGCCTTTCTCGTGGGCGTGCTCGAGAGCGGAGGCGACATCGCGCGCAATGCCCAGGGCGGTGGGCGTCGGCAGCGCCCCGCATTGGCGGAGTGTCTGGCCGAGCGTGCGGCCCTCCACGAGGTCGAGGGCCAGGAACAGCCGTCCCTCGTCCTCGCCGGCCTCCAGCACCCGCACGATGTGGGGGTGGTGCAGACGGGAGCCCAGTGTCCCTTCCTGCAGGAAGCGCACGACGAAGGTCGGGTCGGCCAGGCAGCGCGGGTACGGCACCTTGAGGGCGACCAGCTTGCCGTCGTTTCCCACCGCCCGATAGGTCCAGGCCATGGCGCCCCGTCCGAGCGGGTCGATGACCGTGTATCGGCCGACCCGGAACCCGCACGGCAGGCAGCTCGCGGCTGCGTCGCGTTGCATGGCGATCATGCTAGCAGGGGAGGAGACAGGGGACAGGTGACCGGAAGACATCCCTGACCCGGACGTAGACCGCGACGTGGTCGTCGAGGTGGGCCTGGAAATGACGGGCCGGGGCAACGCGGAGCGAGATTTTCGACCTGAGGCTTTCCCGGCGATTATCTGTCGTGCCGGAGGTCCGCGACCACGTCCACGACCAGGCCTGTCCTTGGGCTGGGAGTTGGCCAACTGATTCTCGGCAACCGCAGCGTCTCGTCCTCTCAGGGCTCGTTCTGGGCTACAGTTGGGCGCCGGCGTTGCACGGCCGGCCGAGGTGCCCATGAGCCCAATCATCGCTTCGGTCCTGCTTGCCCAGAGTTCCGCTCCCGCCACCCTTCCGCCAACCGGCGGCGAGGCGAAGGTCGCCGTGGTGCGGGAGGTGGAAGCCCTCTACCCGACCCTCGCGACGCTCTACCTGGACCTCCACGGGTCGCCGGAGCTGTCGTTCCAGGAGGTGAAGACGTCCGGCAAGCTCGCCGAGCGGCTGCGGACGCTCGGCTTCGAGATCACGGCCGGGGTGGGGAAGACCGGCGTCGTGGCCGTGCTGCGAAACGGCGCAGGGCCGACGGTGCTCGTCCGCACCGACCTGGACGCCCTGCCGGTCGAGGAGAAGACCGGACTGCCGTACGCGAGCCATGCCACCGGTACAAGTCCCTCCGGCGAGACCGTCCCCGTCATGCACGCCTGCGGCCACGACGCCCACATGACCTCGTGGGTGGGGACGGCCACCGTCCTGGCTCGCCTCAGGAACCGCTGGCACGGCACCCTCGTGATGCTCGCGCAGCCGGCCGAGGAGATCGGCCAGGGCGCGCGGACGATGCTCGCCGACGGTCTGTTCGCGCGCTTCGGCCGGCCCGATTTCGCGCTCGCCTTCCACGTCATGCCCGACCAGCCGGTCGGCACCGTGGGCATCCGGCCGGGGCCGCTGTTCGCCTCCGCCGACTCGGTGGACCTGCGCTTCTTCGGGGTCGGAGGCCACGGGGCGCTGCCCAACAAGACCGTCGATCCGATCGTCATCGCCGCCCGGTTCGTGCTGGCAGTGCAGACCCTGGTGTCGCGGGAGAACGATCCCTTCGAGCCGGCGGTGGTGACCGTGGGGTCGATTCACGGCGGCACCAAGCACAACATCATCCCCGACGAGGTGCGCCTGCAACTGACCGTGCGCGCCACCAGCGACGCCAACCGCAAGCGTCTGCTGGCCGGCATCGAGCGCATCGCCCGCGCCGAGGCCGAGGCCGGGAACGCCCCGCGTCCGCCCGAGGTCGTCGTCAGCCAGGGATTGCCGCCGGTCGTCAACGACCAGGCCCTCAGCGCGCGCATCGCGGGCGCCCTGCGCTCCGGTCTCGGCGCCGAGCACGTGGTCGAGGCCCGGCAGGTGATGGTCTCCGAGGACTTCGCGCTGCTCGGCCAGGCCGGCGTGCCGGCGCTTCTCATGCTGCTGGGGACGTCCGACCCTCAAGCCCTCGCCGAGGCCCAGCGGACCGGCACCCCGCTTCCCGCCCTCCACTCGCCACTCTTCGCCCCCGTCGTCGAGCCCACCCTCAAGACCGGCGTCACCGCCATGACCCTCGCCGCCCTCGAGCTACTGCGCTGAGCAGGCCAGCATCATGCGAATCTGGCGCATACCGTCACACGCCCCTACTCCAGCCTCCACAAGAGTTCCATTCAGGATGGAGATCCTTTGATGACTGGTACCGCCATGTACCGCTACGGGGCGACTCACGACGGGCCTGCCAAGACGACGGACCGTGGCGCGGGCGACCATCACGGTAGCTCGGGACAACACCCGATGGCCATGTACTATCCAGGCATGAGAAAGCCAGTCGCCATCGTCACCGTCTTGACTGTTGTCATGCTGTCGGCCTGCATCTCAACCGGCGTCATGCGACAGAAGGCGGGGCTCTTCGTGGTAACCGGCGAGAACGTAGTCGCCTGGTCACCGACGTCGGTGCAGGAGGAGTTCACGCTCGAGGGTTTCATCGTCAACTACTTCTTCCAAGACCCGAAGGTGACCGTCAAGCCCCAGGAATCCAACGTCGTCTTCAACGGTGACTACCGGCCATTCCGGATAGACCAGTACGTTAAGTCAGAAGGCCGCTGGGTCGAGAACCATCTTTACAATGTCAACTTCCAGACCACGTGCTATCTGTCAGATGGTGAGATGCAAGTTCTCGTTAGCAAGTCCATCAAGGAGATGAAGACCGGCGTTTATGTCCTGAATGTGAGGCGGGGCAACGGCCGGTCGGAAACGTACGCCTTCAGCATTCCCTAGCTTCACACTCACTCTGAACGGTGTCTGGTATCACTCTCAGCCGTGCACGCTTTCTCTCAGCGTGTACGAGAGTTCCATACCGAGTGAACTATCTTTGACACGTGGTGCCACCGTGAAGGGTCAGCTCCAGAGGTCGAGGTCGTTGACGGCGCGCTGGGCGTCGGCGTTGGCAGGGTCGTAGGCGAGGATCTTCTCCAGGCAGCGCCGCTGCTTTTCGGTCTCGTGGCGAACGGCCCAGTAGGCGGCCAACAGCAGCCACGACGCCGTATGCTGCGGCTCCACGGTCACGGCCAGCTTGAGATGCTCGAGCGCCTTGTGCTGGAGGTCGGGCCGCTCGAGCTCGACCTGCGCCATCAGGAGCAGCGTCTTGCCGCACGGCTCCTGCTCGGCCGAGATCTCCAGGTAACGCAGGGCGCGCCGCACGTCGCCGGCGGCCAGCATCTTCTTCCCGAACTCGAAGTTCTTCCTGGCCAGATCGCTCTGGGTCAGCGGGTTGAGCTCCTTCGGATCGAGAACCGACTCTGTCATGACGCCTTCCCTGTCGCCGTCATGGTCTCATGCATAGGACCGGCCTGCCAAGGCCGTCAGAGCCGTGGCCGCCTCGCGACGGGGGATGGCCGAGCCTTGCGGGACTGGCGGCAACCTGCCAAGCGGCAGACCGTCAGGTCAGGCCTGCCGGCGACGGACGAGGAGGCTGGCGGCGAGGGCAAGGGGGATCGCCAGGCCAAGCCAGGAGAGCGCCAGTACGGGCGAGCCCCCTCGTGACGGCTCGGCGAGGACGCCAGCGATGACCGGACCGAGGGCGGCGACGCACCATGGCAGTCCCATGAGGAGCGAGCTGACCCCGCTCGCCTGGCCCGGTAGCATGCGGCTACCCTCGGCGACGATCACCACCGTGTTGACGCCGTTGAAGAGCCCGAATGCGGTGACCAACGCGAGGTCGGTCAGCCCGGAGGTGGTCCTGGCGAGGAGAAGGGCGAGCAGGACACCGGTTGCGGTGTTCCCGATCACGAGGACACGTCGGGCACCCCAGCGATCGGCCGCGTGCCCGGCCGGCAGGAGCGCCAGGCAGGAGCCCGCCACCAGGCCGAAGTGCGCCCCGCCGTTGACGATCCAGCCCGGCGCGTGGCGTGCGGCCATGAGGTCCGGCAGGAGGAAGATCAGCGACTGACTGGCGGCAGTGGCGAAGACCTGAACGAGGAACAGCGGCGCGAGGCGGGCTATTTGCGGGCCGAGGGCCTGACGTCCACCCGAAGCGCCCGCGGGTGCCGCCGAGGAGCTCGGGAGCAGCATGGTGATCCCGGCGACCGCCGCCAGCGGGACCAGGAGGATCACCGGCGTGAGCCGGGGCGACCGGATATAGATGGCCGAGAAGATGAGCTGCGAGAATGCGTACCCCAGGTAGCCTCCGGCCAGGAAGACGCCGATCATGACGCCGGTGCGCGAACGCGACGCCTCGCCTGCGGCTCCGGCACCTGCGGGGTGGAACGCCGCGGAGCCCATGGCCGTCGCCAGTTGCAGCGCGAACATCAGCGCGTAGGAGCTCACCCACGGCACCAGAGTGACCGCTCCGGCCAGAGCCGCTCCGCCGATCAGCAGGTGCTTTCGCCAGCCCCGATCGGCGAGCGCTCCGAACACGACCTGGAGGCCGTTGCCGGCCATCGACCCCACGGTCGCGATCAGGCCGGCGGTCGCCAGGTCAAGGTGCGCGAGGGTCTTGAAGACCGGCCAGATGCCGGTGCAGCAGTCCACCGCGAAGTGACCGCACGACAACCCGACGAGCGTGAGCCACGGCACCACGCCGCCGAGCTGGTCCACTCTGATGGTGGTCGGGGGAACGCCAGCCTCATCAGGCTGAGAACGACGCATCGGCGGATTGTAGCGCCGGGCGCCGATTCGAGGCCGCAGCCCCTCTTGGGGGCGAAACTGCCCCTCAATACAGCGTCGATCTCATGCCTGGTGCCTTCCGGATGGAAAGGCGAGATCAACCGCAAGCTGGCTGCCGTGCCGCAGTCACTTCACGGCTGGGAGAGGACTCGCAGCCTGTTCTTGCCCTCGCGCTTGACCTCGTACATGAGGGCGTCGGCACGCTGGAGGAGCTCCTCGTGGGTGCAGCTCAGCGAGGCGCAGGTCACGAGGCCAGTCGAGAAGGTGACGGTCCAACCACCTGCCCGGACCGTCTCGTCGAGCCTGGCCAGGACGCGCTGGAGCACGAGGCGTGCCTCGGTCGAGTCGGAGCCCGGGAGGAGAATGCCGAACTCGTCACCGCCGAGGCGGGCCACCATGTCACTGGCCCGGAGCGTCGAGCGGATCGTCCCGGCGATGACGCGCAGGAGCTCGTTGCCAGCGCCGTGACCCCGGGTGTCGTTGACCGCCTTGAAGTCATCCACGTCGAGGTAGGCCAGACTGAGGTTGGCACTGGCGCGGCGGGCGCGCTCGATCTCGGTGGCCAGGGCCGCCAGGAACGCCCGGGCGTTGGGCACGCCGGTCATGTAGTCGGTGAGCGCCGTGTCGCGCTGCCGGTTGCTCATGACGCGGAACTGGGCCACCGCCATCGCCATCGCCGCAAACGACGCCGTGTTGATGGCCAGGTTCCACGCCACCACCGCGAGCGTGTCTCCGGGGCCGAGGGATGGCAGGAGGGCGAGCAACCACGCGGCGCTGCTCATGGCGACGGCGACGAGCCCCCACCGGCGGCCGGTCACCCAGGCGACGAGGGCGATGGGTGGCCAGTAGAAAACGAAGAACCGCAGCTCGTTGCCGGTGATGCCGTCGGCCAGGCCCAGGGCGGCGATGACGACAGCGGCCGCCGCGAGGACCACGAACGGAGGCTGTCGCTCGAAGAAGCCGATGAAGCGGGAGACGAGGCCGGAGCGCTGCCTCATCTCGGTGCTTGCGAAGGGGTAGGGCAGTGGCGGAGGTCGGTCGGAAGCCGATGGCATCGGTGCGATTCTAGCGCGCCCGC
>DAONEV010000104.1:0-12039 GCA_035403265.1 Thermoanaerobaculaceae bacterium | reverse complement strand
CCTCTCGCTCACGACGGGGCTCTCGGAGGACTTCATCAAGAAGTCGACCGAGACCTCGGCCCACGTCGAGGTCCTCCCCCGGCGGCCCCAGGGCTGGAAGCCCGAGGCGCTGCCGGCCCCGGGCGATCTGGTCTTCGCCCTGACCCGGCACCACATCCCTGACGAGAAGCGGACCGTGCGGCCGCTCGCCGGTGTCATGTCGACGCTCGCCGCCATGCCCGGCGTGCGCGTCGTGACGCCGGGCGTGGATGCGCAGGTGGTGTTGCTCTACGGCACGGTGCGGCGGGCCGTGGCTCTTTCGGGAATCGTGCCGGCCGGCGAGGCGTCGGTCACGGTGCTGGACGAGAAGGTCGTCCGCGGTGCCTGGGCGAGCCTCGAGCCCACACCCGACGGCGTCATCCTTGGCAGCCAGCTCGCTCGCGCGCTGGGCGTGGACGTCGGCGCGCACCTGCAAGCCCTTGGGGTCGCCGGCGGCGCCCTGCCGCTGCGGGTGGTGGGGATCGTCCAGGCGGGTCTCGCCACGGTGGACCGCCAGGCCGCGCTCGTCAATCTCCCCCTTGCCCAGGCTCTGGCCGGGCTCCCCAACGACCAGGCGACGACGGTGCGCGTGGGACTGGTCGATCCCCTGGAGGCCCCGGCCCTCGCCCGCGCCGCCCAGGAGCGGACCGGCTACGTGTGCCGATCCTGGCAGGAGAGGGCCGCCTCCCAGGTGGAGGCCTTCGACCGGCAGAACCGCATCACCCAGGTGCTGGTCTTCTTCACCGTCCTGGTGGCGGCGTTCGGGGTGGCCAACGTGCTGGTGCAACTGGTGGCCGACAAGCGGCGCGACATCGCCATCCTGCGAGCCGCCGGGTTTGCCCGCCACGACATCGGGATCATCTTCCTGCACCAGGGGATTCTCCTCGGCCTGCTTGGCGGCGTCGCCGGCTGGGTGGGCGGGGCCGCGCTGATCCGGGTCGTCGCGGCACTGCCGGTCGATTTCGGAGAGGCGGCCATCCTGCGCAACGAGCACCTGCAGATGGCTGATAAGCCCTGGTTCTACGGCGCCGCCATGGCCATCTCCCTGGTCGTGTGCGCCCTGGCTGCCGTGCAGCCGGCCCGCCGCGCCGCCGCCCTCGATCCCACCGCCATCCTTCGCGGTGAGCACTGATCCCTGCGTGGCCGCCGGCAATTGAGAGTCGGGTGGCAGGTGTCGAGCGGTCGGCTTGAGGTTGGCAGTCGAGTGCAGGGGGGAGACCGCTCCACCCGGTGCGGGCGACGATCAGGGCTTGAGCATGCCGTGGCGGAGGATGTCGGCGATCTCGTGGATCACCGAGTCGGTGTCCTTCCCGAAGTGATTGGGGACGCCGAACAGGATCTCCACCGCGAAGTAGTTGAGGTAGAACCGGCTGGCCAGCATGACGGCGGAAAGCGGCGAGATGCCCGGGCGCAGGTGCGACGAGAAGATGGCAGGGTCCGGCCGTTCCGCCATGAAATCGGCGAAGCGCCTGGCCATGTCCGAGTAGAACTTGCGGATGTGGCTGCCCTCGAACTCGACGACGTCCACGTAGATGAGGGCGACGTAACGCCGGTAGAGGCGGACCGACTCCCGGGCGGCGTGCCCGACCGCCTCCAGGTTTTCCGGGAAGGTGCCCGTGGCCAGAGCCTGGTTGAAGGGGAACTCGGGGCTGTCGATGGCCTGCCAGTACTGGTCGAGCAACAGCCGGAAGATCGTGTCCTTGTCCGGGAAATGGTGGTAGACGTTGCCGGTCGACACCTCGGCCCGGGCCGCGATGTCGCGCACGCTGGTGGCACGGAACCCCCGGGTGGAGAACAGCTCCAGGGCAGCTTCGAGGATCTGCTCTCGGGAGCGCTGGGACTTTTCCGCCTGGTTCATGGACCTATCATCCGTTCGGTTTTGCAGCGTAGCGGGTGCCCGCGGTGTGGTCAAGGGGCGGACGCAGCGAACGGAACGCCCACCTGCAGTTGCACGCCATCAGCCGAGCACCTGCCTTGCCACCTGCCCTAGGGTGCGAGCCGGAACGGGAGCTGGTACGCGTAGCGGCCGCGTTGGATGACGAGCAACACCGAGGAGCGCATGTGGTCCCGCCCCAGGATGCGGTTGACGTCGGCCAGGCTCTCGACGGGATCGCCGTTGATCTGTAGAAGGAAGTCGCCGACGTCCATGCCGGCCTCCGCCGCCGGCCCCCCGGCGAGGACCTTGTCGACGGCGACGCCCTGCCGGCGGGCCGCGACGCGGATGCCGACAAAGGTGGCCAGGAGCTGCTGGCCGAGGTCCGAGGGCAGCGAGGCGGAACGCAAGGTGACGTCCCGGGGACCGCCGTCGCTCGCCACCTGGAGGGTGATGCGCTCCCCGGCGCCGACCTGGGCGAGCACCGTCAGGTAGTCGTCGCGGCTCGCGAAGGTGCGCCCGTTGCCGCCCAGCAGCACCGCGCCGCGCTGCAGCCCTGCCGCGGCGGCCGGGGAGCCTGGAAAGACCTCCACGACCTCGACCCCGGCCCCGCTCTCGCGATTGCGGCCGCGGCCCTCCGAGCGATTGGCGACGAACAGGCCCAGCCAGGCCGGCTGCACCTGGCCGTAGCGTTGCAGGTCGTTGAGGACGCGCCGCACCCGTCTGGCCGGGATCGCGAAGCCGATGCCCTGGGCGTCGCCGATGATCGCGGTGTTGATGCCGATCAGGCGGCCGTCGAGGTCGACGAGCGCCCCGCCCGAGTTGCCGGGGTTGATGGAGGCGTCGGTCTGCAGGAAGTCGGTGTAGACACGGTGGGTGTTGGGCGACTGCACGGTGCGGTCGCGGGCCGACAGCACGCCCACGGTGACCGTGTTCTCGAGGCCCAGCGGGTTGCCGATGGCGATCACGGTCTCGCCGATGAACGAGTCGTCCTGGTCGGCGAGGGGGAGGAACGGGTATCCCTTGCCGGGGATCTGCAGGAGCGCGAGGTCGGTGTCGGCGTCGGAGCCGATGACCTTGGCCTCGACCTCCTTGCCGGAGGCGAAGCGGACCTTGATCTCGGCCGCGCCCTCGATGACGTGCTCGTTGGTGATCAGGAGGCCGTCGGCGGAGATGACCACGCCGGAGCCGAGGGACTGGGAGGTGTAGACCTGGGAGCCGGGCGGGGCGAGCTCCGGGAAGAGATCGTCGAAGAAGGAGCGGCGGCGGATCGTGGCGACCTGCCTGGCGGTGAGGTTCACCACCGCGGGCCGGACCCTTTCCACAACCAGCACGACCGGCGTCCGGCGCCCGCTTTGGGCGTGCGCGGTGGCGGCGAGCAAGACCAGTGCTCCGAGTATGACGCGCTTCACGGATGCAACCTCCAGGGCGCTTGGCCCAGACGGTAGTACCTTCCACGAGGCGGGCATTCGTGTCAAGCGGCAGGCCGGCCGGCGCGGTCCGCGTCCCCCGGCCGAGGGCGCCAGAGCAGGCGACAACCGGGCATGACCCTGCGATGGACTCTGGAGGTGCCGCTCCCGCGGCGGGACCTTGACCTCTTGACCTGGACGCCTTTCAACGGATGGAGTTTTGCGGTATAAGGAAGATCGCAAATGACGCCACCAGCCAGTGGCCGCGGCTCCTCTCCCCCGATGACTCGTCGCGAGTCGAAGGACGGGATGGAGGAGTGCCGGCATGCGGGCGGGACGACAGGACCGGGAGGTCAAGGATGAGGAACCCACGACTTTGGATGGTAGTTGCACTTGCAACCCTGTGTCTGGCTCTGCCGGCGTTCCCGGCATCGACAACCGTCGTCGTCAGTCAGGTCTATGGGGCCGGTGGAAATTCCGGTGCGACCTACAAGAACGACTACGTGGAGCTCTTCAACCTGAGTCCTGGGTCCCAGTCGCTCGCTGGATGGTCGCTCCAGTACACCAGCGCGACCGGTTCAGGCCTCTTCAGCGCCTTCGTCGTCCCGCTTAGTGGTTCGATCCCCGCGGGTGGGTATTTCCTGGTCCAACTCGCCGGCGGCACCAATGGCATCGCCTTGCCCACAGCGGACCTCAGCTCCACGGTGATCAACATGGCCGGCGGGGCAGGGAAGATCCTGCTGGCAGACACGACAACTGGCATCGCCTGCAATGGCAGCAGCACCGCATGTACGCCTGCCCAAGTGGCGCACTTCATCGATCTGGTTGGATGGGGCACCGCGAACTACTTCGAAGGCTCGGTTGGCCCCGCAACCAGCACCACCTTGGCGATCTTCCGTTCCTCAGGTGGATGCACGGATACGGACAACAATGGCTCCGACTTCACTGCGGCCGCCGCGGCCCCGCGCAACTCGGCGAGCCCGACGCACTCGTGCACCACGGGACCCACCATCTCGATCGATGACGTGACCCTGGCAGAGGGCAACAGCGGCACCACCTCGTTCACCTTCACCGTGACGCTCTCCTCGGGGTCGGCGACGTTCGACATCGCCACGGCGGACAACACCGCCACGCAGCCCGGTGACTACGCGAGCAACTCTGGCAACGACGTGGCCATCACCGCCGGCACCCCCGTCACGTTCACGGTCCTCGTCAACGGCGACTCGACGTATGAGCCCACCGAGAGCTTCTTCGTCAACCTTTCGGACGTCCAGCCCGGCACGGTGGTCGTCGGCAAGAGCCAGGGCGTCGGGACGATCACCAACGACGACCCCATGCCGCCAGTCGAGATCTACGAGATCCAGGGCAGCGGCGCCGCCTCACCGGACGCGAACCTGGTCGTGACCACGAACAACAATGTGGTCACCGGGGTGGGGCCGGAGGGGTTCTTCATCCAGACGCCCCAGGCTCGCGATGACGGCAACCCGGACACCTCGAACGGCATTTACGTCTACACGGTCGGCGCGACCGGTATCCCGACACTCGCCGCGGGCGACCTCGTCGATGTCACCGGCAAGGTAGTCGAGTACTACAACTTCACCGAGTTCTCGGGAAGCCTGGTGGTGACCAAGCTGCCTGGCACCGGCTCGCTACCGACGCCAGTCGAGCTGGATGCGAGCCTGCCCCCGACCGACCCGACCGACTCCTGGTGGACGATCGGCTGGGAGCGCCTCGAGGGCATGCTGGTGCACGTGGCCAGCGGCATCACGACGGCTCCCAACCAGAGCTTCGGTGGGGCGACCCCTGACCCCACGGCCGAGGTGTTCGCCGTCGCCAGCCCCAACCGCGCCTTCCGCGAGGAAGGGATCCAGTACCCCGGTCTGGCCGGCTCGCCGGTGTGGGATGGCAACCCCGAGGTCTTCGAGATCGACGCCGACAAGCTCGGTGCCGTCGCCGACCCGGACATCATCCCGGCTGGCTCGACCTACGAGGCCACCGGTGCAATGGCGTACGAGTTCTCCGGCTGGGAGCTGTGGCCGACCAGCTTCGTGTTCACACCGCCAACCCTGCCGCGGGCCGTGCGGGCCCGCAACCACGGGGAGTTCACCATCGGCACCTACAACATGCTCCGCTTCGGGACCGCGGGGGACGGGCCCTTCTCCACCCGCCTGCCCAAGGTCGCCTACTACATTCGCGTCGTCCTCGGCGCTCCGGACGTCGTCGGCGTCGAGGAGTGCATGACCCTGGCTGATCTCACGGCCCTCGCCAACCAGATCCACTCCGACGACCCGACCTTGACCTACGCGCCGTACCTCATCGAGGGCAACGACATCGGCGGCATCGACGTCGGCTACCTGGTCCGCTCGACTGTTCAGGTGGACAACTACTACCGTCTCGGCGAGGCCGAGACATTGTCTGTCGACGGCTCCCTGCTTTGGGACCACCCGCCATTGTTCCTCGAGGCCAGGTACATGGCCAATGGGACGCCGTTCCCGTTCACGGTCGTGGTCAACCACACCAAGATGATCTCGACCGTCTACCGCGACCTCATGAAGCGTCTCGAGCAGGCGAACTCGCTCGCCCTGAAGGTCCAGGCCTACCAGACTGCGCCCTCGACCTCGACCCGCCCGCTGGTGGTCGTGGGCGACCTCAACGCCTACGAGTTCACCGACGGCTACGTGGACGTCGTCGGCCAGATCGCGGGAGTTGCCGACTCCACCAAGAACCAGTACTCCCTTCCCAACGTCACCAATCCGCCGCTGACGAAGCAGGCTTTCAACGCCCCCGCGGCCGACCGCTACTCCTACACCTTCAGCGGCTCGGCCCAGGTTCTCGACCATGCCCTGACCAGCAGCTCCGCGAACCAGTGGGTGCGTGGCTTCCAGTTCGGGCGCGGCAACTCCGACACCATGGACAGCTTCCTCACCGATCCGTCCAACTACCTGCACGCCTCCGACCATGACGGCGCCGTGTTGTACCTGATGTCCGACAGCAACGGCAACGGTATTCCGGACGACACCGAGACCCTCCCCTGCGCGGCCTGGGTGTCAGAGGTCGGAATCTGGGGTCCATCCACTGCCCCGTGCGGCGACCTCACCAGCACCGCGACGACGACGACCTACGAGTCGGCGAGCGTGAACCAGATCCTCACCAACTTTGCCTACGAGGTCCAGTTCGTGGCTACCCGGCCCAACCAGCCCACAGCCGCCAACACCCTGTTCGTGCGCGGCGCGCCGACTCCGCGCGGCTCGGCCCAGGTCTGGAACTCCGGCTTCGCCTTCAACATCTCGACGAGCGGCAAGTACTCCATCTTCCGCTACAGCGCCGGCAAGCCGATCCTGGTACAGGCCTGGGTCACCCCCGTGCCGCAGGTCATCAACGGGAGCGGCGCTCCGAACACTCTCAAAGTCGTGGCGAACGGAGGAACCCTGACGTTCTCCATCAATGGCACGGCGGTGAAGACGATCACAGGCCAGACCCTGCTCTCGGGCAAGGTCGGGCTGGGGATGGTCCGCTCGATCCCGACGAGCCCGACAGGCTCCAGGCCGACGGGACCCAGCCCGGCCAACGACACGCTCGTCATCAACACCGCGAAGCTGAGTCCGGGAGCGTCCTCCGTGCCGCTGAAGCCCGTGAGCTCGGCGCAGTTGCGAGCCAACGACGCCGCCAACCAGGCCGCGCTGTTCACCAAGCCCGATCCGCTCTTTGCGGGCAAGGGTAAGTGAGCGGACGGCTCACCGAGTGGACGGTCGTACAGTCCTCAGGTCGGCAGACGGTTGCCGACCTGGGGACGGATCTCGCCGTGCTCAAGCTCGACACGTCGGTCTACTACACCCTGTCGGGCTCAGCACGGTGGATCTGGGAGCTGCTTCGGAACCCCACCCCAGTGGCGGAGATCAATCGGCAGCTTTGTGAACGCTACGATGTGGAGCCGGCGCGCTGCCGCGAAGAGGTCCTCACGCTGCTGGAACAACTGGTCGACGAGGGACTCGTGGAGGTCAGAGCGGACCCCTGCGATGACAAGTCAGATGAGGATGCGTGATAAGCTCCATGAATGGAGAATCCGATGAGTGACGAGCAGAAGGTCGAAACCAAGAAGAGAGCCTGGGAGACGCCGAAGATGGAAGTCCAGGGCAAGCTCCTCGACATCACGGCAGCGGTCGAAGGGGTGGGGGCGACCGATAGCTTCTTCGCGGAAGGTCCATCGGGAGGCTGATCGCTCGCAGGCGGGAACCGACGGGCGCGGATGCGACGGTACCGGTACCACGGGGTCACGGTCGAGAGTCCGCTTGCCCTTGATCTGCGGATCGGCTCCTCGCCGTCAGGTGCAGCCAAGGTCACAGTTCGGCCTGTGGCAGAGCTGAAGGCGCCCGCCGGGAAACCGGTGTGGGCGAGCCCTACCACGGGCTATTCCTTTTTCTCCGAGAGCCCTGAGTGGTGCTGGCTGGTCAAGGATCACGCGTACTTCGTGCTCACACACGAGGAGATCCTGGTGGATCCCGTGCCGCTCGACGCCGGGCGCATGGAGTACCTCGGAACCAGCGTCCTCCCACTGTGGCTCCAGCTCTCGGGACGCCCGGTGCTGCATGCCGCGGCCGTCTGCCTGGGCGGCGGAGCGGTGGGCCTGCTCGCTCGCAGCGGCGGGGGCAAGTCAACGCTCGCTTCGGCTCTCGTGGCGCGCGGTGCGGGACTCCTGTGCGACGACCACGTCGTGGTGCACTTCGAGGGAGGCGTGGGGCGGGTCTGGAGCGGGCGACCGGACGTGAGGCTCTGGCCCGATTCCGCCCGGAGGCTCGGCATCGACGTCGACACCCTCCCGCGTGTCGTGCCCTCGAGTGAGAAGCGGCGGGTGACGTTGGACGTGGATGATGGAAGCCTGCCCGTCTCGGAGTGGTGCCCGTTGAAGGTGGTGTACGTCCTCAAGCGATGCGGAGGCGAGGATGGAGGCGTGTCGATCGAGACTCTGCCTCCGGCGGAGGCCCTGATGGCGCTGCTCGCCTGCGGGCAGATGGCAGGGGTGTCGGAGATGGTCGGGGCCGGGCCGCAGCGCCTGCCGCCGCTCGCGCGGATCGTCCGCGAGATCCCGGTCCGCAGACTCAGCTATCCGTCCGCATTCGAGAAGCTCCCCGATGTCTGCCAGGCTGTCGAGACCGATGCCGCGACGTGACACCGGCGGCGGGAGGTTCCGGGGACCCCGTGACGTGCTGCTCGCCGTGCGCGTGGCGCTCTGGCTGGTGCTGTCGACGGCCCTCGCAAGACGAGCCGGCCTGATCCGCACGCTCACCCTTCTGCGGCCCAAGAGGCCATCGCGGCAGACCGAGGAGGAAACCCTGGCGAGAGCGAGGCGAATCCAGCGCTATGCCGACGGCCTGATGCGGCGGAGGCCCTTCGGCACCAGACCGGTGTGCTGGAGACGGGCGCTGGTGCAGTATCGGATGCTCCCTTCCGGCCCCGGGAGAGAGGTCCGAATCTTCTTCGGCGTACAGCAGGAGAGCGCCGGGGAGCTCGAGGGGCATGCATGGGTGGAGCTGAACGGTTCGGCCGTCGACGGCACGGTACCCGGCCGGTACCATGTCACCCTGGCCTACCCCCCAGCCAGACCTCGGTAGCCCTCAACCCGTGAGACCGGTTCGCCGGAGCCAGAGGGCGAGGGTCACGACACTCCAGAGGGCCGTACCGGCCCCGTCGTCCGGCCCCTCGGCGTAGCGCTGGAAGCGCTTCTCGACGCGTGCGAGGTCGAGGAACGGCGCAAGCTGTGCACGATTCTCATCGAGCGTGCCCCTCACGAGCTCCCGGTCCCGAGCCCGAAAGCCCCGGTGAAACTGAGGCGCCAGATTGGTCTTGTCCGGACGCCACCGTACGGGATCTGGAAGCACGCCGTCCAGTGCCCGGCGGGCGACGTACCGGGTGAAGCCGTCGCGGTTCTTCAGGGATGGCGGAAGCGCCAGGCAGAGCTCGAGGAGGCGGCGGTCGTAGAACGGGTGGCGGGGCTCGATCCCGAACACCGCTCCCAGCGTCGCAATGGTTTCGGAGGCATACACGGGGTAGCCGTTGGTGAGGCGCCGCAGGTGATGCTGGCGGTCGCCTGCCGCGGAGGCCGCCTTGGCCGCCTGCAGGAAGGCATCCAGCCGGGCACGTGCGTCGGTCTGCCTCGATAGCTCCTCGCTCAGGACCCACCGCGGGTCGATGGCGTTCTTCGGTACGCGGAAGAGCCTGGACCGGATGCTGGTCAAGGCCCTGCGGGGGTGCAGGGCCAGGCTGGCGAGCCGGCGCACGGGAGAGCGGCGGCGCGCGGTGGCGGGCCCCTGCTCGACAGGAGCTTTCGCGATCGCCGTGTCGCCGTCGTGGCCGTCCAGCATCACGCGGATGCCCTGGGCGGATGCGGCCCGATAGGCGGCGCAGGTGAGATGGAGGTTCTGGATGAGAGAGGGCTCGTCGAAGTGGTCGAAGACGGGCAACATGTCCCGAAGTGGGCTTCCGGCGTCTCCTGGAACGTCGTGGCCCACGACTCCACCTATTCCCCTGATGCACTCGATGAAGGCCCCCTCGTCGCACTCCGGAACCTGGGGGAAGCGGACGGAGAAGGCGTGCAGGGGCGCGGCCGGGTCGAGGAGCTTCCGGGCCGAGCACACGACGGCCGACGAGTCGAAGCCCCCGCTGAGGGTCGCTCCGACCGGCGTGGCGCTCCGCAGGCGGCACGAAACGGCCTCGGTGAAAAGAGAGCGGAACTCCTCGACCACGTCGTCGTCGCCGGTGGCTGGCAGCTCCCTCGCCGGGTCCAGCCGCCAGTACTCCCGGATCACGGGGGCTCCTTCCTGCCCGAGGGTCAGCGTGCTCCCTGGTGGAAGGCGGAAGATCCCCTCGTAGAACGTTGCGTCCGCGTCGCCGGGAAGGCCGAGCAGGTGGTCCCGGATCATCGACAGGTTGACGGCTCTCGGGATCCTGTCCAACGCGAGGAGTGCCTTGATCTCGGAGCCGAAGGCAACGGTGCGCCCGTCGACGAAGTAGAAGAACGGCTTCATTCCTAGGTGATCGCGAGCGCAGAAGAGCGACCCGAGGCGTTGGTCCCAGATCGCCAGCGCGAAATCCCCGAGCAGGTGCTCGGCGCAGGCGGCGCCCCACCGCTCGTAGGCGCGCGCCACGAGGGCTCCATCCCCCCAATGCCCGGAGACGCCCAGAGATCGAGCCAGCTCGGCGCGGTTGTCGAGGCGAAGGTCCGCCGTGACGAGCCAGGCATCTTCCACGAGTGGCAGGGCCTCGTGCGTGGCCTCCGGTGTCACCGCGAGTGACTGGTGCCCGAAGGCGGCCGGCCCGAGCTGCCGGATGGCGTCGCTGTCGTGAGGCCGATAGCGGAGGGTGTCCATCATGCTGGTGACGCTGGCCAAGCCATCCGGGGCGCCATCCATGCGAACGAGGCCGACGATGGCGCTCACCGGAGAGCCCGGTCCTGCAGGGTTGTGGCCGGTCTCGGGGGGCTGGTGCGGAGCATGCGCGCATCCTAACCCGGATGGCTCGAGCCCGGGGGGTAGAGCCAGGCGACCGGTGAGGCCCTCCTGGCACCCGCGGCCGTCCTCGGAGGCAACCGGGGTTTGAAACGGTGCGAGAATACTCGGACAGGCGCCGGCCCGGGTTCTCAGGAGCCTGCCGGCGTGGAGGTTGGCCCATGGACCTGCCGATCAACATGGTTCTGCGCCCCGCGTCCCTGGCGGAAGCGCTGCAGCTTCTGGCCGAACGTCCCGGGGCACGGCCGATCGCCGGCGGCACTGACCTCGTGGTGCAGCTCCGCGACGGGCGCCGGCGCGCCGAGGCCCTGATCGACCTCTCGCGGACCGGGCTGGCCGGTATCAGAGAAATGGACCGGGGCCTCGTCATCGGCGCCGGCACGTGCATGGAGGTGATCGCTGCCCATGCCGTGGTGCGGAGCAGATACCCGGCCCTGGCGGCGGCGGCGGCCCAGGTGGGCGCCTGGCCGATCCAGTGCCGGGCCACCCTCGGTGGCAACCTCGGCAACGCCTCACCGGCTGCGGACACGGCGCCGGCGCTGCTCGTGGCCGGAGCGTCGCTGACCATCGCCTCGGCCCGCGGCCAGCGTCAACTGCCGCTCGAGGAGCTCTTCGTGGCGCCGGGCAAGACGCACCTCAAGGCCAACGAGCTCATCGTTTCGGTGTTGTTGCCAACCGTCAGGCTCGGGCAGGGGCGGCGTCTCGTCGAGCGGTTCGTCAAGGTCGGGCCGCGCCGGGAGCAGATCATCTCGGTCGTGTGTATGGCAGGGCGTGCTGTTGTCGCGGCCGACGGGAGACTCGAGCTGGTGCGGCTGGCGTTCGGGTCGGTGGCACCGACGCCGGTGCGAGCGCGCGCCACCGAGCGGCTGCTGGAACGGAAGGTGCTGGACGAGGCGCTTCGGCGCGAGGCCCTGGCCGCCGTGCAGGAGGATGTGAGGCCCATCGACGACGTGCGGGCCCCGGCGTCGTACCGCCGCCTGGCGGTGGCGACATTGCTCGACCGGTTCCTCGCGGAGGTGGCCCGTGGCTGAGCGGATCGAGGTGAGGTTCACCCTCAACGGCGAGCCGCGGAGCTTCCAGGTGCCGGCGGGCCGGCGTCTGCTGGACCTGCTGCGGGACGACGCCGGGTTGACCGGCGCCAAGGAAGGCTGCGGGGCGGGGGAGTGCGGCGCGTGCACGGTACTCCTGGATGGGCGACCTGTAACCTCCTGCCTGGTGCTGGCCGCCGCGGTCGAGG
>DAONEV010000103.1:0-12116 GCA_035403265.1 Thermoanaerobaculaceae bacterium | reverse complement strand
GGTGAGAAAGCCGGGTGTCAGCCACGCGGTCGCCGCGGTTGCACCGCAGTCGCCGTTCGCCTTTGACCGCCTTGTCGAGGAGGGGAGGAGAGCATCGAGCTCGGCGGCGGTTGAGGCTTGCAGGTGCTCCAGCGTATCCACCTGTGCCCGCATGGCGTCCAGCTCCGCCACGACGAGCCACTGCTCGGCGATCGAGTGCGGCTCGTCGTCCCAACCGGCCGCTTGCAGCCTCGGCAGCAACAGCTTGCGGCAGGTATCGGCCTCGTTCATGGCTGACTCGGAGTGTACCGCCTCCAGGCGTGGGGTGGTCGCAACAATGCCCGGCATCCTGTCGAAGCTGTCAAGGTCGATTCCGGCCGAGCACCCGGCGTTCCTGCGGGGGATTTCTGCGCAAGCCTGTTTCGTGGGCAGCCGCCGGGTGGTGCGCTTACTCCTCGAGGGCGCGGCGGACCTCGCGGGCGAGGGTGGCCATGTCGAACGGTTTCTGCAGGAAGCGCACGTAGCCGGTGAGGACAACGCGGCGCACCGCCTCGTCCTGGGCGTAGCCGGACATCAGGATGACCTTGAGGCCGGCCCAGCGCTCGCGCAGGGCTTTGGCGACCTCCGGCCCGGGGCTACCTGGAAGCATCACATCGGTGAGCAGAAGGTCGAAGGCGGGCTCGACGGGCAGCGCCAGCGCCGCCTCCCCACTGCCGACCGCCGTGGCTCGATAGCCCAGAAGAGCCAGGATGTCGCAGAGAGCCTGACGGGCTCCGGCCTCGTCCTCTACCACCAGGATCCGCTCGCCCCAGCCTTCGGCCGGCAGACCCGGGTACTCGGCCGGCAGGTGGACAACGCCACGCCGCGCGCGCTGTGCGACCGGAAGTGAGATGTGGACACGACACCCACGGCCAACCTGGCTGGTGACCTCGATTCGGCCTCCGTGCCCGGTCACGATGCCGTGCACGACCGCGAGACCCAGGCCCGTGCCCTGGCCGGTGTCCTTGGTCGTGAAGAACGGCTCGAAGATGCGCTCACGGATCTCCTCCGGCACACCGAAGCCGGTGTCCTCGACGTCGAACCAGACCTCGTTCCCAAGCTTGCCGGTGGTGATGCTCAGGGTGCCACCGGCGGGCATGGCGTCGGCGGAGTTGAGCGCCAGGTTGGTGACGATCTGCTCGAGCTGACCCCGGTCGGCCTCGACGAGCAGCTCTCCCTGGGCCAGGCTGAGGGTGATGGCGATGTTCTCGCGCAGCAGGCGCCGCAACATGGCGGTCGCGCCCTGTAGCGCCTCGTTGAGGTCAAGGGTCTCCCTCTTGGTGGCCTCGCGCCGCGAGAAGAGCAGGAGCTGTCTCGTGAGCTGGGCGCCGCGCCGGACATTTTCCTCGAGCTCCTGGAGGCGTTCGGCGACGCGCCTGTCGTCGTCCCGCTGGGTCCTGAGGACCTCGACGACGGACAGGATCGCCTGCAGCAGGTTGTTGAAGTCGTGGGCCACGCCGCCCGCCAGGTTGCCCACGGCCTCCATCTTCTGAGCCTGGCGGAGCTGGGCCTCGAGGGTCACCTCCTGGGTGATGTCGCCCATCGTGCCGAGCATCCGCACGGGCTCGCCCGCCGCGTTGCGGAGGTACACGCCCTCGTCGGTGACCCAGATGTACGAGCCGTCCTTGCGGCGGAAGCGGTACCGCACGTCGTACCGACCATCGGACCCGGCCGCCTCCTCAAGGAGACGGAGGGCCATCTCCTGGTCATCGGGGTGGATCATTTCCTCCCACTGCTTGATGTCGACGGCCTGGAACTCCTGGGCCGTGAACCCGGTCAGCCGCGTGATCGCTCCCTGCCAGGTGATTCCGCCGGATGGTACGTCATAGTCGTAGAGCAGCTTGCCGGTCATCTCGGCGGTCACACGGTAGCGCGCCTCGCTCTCCTGGAGCGCTCTCTCGGCGAGGTGGTGCGCTCCACGCACTCTCGCCGCCTCCAGGGCGAAGCCCAGATCGGCCGCCAGCTCGACGAGGAGGGCGACGGTCTCGTCGACGAAGACATCTGGCTCGGTTGCGTAGACGTTGAGCGCACCGCTGACCTGGCCACCCGAGCCGAGCGGAAAGGCCGCCGAGGCACGGTATCCCTGGGCCCGGGCCTGGTCCCGCCATGGCGCCATGGAGTCGTCCTGCTCCCAGTCGTTGCAGATCACGGGTCGGCCCTCACGGATGGCGGTTCCGGTCGGACCACGCCCCAGCGGCGTATCGTCGAAACGGACCGTGATGCCCTTGAGGTACTCCTCCGAGAACCCCGCCCACGCCACCGGCCGCACCAGGCCCGTCTCGACGTCAGCCATCCCGACCCACGCCATGCGCAGCTCGCCATGCTCCACGATGGCGCGGCAGACCCCATCGAGAAGCCGTTCCGGCAAATGCTCCCGCACCACGAGCTGGTTGATCTCGCTGATGGTGCGCAGCAGGCGGTTGAGGAACTGGATGCGCGCCGCGGCCTGCTGGCGCTCGGTGATGTCGCGGATGACGCCCACGATGGACGCCTCGGGCCCTCTCCTCACGATATTGGCGACGACCTCAACCGGGAAGCTCGTGCCATCCTTGCGGACATGTCGGGTCTCGAAGCGAATCCCCTGCGACGACCTCAGCCTCTCCAGATCACCTGCAAGACCGGCGCGAGCCTCTGGCACCCGCAGATCCCCAAGGCGCAAGGCCAGCAGCTCCTCCCGCGTGTAGCCGTACGCCTGCACCGCAGCTTCGTTGCCATCCACGAGCCGGCCTTCCAGGTCAGTGAAGATCACGATGTCATTGGCATGCTTGAAGAGGACGCCGAGTCGGGTCTCGGTGCGCAGCGCCGCGGTCTCGAAGGCGGCCTGCCGAGAGCGCCACAGACCATAGCCTGCGCCGAGCAGAGCTATGAGGCCGCCCAGCGCAACGAGGGCGGTGTCTCGCACCTCGTCCCTGGACGCCGCCAGGGCCTCAGACAGGTCCACCTTGACGACGAGCCCCCAGGGAGTGCCGTCGATCTTCCGGGTCGCCGCCAGGACCCTGACGCCACGGTAGTCGACGTACTGCCTGATGGCTGACACGCCCGACACCGCGGCGGTGGCGGCGAAGGGAGCCGCCCGGTCGATCGAAACACTATAGGTGAGTGGCGGGTCGCTGCGGTGGCGCAGGGGCGACAGAAAGACCAGCCGATTACCCCGGCGCTCCACGAGGATCGCCTCCTGCGTCTTCGTCGGGACGGGCTCGCGGCGGAGCAGTGGGAAGAGCCGGGACTCGGGAGCCAGTGCGAAGACCGCGGCGCCGATAGGTGGCTGACCGCGGGCGATGGGGCGCGCCTCCGCCCCGGCCTCGGCCACCACCGGCGCCACGAAGGCCAGGCGAAGTCTCCCCGCCTGATCGGGCGCCAGGTCGATCAGCCGGGCCGCGAGGCCCGGCGTGGCCTCGAGAGCTTGTGCGGCGCAGGTGGGGTCCAGCGGCAGGCTTCCTGAGGTCGCGGCGACCACCTCGCCCTTCCGGTTCAGGAGGTAGGCGCCGGTGGAGCCGGACGCCTGCACCATGACCTCGAGCTCGCGGAGAAGGTGCTCGGGCCCTTCCTGCCCGGGCGTCGCTCTCGTCGGTTGCCGGCCCTCCAGCAGGCTCGCGGCGCTCGGGAACGACGCAGACACCCTCGCGTCGTTGAGCCGTTCCTCCAGCCATGCCTCGATGGCCGCCTTGCGGTCGTCGGCCACGGCGCTCAGGCGGCCTTCCCAGCTCTGGATCGCCTGGGATCGCACCTTCGGTACATGGACGCCCGCGAAGTACCCAAGGCCCGCGGCCACAACGATCGCAAGAACCAGCATCGACACGAGCGCCAGGAGCCGCGAGCGCCCCGTCAGGTCTCGGCTCCCGTCCGGTCCCGACCCGGCAGTCACCGCCACGGGTTGTTCCCCCACAGCGACGGCGAGATGCGCGGCCGAGCGTCATCGCCGCCGCCGAGCCAGGCCATCCTGGAGCTGCTCACCCCGATATCGTACCCCAGCGGAAGAGACGTCCGTGCCCTGCCTGCTCCACCAGTCCTTTCAAGACCTTGACCTCACTCCTCGGGGTGCCCCACCCGGCCCAGTGCCGTGGCGAAACTGACCCCTTCCCGACGGCGGGAACGGTTCCACTCGAGGACGTCGTCGAAGACGCTGTAGGCGGAGGGAACGACAAAGAGGGTGAGCAGCGTGGAGACGATCATTCCGCCGACGAGGGCGAGGGCCATCGGCCGCTGGACCTCGGCGCCCGGGCCGATCGCCATGGCCGGCGGGAGGGCGCCGGCGATCGTCGCGATCGAGGTCATGAGGATCGGGCGGAGGCGGATCGGGCAGGCCTCGAGCAGGGCCTCGCGGCTTCCGGCGCCGCGCTCCCTCGCCTGGTTGGTGAAATCGACGAGCATGATCGAGTTCTTCTTCGCGATGCCAACCAGCAGGATCAGCCCCAGCATGCTGTAGACGTTGAGGCTCTGGCCGCCGATCCACAGGGCGACGAGGGCGCCACTGAGCGAGAACGGCAGCGCGAGCAGGACCACCACCGGGTTCCAGAACGAGTTGAACTGGGATGCGAGGACCATGTAGGCGATGAGCAGGCCCATGCCGAAGGCGAACCACAGGGACTGGAAGGACTGGCGGAAAGCCTTGGTACTGCCCGAGATCACGGCCCGGTAGCCGTCCGGGAGAACGGAGCGGGCGATGGCCAGCGAACGGTCAACCGCGTCGCCCTGGGAGGCGCCGGTCGCGACGTTGGCGAAGATGGTGATGGCGCGCTCGCGGTCACGGCGGGTGATGGCCTGCAGGGTCGGCTCCTGATTGATGCGGATGAGCTCGCCAAGGCGCACCAGCTCACCGCTGGTCGTGCGCACGAGCAGCCGCCCGATGTCCTCGGGCCGCTGCCGCTGGGGGGCGAGCAGGCGGGCGCGAATGTCGAAGCGACGCCCCTTGTCCTTGAACTTGCCGACCCGCAAGCCGCCGATCGCGGCGTTCACGGTCTCGCCGATGGCGGCCATGCTGACGCCCAGGTCCGCGGCGCGGTTGCGGTCCGGGACCACCTGCACCTCGGGCATGCCCACCCGGTAGTCGGTGTCGACATCGGTGACGACTCCGGACTGACGCATCTGCTCGGCGATCTCGCGCGCCGAGGCGGCCAACACGGTCCAGTCCGGGCCGCGCACGTTGAACTCGACCGGGAAGCCGCCGCCGCGCGACGGCGAGAACCCCGTCTGGGAGATGTCCTGCAGCATCACGCGCCCGCCCGGGATGGTCGCGGCGTAGCGACGCACCACGTCCATGAACTCGAGCTGGGTGGGGCGGCGCCCGAGCCTGGGGTCGATCGGTCGCTGGCGCGGCTCCTTCATGTTGACGTAGGCCTGGCCGGAGTTGACGTCGCTGCCGCCGCCGACGCTGCCGGCAAAAAGCGTCACCTCGGGACGGGCGATGAGGAACGACTCGATCTGGCGGAAGTAGCGGTCGGTGGCGTCGAGGCTGGTGCCGACCGGCGTCTGGACGCGGATCGTGAAACGGCTCATGTCCTGACTGGGGATGAACTCCTGGCGGAGCAGTCCGAGGATGCCAAGGGAAAGCACGAACAGCGCCACCGAACCGAGGAGCACCCAGGTTCGATGCTGCAGCGCTGGCCGCAACGTCCGCAGGTAGAGCTCGGCGAGGCGCTTGAAGAGGCCGTCCATGGTGCGCCCGAGGCGGCCGCGATGCTCGACCTCGAGGAACTGCGAGCAGCGCATCGGCGCCAGGGTGAGTGCTTCGAGCAGCGACAGGAGCACCGCCACCGAGATCGTGACGCCGAACTGGAAGAAGAACTTGCCGATGATGCCCTTCATGAAGGCGACAGGCAGGAAGATCGAGACGATGGCGAGGGTGGTGGCAGCGGCGGCGAAGGTGATCTCGCGGGCGCCCACCGAGGCGGCCTTCACCTTGCCCTGGCCCATCTCGCGGTGCCGGTAGATGTTCTCGAGCACCATGATGGCGTCGTCGACGACGATCCCGACGACGAGGGTGAGGCCGAGCACGGTATACGTGTTGAGGGTGAAGCCGAAGAAGTAGATGACGATGAAGGTCCCGAAGATCGACGTCGGGATGGCCAGCAGGATGTTGACGGTGGTCGACCACGACCCCAGGAAGAGCCAACACACGAGCCCGGTGAGGAGCGCGGCGAGGAGCAGCGTGAAGAGGATCTCGCGGATCGAGCGCTCGATGAACGTCGTGGTGTCCCAGTTGACGTCGAGGCGCAGCCCCTCGGGAAGCTGGGAGCGCAGGACCTCCATCTTCGCCTTGACGTCCCGGCCGACCTGCACGGCATTGGCGCCGCGCAGCTTGGTGATGGCGAAGCCGATCGACGGCTCGCCCATCGCCCGGTTGAGACGCCGGCGGTCCTCGAGGCCGTCCTCGATGATCGAGACGTCCTTGAGGCGCACCGGAGCGCCGTCCTTGTAGGTGACGACGAGGTCGCGGAACGAGGAGACGTCGATCGCCTCGCCCTGGGCACGCACGTTCATCTCGCGCTCGGCGCCCTCGATGCGACCGGCCGGGGTCTCCTGGTGCTCACGGGCGATGGCGCGGTTGACGTCGATGACGGTGAGGCCCTGGGCCTCGAGGCGGTCGGCGTCGTACCACACCCGCACGTTGCGGTCGCGGAACCCGAAGACGTCGATGGCGCCCACGCCCGTGATCATCTGCAACTGGGGGCGAATGACGTTGCGGACGTAGTCGGCGAGGAAGATCGGCGGCCGGTCGCCGGAGAGGGCCAGGCGGATGATCGGCTGGTCCTCGGGGTTGGTCTTGGAGATGGACGGCGGGTCGATCTCCCTGGGCAGGTCGTGGGTGGCCCGGGACACCTTGGTTTGCACGTCCTGCAGGGCGGCGTCGATGTTGCGGCCGATCTCGAACTCGAGGGTGACGCCGGCCGAGCCCTGGCGCGCCGTGGAGGACATCTCCTGCACGCCCTCGACGGTCGACAGGGCGTCCTCGAGGGGGTCGACGATGTCGGTCTCCATGATCTCGGGCGAGGCGCCTTCCCAGGACACGCCGACGTTGACGATGGGAAAGTCGACGTCGGGGTTCTGGCTGATGCCGAGGCCCTTGAAGACGCTGCCGGCGCCGGTGTAGCAGAGGATCCCGAAGCCGATCAGCGCGACCATCAGGATCCAGGCGAAGACGTGGTTGCGAATCGAGATGTCCGCCAGGGTCATGCCGGTGGCAATGGTCCTGGGATCCTCCTCGCGCTCGGAGGTGGCGATCCGCTTGCCCATCGTTACACCCCGCCAGTCGGCCGGTCCGCGGCCTGCTCGACGGCCATGCCGTCGGCGAGACGGTCCGAGCCCTCGGTGACGATCACCTCGTTGGCCGCGAGGCCCGACTGGATCTCGACCGAGCCGTCCCCGGTCCGCAGGCCGATCCGCACGGGCCTCGCCTGCGCCTTGCCGTTCTCGACCACGTAGACCACGAATCCACGCTCGCTCGCCTGCACGGCACCTTCGGGGATGACGACCGCGCCCGCGTGAGTCTCGGTGGCCAGCGTCACCTCGGCGAAGAAGCCAGGCTTGAGCGTGCCGGGATTGTCCACCCAGGCCAGGATCTCGACCTGGCGGGTGGACGGATCGGCGACATCGCCGACGTGGTAGACCCTGGCGGTGAACGCCGTGTCGCCGAGGGAGGAGACCCGGAAGGTCACGGTCTGACCGTTGGCGGCCTTCAGCGACTCGGAGTCGGAGATCTTGAAGCGGAGGCGCAGCCGCCGGAGGTCGACCAGGGTCGCGAGGACGTCACCGACCTGCACGAACTGACCGGTGTCAACGGTGCGGGTGTTGATCACACCGGCGCGGGATGGGCGCACCGAGGAACGCCTCAGGTTCTGCTCGGCGAGCTCCGCCGTCGCCTTGGCCGACGCCGCATCGGCACCGAGACGCTCGGCTTCCAGGCGCGCGCGGTTGAGCTCCTCCGGAGCGACCAGCTCCTCTTTTCCGAGCGCCTCGCGGCGCTGCGCATCGGCTTCGGCCCGCTTCCAGTCGGCCACGGCCTTGCGGTGGGAGGCTTCGGCGCGGTCGGCCTCGAGCTTGTAGCGGTCCGTGTCGATGCGGGCCAGGATCGTGTCGGCGGTGACCCGGTCCCCGGCATGGAAGCGGACCTCCTTGACGGCCCCGGTCACCTCGGCCGTGATCTGCACCAGCTCCTCCGGCTCGAGCGACCCCAGGGCCTGAACCTTGTAGACGACGTCCCGCGCCGTGACCGGCGCGGTGCGGACGACGAGGCTCCGCCCGGCGCGTCTGGCGCCACCTCCTGCCTCCTCGCCGCCCTTGCAGGCCCCAAGAGTCCCACTGGCGAGGAGCATGAGAATGAGCACTTGCGATGTCCTGGTCACCCGACCTCCCCCTGGGACGGCGCTCCCCCGGGCAGACTACTCGTGCGAGCCCAGGGAGCCATCGGCCAGCGATGGCGCCCACGGCTGCAGCGGGCATTGTGTCGCCCCGGGGGTCGATTCGTCCACACCTGCGACCCTGGCGAGATGGCCACGTCATACCGCTCCGGCCGGTCCCGTGAACGGTCTCGCCGGTGTCGGGCAGACAGCTCTCGCCCGGCCACCCGGCCGCTTCTTGGTAGACGCGCGAAGCTCGCAAAGGTTGCGCTGCGGGCACCCGATCGCGCACCGTGGCGCCCCGCCTGGCCGCAGCGCCGTAGCTGTGGTGGAATGGGCTTCCGGGAGGCAACGGGATGGCGACGGCGAGCGAGGTAGGAGCGGGGGGCGGAGCGAGGGCGGAGGGTGTGAGCCGGCAGCTCACCGTGACGCTGGTCTCGCCCAACACGAGCCTGCCGTCGTTCCGGCTGCGCCTGGGCAGTCTCCGGCCGGCGCTGGAGGCGCGCGGGTGGCGGGTGCAGTCCTTCTCCATGCCGCGGCGCCCGGAGTGGTGGCGGGTATGGGCGCGGCGGGAGGTGTGGCGCCGCTCCGACCTCATCGTCTTCTCCAAGCAGAAGCTGCTACCACTTGAGCGCGCGTTCGTGCAGCGCCGCTGCCGGCGCTGGGTGTTCGACGTCGACGACGCGGTGATGTTCGCGAAGCCCAGCCGCCACGGAGACGCGCCCGACCAGGCGTGGTGGCGGCAGCGCCGGCTGCGGCGCATGGTCGAGCATTGCCGGCTGGTGGTGACCGGGGCGCAGCCCCTCGCCGACTGGGTGGCGCCGTTCGCCCGCCGGATCGAGGTCGTGCCGACGCCGGTGGACCTCTCCCGCTACCCGCTGGCGGGCCACGAGCCGCGGGAGGTGCTGCGCCTGGGGTGGATCGGCACCACCGGCAATTTGGCTTACCTCGGTGACCTCGCGCCGGTGCTGCGTCAGCTCGCGGCCGAGGGGGTGCGGATCGAGGTGCGGGTGATCTCGGCGGGAATGCCCGGATGGACCGAGGTCTCGTGCCTGGAGGTGCCCTGGAGCGAAGCTGTGGAATCCGAGGCGCTGGCCTCATGCGACATCGGTCTGGCACCCCTGCCCGATGATCCCTGGACGCGTGGCAAGGGCGCGTACCGGTCCATCCAGTACGCGGCGGCCGGCCTGCCGGCGGTGGCATCGCCGGTGGGGGCCAACCGCGACGTCGTCGTCGACGAGGTCACGGGCCTGTGGGCCTCGACTCCCCACGAGTGGCTAGCCGCTCTGCGGCGGCTGGCGGCGGACCCGGAGCTGCGGCGCCGCCTGGGAGCGGCGGCCCGCGAGCGCGCGGCGCGGTACGACCTGCCGCGCTACGTCGCCCACTACCTGGGTCTGCTCGATGGGGTCCTGGCGGAGGACTGACCCATCCGGGCGCTTCCGATTGCGGACGCCGGCGTCGGGCGGCGAAGGCTGGTAGGCTTGAAAGCGGCGCGCCGGGTGACTTTGTCTCCAAAGGGGGATGCATGCGGGCAAGACTGAGCGGACTAGCACTGTTGGTCGCCACCGGGGTGGGGGCGGCCGAGCCGGTCACGGTCGTCGAGGCGACCGCCTACGGGCGGACCTCGCTCTATCCCGAGGTCGTCGAGCTCGTGCGCGAGGTCGCCAGGACCTCGAGGCTGGTCGCCGTCGCGACCCTCACCCGCTCCGCCGAGGGCCGGGAGGTCCCGCTCGTCATCCTCTCCAGGGAACGGGTGCGGACGCCAGCCGAGCTGCGCGCCACCGGCAAGCCGGCAGTGCTGATCATGGCCAATATCCACGCTGGCGAGGTGGAGGGTAAGGAAGCCTGCCAGATGCTCATCCGCGAGGTGGGCAGTGGCCGTCTGGCCGGGTTACTCGAGCATCAGGCCGTGCTCGTCATCCCGATCTTCAACGCCGACGGCAACGACAGGCTCGGCCCCAATCGCCATGACGAGGGTCCCGAGGTGGCCGGGGTGCGCTACAACGGGCAGTACCTCGACCTCAACCGCGACTACACCAAGCTCGAGTCCCCGGAGGTGCGGGCGCTGGTCGGGGTGCTGACCGCCTGGGACCCGGTGATGGTGGTCGACATGCACACCACCAACGGCTCGTACCACCGGGAGCCGGTGACCTACACGACCGGTGGCCATCCCAACGGCCCGAAGGCGCTGGCCGACACCATGTGGGGGAAAGTGTTTCCCGCCGCCGCTGCGGCGCTCCAGCAGCGGTACGGGTGGGACAGCGTGCCGTACGGCTCCTTCGTTGACGCCGAGCACCCGGAGAAAGGGTGGGAGAACGACAGCCTGGAGGCGCGCTACGGGACCAACTACGTCGCCCTGCGCAACCGGTTCTCCATCCTTGACGAGAACTACTCCTATGCCGACTTCAAGACGAGGGTGCTGTCGTCGTACGCCTATGTCAGGGCGGTGCTCGAGTACACCGACGCCCATGCCGCCGAACTCGTGGCGCTGGTCCGACGGGCCGATGCCGAGACCCGTGAGGGGTTCTCGCAGCAGCCGTTTGTCACCGCGTGGAAGCTCGATCGCCTGATGGACGTGACGGTCAAGGGGTTCGAGCACACGAAGGCGCCCGTGACCGCAGAGGAAAGGGTCAAGTACCCGTGGCTCGGCGAGTTCCGCATGAAGCCCACCGAGGTGAGGCGCGACTACACGATGCCGTACATGTCGCGGGCCGCACCGACGGCGACCGTGACCCTGCCGGAAGGGTACGTGGTGCTCCCGGGGCACGACGAGGCGGTGCAGAACCTGCTTGCCCACGGTCTCGTGCTCGAGCGGCTCGGGAGCACGTGCACGGTCCCCGCCGAGCGTTTCGCGCTCGAGAAGGTCGAGCTCGCCAAGAGCCTCTTCCAGGGACACGCGCTGGTGACGCTGGCAGGGCACTACGAGCGGGCCGAGGTGGGGCTGCCGGCGGGGAGCGTCTGGGTCGACCTACGCCAGCCGCTCGCCCGGCTCGTTCCCGTGCTGCTCGAGCCCCTCTCGGGGGATAGCCTCGCGGCCTGGGGGTTCTTCAACCGGGCGCTGGTGCGGCAGTGGAGCGCCGAGCCGGGTGTTTACCCGGTGCTCCGCCTCGATGCCCGGCCCGAGGTTCCGATGGCCGTCATGAGCGCGCAGTAGGCGCCCGCACGACCAGCTCGTTACCCGTGCGTCGTTCTCTGACCCGATCTCGCGGCCACGCGGTCGGCCTCTCGGCGCTGGCCATGGCGGCGCTCCCCGGGCCATCGGCGGTCGCAGTGTCCCGGGACGCGAGGCCTGTCGCTTTCGGGATCGCGGCGTTCGAAGCCGCGACGCCGGTCTTTCACCCTCCGCCTCTCCGGATCCTCGATGGTCTCCTTCATGATGCGCTTCTCCTGTGCTCAAAATAGGTTCCAACCAGAGTATTGGCAAGGACTTGAGAGTCTGCTTCGTGGCCAAGCCGGCGGCGAGGGCGCAGGGCCTGTCCCGACAAGCCAGAGCGATTCGCCTGGAACACGCGACGAGAGCCACATTTTCCGCGGTCGTGTCGCGTAGAATGCGCGAATGAGCGCAGGACCCGTGTTGTTGCTGACTGGCCCTCCCGGGGTTGGTAAGACGACTGTGATCGGCAAGCTCTGCGGGCTGCTGGGAGGGTGGCGACTGGCCGGCTTCACCACGACCGAGCTGCGCGAGCGCGGGCAGCGGGTGGGCTTTGTCGGCAAGGGGTTCTCGGGACAGAAGCGGCTCATCGCCCACCTCGACCACCGCGG
>DAONEV010000102.1:0-12133 GCA_035403265.1 Thermoanaerobaculaceae bacterium | reverse complement strand
AAGCCAGCGCCTCGTGGTGCGCCATCCGTGCCAGGTGGAAGAAGACGGCGGGGAAGAGCAGGGCAAATACGGCCAGGGCGAGCGAGCCCAACTGACTCTCGGCTCCTAGCGCCGAGAACCTCTGCACCTTGTGCCGGGTCCCGCCCACCGCCATCGACAGCCCGAGGACGAGCAGCAGGTTGCCGATGATCGAGCCCGACAGGGAGGCTTGCACCACCTCCACAAGGCCGCGACGCAGGGCCAGGACGGCGATGATCAGCTCGGCGGCGTTGCCGCACGTGGCGTTCAGCAGCCCGGCGGCCACCGGCCCCAGGCGCGTCGAGAGCTGCTCGGTGGCCTCACCGAGCAGGGCGGCGACCGGAATGAGGGCGGCCCCTGCGAGGCAAAACCGGACTGCCGCGGGCGCGTGCAGCAATCCGGCGAGAACGGCGGCCGGCAGCAGCAACCACGGCCCGAGACGAAGCAGTTGCGTGCCCACGAAACCTCCCCAGGACCCTCAAACCGGGCTCGATGGTACCAGGAAACCCTCATCCCCTGACGGTGTCCGGGGGTCGCCGCCGACCCGGCAGGGATCAACCGACGGGGATGACCCCGGACAACGTGAAGACCGCATGGAGGCTGATCCGCCCGATCACCTCCATGATCTTCGGGGTGATGAAGTAGACCGTGTCCTCGGGCGTGTGGTAGCCGTGGTGCTGACCGCCGGAGGAGAAGATACTCACGGCCGGGATTCCCGCCTCCTGGAACGGCCCATGGTCGGCCCGCGCCTCGCCCTCCGAGCGTGCCCGCTTGAGGTACAGCTCGGGATAGAGGGCGTTGCCAGCCGCGACGAGGGGGTCCCAGATATTCGGGAAGTTCTCGCCGCCCAGGACGAACATGCCGTTCCCCGCCCCGTCCATGTCGAAGTTGAGCATCGCCACGACGCGGCCAAGGCTCGCCGGAAGGTCGGCAACCAGGCGCTTGGCACCCAGCAGACCCAACTCCTCGCCGCCGAAGAGCACGAAGACGATGGCTCGACGTGGCCGCGGCGCGACGAGGGCAGCGGCGCGAGCCATCTCGAGCACGACGGCCGAGCCGGAGGCATTGTCGTCGGCGCCGGTCATGAGCGCCGGCCAGTCCCCGGTGTGATCGAGATGCCCACCGACGATCACGCATTCGCCAGGCTCCAGTCCCGGCACCATCCCGATGACGTTGAACCCGTCCGCTGGCCGCGGTGGCTTCCCGCGCATGACCAGGTGGACCTTGCGGCCGGTCGGGAGGCTCGCCACTCCACCCAGGCTCAACACCTTTCGCACGTCCTCCAGCTTGAGCCTGGGGCCCGCGAGGAGCAGGTTGGCGACGTCCTCGGTGATCGAGACCATGGGCAGATTGGCCACGTGCTCGCCACCGACACTGGCCGCTGCCCCCTCGGCGAAGACGTAGCCGGCCGCACCGTGGTCGCGCGCGTTGGCGATGCGCGCCTTGTGGGAGTTGTAAGCCTGCCACTCGCGCCCATCCTTCGGCGCTCCTCGCACCGCCATCACGACCTTGCCCTTCACGTCCAGGTTGGCGTAGTCGTCCCGGCCCAGCTTGGGCGCCGTGATGCCGAAACCGACAAAGACCACCTCGGCCGTGACGTCCCCGAACCCGGAGAGGCGGAACGGCGCGAAGTCCTTGAACACTTCCAGGCGCTGGGGGGCGCCCGCGTCGTCGCCCGGCAGCAGCTCACACAGGGCGGTCTCCGGCTGACCCACGGTCACCGGGAAGCGCTGACGATACTCGGGCAGCTCGGCCGGCGCTTTCAAGCCAGCCTTCCTCATCTCCTGCACTGCCCAGGCCGCTGCGGCGTCGTAGCCGGCCGTTCCGGTCAGACGACCCGCATAGCGAGCCGACGTCAGCTCCTCGACCGTGGCGAACGCACTCGCCGCCGTGATGCGCTGCACCGCCCGGGCCGGCGTGACTCCCCTCGGCGCCGCAGCCGCAGCCGCAGCCGCACAGACCATCACGACCAGGGCCGCGTGACCCGCCAGACGCACTCCGATCCCGTGCTTCACACTCGGCTCCCTTCGCTGCGTGAAGGTACTCACATGTCGTCGACGATGGCTGAACCGCTCTCCGGGTGAGCGGGTGACCTGGACCTCCGAGCCCAGCATCAGGACCGGTTCTTCCACCAGTCCGGCACGGCGGCGGTGGCCATGACCTGCTGGCTGGACGCCACCAGATCCCGGACCGCCACGACGCCGGTTGCCAGCTCGTCGTCCCCGAGGATCGCCACGGCTGCGAAGCCCTCCTTGTCGGCCCGTTTGAGGGCTGCCTTCAGGGAACGTCCCGTCAGCTCGACCTCCAGCATCACGCCGGCCCGGGACCACTCGCGAGCCAGGGCCAGGACCTCGGCCTGAGCCGAAGCCCCCAGGGGCACCAGGTACAACCGCCGGGTGCCCAGCACCCGCTCCTTGAAGGCGGCCGGCAGAACGTCCACCAGCCGGTCCTCGCCAATGGCAAAGCCAGAGCCCGGAATGGCCGGCCCGCCCAGGTCGGAGATCAGACGATCGTACCGGCCACCGCCACAGAGCACCGCGTTGGTGCCGAGCTGCGGGGAGACGACCTCGAAGACGGTGCGCAGGTAGTAGTCCAGGCCGCGCACCAGCCGGCGGTTGCGCACGAACGGCACACCAAGACGTTCGAGCTGCCCTTCCACCGCCGCGACGTGCTGCTGCGACGCCTCGCTTGCCACCTCCGACACGGGCGGCACGTCGGCCACGATCACCTGGCAGGACGGTACCTTGCAGTCGAGGACCCGGAGCGGATTCTCGTCCAGTCGGCGCTGGCAGTCCGTGCACAGCTCCTCTCGCCGGCCGGCCAGGGTTTCGCGCACCACCTGCTGGTACCGGGGGCGGTCCTCGGGATCGCCCAGGTTGTTGAGGTGCACCTCGAGATCGTCAAACCCCAGGCGGGTAAAGAGCTCGTGCAGCACGAGCAGGAGCTCGGCGTCGGCCAGAGGCGAGTCGGCTCCGAGGATCTCCAGGCCGATCTGCGAGAACTGCCTATAGCGCCCGAGCTGCGCGCGCTCGTACCGGAACATCGGTCCGATGTAGTAGAGCCGCAGTGGATGCGAGCGGTCGTTGAGGCGGTTCTCGATCCACGCCCGGGCCACGCCAGCCGTGCCCTCCGGGCGCAGGGTCAACGATCGGCCCTTGCGGTCCTCGAAGGTGTACATCTCCTTGTGGACGATGTCGGTGGACTCCCCGACCGAGCGCACGAACAGCTCAGTCGGCTCGAACGCCGGGGTTCGGATCTCGTCAGCCCCGAACGACGCAAACACCAGCCGGGCCGCTTCCTCCACGGCCTGCCACAGCCGGCTCTCAGGCGGCAACAGGTCGCGGGTCCCACGTGGTCGCTGAATCATGCTTCCTCCCCGGAGGCGTCCACCTCGCGCTCGTCGTCCTCGGCCAGAAAGCGCGCCCCGAGCTCAACATAGAGCTGCTTCCCACGCCTCATGTGCTCGATCTCGGCCGGCTCCAGCTCGCGCCGCACCTTCGCCGGCACACCCGCTACCAGCGTCCGCGGGGGCACGCACATTCCGGGCGGGACCAAGGCGTGGGCGGCGACCATCGCCTCCTCGCCGACCACCGCCCTGTTCAGGACCGTGGCGTGCATGCCGATGAGCGCGCCCCGTTCGACCTTGCAGCCGTGCAGGAGGGCGGCATGGCCGACCGTCACGTCCTCTGCCACCTCGGTGGGCGCATCGGGTGCGTCCACGTGGATGACCACGTTGTCCTGGATGTTCGTGCGGGCGCCGATGCGAATGTGGTGGATGTCCGCCCGCATGACGACGCCGTACCACACGTTGACGTCGTCACCCAGCTCCACATCCCCAACCAGCACTGCGGTGGAGGCCACGAAGGCCCGCTCGCCCAGAACCGGGCGCTTGCCTGCAAAGCTGCGAACTCTCATGCCCTGACCTCCACGGCGGCCGCAACGCTAGCATAGCCTCCGGACCGTGGCCAGACTTGGCACGTAAACCTTCCACGTGCAAGAGCCTGTGGAATCAGCCCAGCCACCGCGGCGCCGAAGTCGAAGCAGAGACAGAAGTAATCTGCAACTCATTGCAAAACTTGGTCTTACACTCTCGCACTGGTTTCAGTGCACCTTGCATAAGCTATTGCAGACCGGAGGGTTCCCCGCGTTTCGACAGACAATTCCACAGGGTTTTCCACAAAATCTGAGGAAAGCTCAAACGCCCGTCACGGCCCAGCTCGACGGCGGCCGGAAAGCACCTGCACGCAGGATCTTCGGACGATCGTACGTGAGGTCGAGGAGGGTCGACGGAAGACCGCCCGGGGTGACGCCGCCGTCCAGCAGGAGCCCGAGCCCATCGCCAAGGGTACGAGCTACCGCGTCGGGCTCCGCGAGAGCCGGGGTACCGGTCCGGTTGGCGGATGTCGCCGTGAGCGGCCCCAGCGCCTCGAGCAAGGTCCGGAGCAGCGGGTGCGCCGGGACGCGCACGGCAGCCGTCCGTCCGCAGGCGGCGAGCGCCCGGCGGACCGGCAGCACCACGGTGAGTGGCGCCGGCCAGACCCTTACGAGCCTGGCCCGCCAGACCGGCGGCAACTCGACCAGCACCTCCACCTGTCGGAGGTTGGCCGCCACGAGCGGCAGCGATTTCTCGGCCGACCGCCCCTTGAGCGTCAGGAGCGCTTCCACCGCCGCCGGGTCGTCGGGAGAAACCGCCAGGCCGTAAAATGTCTCGGTCGGCAGGGCGACGATCCCGTGCGCGGCCAAGAGGTCACGGCACGCCAGCTCCGCAGCTCCAACATCCTGGATCTCACCAAACCGCAGGCGCTGCATCACGACAGACCCAGCAGCGCGCGGGCATGGGCCCGTGCCGTCTCCGACGCCACGCCGCCCAGCATCCGCACGACCTCCCCCACCCGCTCCTCACCCTCGACCGCCCGAACCCGGGCAACGGTGCGCTCGCCCTCGGAGACCTTCCCGACCACGAAGTGGGAGGCGGCCCGGACCGCGACCTGGGGCAGGTGCGTGACGGCCAGGACCTGATGACTCCGGCCCTGCTCGGCCAGGAGCGCTCCCAGCTCGTCGGCCACTTGGCCGCCGATGCCGCTGTCCACCTCGTCGAAGAGGAGGGTCAGGCGATCGCCCGCGCTCTGACGCTCGCGCAGCACCGTGCGCATGGCCAGATGGAGCCTGGAGAGCTCACCACCGGAGGCGATGCGGGCCATGGGCCGGGCCTCTTCGCCGGGGTTGGGGGAGATCACGAACTCCCCACCGTCGATTCCGCTCGGCGTGGCGTTGACCCGGGTGCCGCCGATGTCGAGGGCGCCGCCGGGGTCGTCCTGTCGGCGCACCTCCAATCGCAGCTCCACCCGAGGCATCCCCACCCTGGCCAGGACCCTGACCACCTCCCGGCAGAAGGCCGTGGCCGCGTTGCGGCGCGCCGCGGAAAGCCGAAGCGCCAGCTCCAGATAGCCGGCAACGAGGTCGCGCTCCTGACCCTCGAGACGGGCAATGTCGTCCTCCACGGCCTCCAGCCGGGCCCGCTCGTCGTACAAGGCGTCGAAGTGGGCAAGGGTGGCATCCAGGCTCCCACCGTACTTGCGGGCCAGCCTCTCGATGGTGGCCAGCCGCGCCTCCACGGCTTCGAGCCGCGCCGGATCGATGCGCACGCGCCCCACCAGGCCCTGCAGCGCCCGCTCGGCCTCCTCGGCCAGGATCTGCGCCTGCGCCAGATCGTCGCCGGTTTGCCCGAGGCCGAGGCCGAGCTGCTCCAGCCCCCTGACCGCCCGCGCGGCCCGCGCCAGGGAGGTCGCACCCGCCTCTCCACCCAGCGTCTGCAGGGCTCCACCCGCGAGCTCGGCGATGCGCCCCGCGTGCCGCAGCAGGTTGCGCTCCTCGCGCAGGAGCTGGTCCTCGCCGCCCTGCAGACGCGCCTCCTCGATCTCGCGGGCCTGGAAGGAGATCACATCCAGGCGATCGCGCCGACTGGCGAGCGATTGGCGCTGCAGCCCGAGCCGCGAGGTGACCTGGTCCCAGGCGGCGAACGCCTGGCCGACCTCGGACCGCAGGTCCTCCAGTCCGCCCGCCTCGTCGATTACGGCGAGGTGGGTGCCGGGATCGGTGAGACCCCGCTGCTCGTGCTGACCGTCGATCGACAGCAGGTGGGGCGCCAGCCGCTGCAGCGACCCGGCTGTCACCGCGACGTCGTTCACCCAGGCCCGGGAGCGTCCGCTGGCCGCCACCTCACGCCGCACCACGAGCTCACCGTCGGCATCGACGCCGAGCTCCGCCAGGAGCGCGCGGGCAGCGGCTGCCTGCGGGGGGGCAAAGCGCCCCTCCACCTGCAATCGGTCGCAGCCACTGCGAACCTGGTCAGCCTCCGCGCGGACTCCAGCCAACAGTTGCAAAGACTGCACAAGCAATGACTTACCAGCGCCGGTCTCGCCGGTGAGGACACCGAATCCGACGTCGAGCGAGAGGTGGATATGCTCGATGATCCCCAGGTTCCGGACGTCCAGCTCTCCCAGCATGGTGCTCCGATGCTATCGATCCGCCCGGGGGTTTGCAACGACTTCCCCTGCCACCGCACGGACGAGCGCGTCGGGACCGATGTGGCGGCGCAGAGCCTCGGCCACGGCTTCGCGTCCGGTGGAGAGGATCTGCTCGGGCAGCGTGTCCATCTCAGCCAGTGGCAACCCATGACGTGCCAGGCGCGCCAGCTCCCGGGCGACGCCGGAGGGGGTGGCCAGGGAAACCCGGTACGACCCGGCCATGGCGGCACGTTCGTCGGCGAGCTCGGGGTCGGTGGGTCCGGACTCGACGAGCTCCGCGACCTCCTCGCGTGCCAGCGCCGTCGCCCTCTCCAGGTTCGAGGGCGCGACCGAGAACGTCGTCGCCCACGGCCCGTCCACCAGGGAGGCGCCGAAGAACCGCGAGACGACGCCGTAGGTGAGCCCTTCCCGGTCCCGCAGCCGTCGTCCCAGACGGGAGGAGAGGGTCGACTGACCGAGCACCGCATTGCCAAGCAACGCCGCGATGAAGTCGTCGTCTCGGCGCCTCAGACCTCCTGGGCAACCAAGTAGTACGTCGAGGTTCGGCTTGTCGGCCATCTCCACGACGACATCTCCGGAGGTCGTCTCCGTCCAGCTCCGGCGCTCCACTGCCAGGGGCTCTGCCTGGCCGCCCCGCCAGTCTTCGGCCAAGCGCAGGACCCGGTCTCGGACCCGCTCGCTGTCGAAGTCGCCGACCATGGCCAGCACCAGGGAGGCCGGCCCGTAGAGAAGCCGGTGCACCTTCTGAAGGGCCGCCCGGTCCAGGCCCAGGAGACCGGCCCGCCGCTCGTCCAGGCTCCGCCGGTGGAAGGGATGGCCGGCCGGGAACAGGAGTCGGCTGAAGACCTCGAAGGCTCGCTGGAAGGTGTCCTCCTGTGCCTGCGCCAGCTCCCCCAGACGGAGCTGCCGCACCCGCGCCAGCTCGTCGTCGGGGAAGGTCGGCTCCCGCAGCATCTCGAACAGGAGGTCGCACACCGGGTCCAGGTGTCGCGACAGGCAGCGCCCGCTGATGAACACCTCGAGGGGATTGAAGCTCTCGCCCGAGACGTCGAGCTCGACTCCGCGGTCTTCGATCGCCCGCGCCAGCTCGAGGCGGGTGCGACCCGTGGTGCCCCGCTCCAGCATCTCCGGCAACACCGAGGCGGCAGTCCACTCCTCGGTTCCGACCATGCCGTGCCCGGCCAGCAGCGAGCCCTGCAGGTGCACGGTGCAGTTGAGGCGCCGCGGCAGCAGGAGCAACCTCCCGCCGCCAGGCAGCCTCACGTCCCGCACCTCAGACGCCAGCTCCGAGCGCCAGTGGCATGGCCGCGGCCGCAGTGAGGCAGGACCTGGCTTCACGATCCGGGCCGCTCCGGGCACGCCGTTGCGCGGCACGAAGTGGCCGACCGTGAGACTGTCGTCCGTGAAGTACTCCGTGGCCACCCGTCGCACATCGTCGGTTTGCACTCCCCGAATCCGCTCCAGGTAGTCGAAGTAGAAACGCCAGTCACCCGACGAGATCGCCTCGCACAGCCCCGCCGCGACCTGGGCCGGGGCATCACGGTGGTAGGCGGTCTGCGCCTCGACCTGCACCTTCGCCCGCTCCAGCTCGTCGGCCGCGATGGCGTCGCCCTGCAGCTCCTGGACGGTTTCCCGGATCACCGCCTCGACCTCGGCGTGGCAGGCGGGAGGGTTGAGACTGGCGAAGACCTGGAACAGGCCGGGGTCCCTGAGCTGCCAGCACACGGCCTGGACATCGAGGCACTTGCCGCTCTCCACCAGGCGCTGGTAGAGCCGCGAGGTGACCCCGCCGGTGAGCACGTCCGTCGCCACCGCCAGGGCGTGTGCGTCGCGGTGCGCCGCCTCCGGCGACCGCCACGAGCAGCCCACCCACCCCACCTCGCCGGCCCGGCGTATGACGAAGCGGCGCTCGCCTTCCTGGCGCGGCTCCCTGGTCACCACCGGCGGAAGCGGACGTGGGGCCCGGGGCAGCGGACCGAAGTGTTTGCCCACCAGCCGTAGCGCCTCGTCGCGCTCGAAGGCACCTACCAATACCAGGCTGGCATTGTCCGGGTAGTAGAAGGTGTCGTAGAACTGCCGCAGGCGCTCGATGGTGGCCGCCTCGATGTCGCTGCGCCAGCCGATCGTCGGGTGATGGTAGGGGTGCTCGCGAAAGGCGATCGCAAAGGAGTCCCGCAGCAGCAGGTCGAACGGGTCATTCTCGCCGCGCTCGAGCTCGTTGTGGACCACCGTCAGCTCCGAGGCGAGATCCTCCTCGCGCAGCAGCGCCCCCCGCATGCGGTCCGCCTCCAGCTCCAGCGCCAGCTCGAGGTGCTCCGGAGGCAGGGTCTCGTAGTAGTTCGTGCGGTCGAACCAGGTCGTGGCGTTGAACGACGCCCCGACCCGCTCCAGGACGCGAGCCACCGCGGTCCCGACCTGCGGGTTGAAGCGCTCCGAGCCCTTGAACATGAGGTGCTCGAGCAAATGGGTGGCGCCGGTGTGGCCCACCGCCTCGTTGCGCGAGCCGACGTGGTAGACCACGCACACCGCCACCACAGGGATGCTCGGCTCTCGGAGCAGCAGCACGCGCAGGCCGTTGGAGCCAAGCTCCAACTCCTCGACCCCGTGCTCCAGGCGTTTCGTGGTGAAGTCAGGCTGCATGCCACCTCCGAACGACAAGATGGCTATCATACCTGGCATGATCGACCTTCGCTCCGACACCGTGACTCACCCCACACCGGCCATGCGCCAGGCCATGGCGACGGCCGAGGTCGGCGACGACGTCTATGGCGAGGACCCGACGGTCCGCCGCCTCGAGGAACGCGCGGCTGAGAAGCTCGGCAAGCAAGCCGCCATCTTCGTGCCGACCGGCACCATGGGAAACCAGGTCGCCATCCACCTTCACACCCGCCCGGGCAGCGAGGTCATCCTGGAGGCACGCGCCCACATCTTCAACTTCGAGATGGGGGCCATGGCGGTGTGGTCCGGCGTGCTGCCGCGACCCGTTGTCACTGCTGACGGGCTGATGACCCCCGAGCAAGTCGCGGCGGTGATCAGCCCGCCGGTCTCCTACCGCACTCCGACCACCTTGCTGTGCCTGGAAAACACCCACAACATGTGGTCCGGCCTCCCGATGGATGCCGCCCGCACCGCGGCGCTGGCCGCCACGGCGCGCTCGCGGGGACTGGCGGTCCACCTCGACGGCGCCCGCATCTTCAACGCAGCCGCGGCGCTTGGCACCTCAGCCGCCAGCTTGGCGGCGCCCTGCGACACCGTGATGTTCTGCCTCTCCAAGGGCCTCGCGGCACCGATCGGCTCCCTGCTTGCCGGGCCCGCCGACCTCATCGGGGAGGCCCGGCGGGTGCGCAAGCTGTTTGGTGGCGGGATGCGTCAGGTGGGCGTGTTGGCGGCCGCCGGCCTCGTGGCTCTCGACGAGATGGTGGATCGTCTGGCCGACGACCACCGGCGCGCGCGGCACCTGGCCACGGGCCTGGCCGAGCTGCCAGGCGTCGAGGTCGATCCCACCCGGGTGTGGACCAACATCCTCGTCTTCCGGCTCCGCCCCGCGGCCGAGCCGGCGCCGGCAGCTCGTCTGGCGGCCGGCCTGGGCGAGCGCGGCATCCTCTGTATCGCCTTCTCCGACCACGAGCTGCGCATGGTCACCCACGTCGAGATCGACGACCTCGCGATCGAGGCCACACTCGCCGCGGCACGAGAGGTCCTCGCAGGAATCTACCCGTAGCCCCTCGAGCTGGCCCCTCACCGGCGCGAAAACAGCCCCCGCCAACCCTTCTCCTGGGCAGGCGGGGGCGCATGGGTCTCTTTCTTCGCCCCTCACGGGCGTCAGGACGGGACTACGGCTCGACCGGCACTTCGGCCGAATGTCCGACGCACCTACCCAGGTGCCGACGAATCGGCGCCTGGCGAACCGCAAGATGGCTGGTGTCGACGCCAGGAAACCAAGCCCTCGCCATCTCGATGGCCGCGTCGGACGAGAACACGATCTCCGATGCTGCGACCGAGGTGGAGGCCTGGGTCATGGGGAAGAAGTCCCGGACACTGACCTCCGGCAAGGTGTACCCCAGCTCGGTGTTCATGACCTTGATGAACTCGTTGGCGACAAGGGCATAGCCGAGGGTCTGGGGGTGGACACCGTCGTACGAGAAGACGCCGCCGGTGAGGAAGGCGCCGGAAAGCTTGATTCCTCCGACGACGAGCCCGTGAGCGGAAAGGTCGTTGAAGAACGCGTTGGTGTCCACGACCCTCGCCCCGACCGTGGCAGCCGCGGTCTTGATGATGGCGTTCAGCTCGGCGGTGCGCGCCCTGATCGCCTCGACCTCGGCAGCGCGCAGGATCACGCCGGCATGCAAGCCGGTCCCGTCCACGCTACCCTCCGGGAGCGGCTGGCCGGTCCCGCCGGCGGCCTGCGGCACCCCGATCCCCTGCTTGAGAAGCGCGGACGCGCTGAGGGTCAGGTAGTCGCGGTCGGTGATCAACCCACCCCCGCCAATGAGCGGGATCCTCGAGCCGTTGGCCGGGTTCACGAGGTAGGGCTTGACGGTGGTCACGAAGGGAATGGCCGTCACATCCGGGATCGTCGCGACGACGATCTTCGCTGCCGGCGCTCCGGCATGAAGGGTCCCGAGGAGCGTCTCGTACTGGCCCTTGAACACGGTGGCCGGCGTCAGGGTGACACCGTCTATCGCCACGCCGACGAGAGCCGCGCCCAGCACGTCGTTGTTGCCGGCCCACACGGTGAGGAAGGTTGGCTGCAGCGCCAGCGCCTGCTCGACGGCGGTGTGGGTGCCGTCCCGGAGCGTCAGGTCGGCCATCGGCACGACTACCTGGACCTCGCCCCGCGCGTAGCGACCGAGATCCTCCGCAAGCTTGGTGAAGTCGCCCTTGATCCCGAGGATGGCAGCGAGGTTGGCACCGTCAAGACCGAGGTTGTTGTAGGGCGTCGCCAGCGCGTAGTTGGTCGGATGGCCGGTGCCGGCCTTCGGCACGATCACCGGGCTGGGGCCCTGCGAGGTCAACGGCAACTGCGTGAGCTCAAGCGTCAACGGCATGCCAGGGGCGGAGACGGTAGGTTGCTGAAACACCGAAACTCCGGCCTGCTTGGCGATGAGGGCCGGGAACGAGCCCTTCTGGTTTGACTCTTCGAGACCATAGGAGACGACTCCCGCGGTGAGGCTGTCCCCGAGTGCCACGTATCGCGCGAAATCCCCCTGGGCGCCGGCAGATGCCGCGAGAAGCAGCCCCGCCAGGGTCACGATCAGGAGCTTGCAAGTCTGTCGCATCTCATCCCCCCTCAGAACTTGTAGACGACGGTGAAGCCCAGGAGCTCTGCGCCGTTGTGGTAGGTGCCATTGAAGCCGTCACCGTCGCGACCCTGGGTCGGGCGCTTCGGAAAATCCAGGTGCATGTAGCCGACGTCCAGCCGCATGCGCTCCGACATGCCATAGGAGAAACCGGCGCACAACCCGATGCGGTCGGCGTCGGGAAGGAGCGGCGAGACCGTTTCGGTGGGCACCGGGCTCTCGTCGTACAGGGCGCCGAATTGCCAGGCCCAGGTTGCCGACTTCTTGAACTCCACGCCGAAGCGATAG
>DAONEV010000101.1:0-12371 GCA_035403265.1 Thermoanaerobaculaceae bacterium | reverse complement strand
TCTGGAGCACCGAGAAGACGGCCGTGCTGGCGCCGATGCCCAGAGCCAACGTCAGCAGCGCCACCACCGTGAACCCCGGGGCGCGCCGCAGGCCGCGAAGCGCCTGCCTGAGATCCTGGTGGATGGCCATGGGTCAGTCCTCCGATCTGGGGGCCAACATGGTTGGATACGTGAGCGACGGTCGTGAGTTCCTGATTCTCCTGGTCCGTCTGTCGTCCACGTCGCTCACCTCGGGTGTTTCCCCAAGCGAACCTCATGCCATCGTACTCCTTGTCTGTAATCGCGTGTCCGTGCAGTGCTTTGTGTCCATGGTCCTGATTGCCTCCCCTGTCCGTTTTTCTCTGATCGCGGTCCCTGACAGTCCGAAATCGGACATCTCTCGCCACCGACCCGACCGAGGACGCAACGCTCATGCCGGCGCTGTTCGTGTCAGTGCTCATCGACGACTGCATTGTTCGCACCGAGCACGAGAGCTTCGATGCCACGACGTAGGGAGGGAGAGTCCAAGGCGGCAGAGCCGCAACCAACGGGGCGTCGAGCTCTCAGTCGTTGGGAATCGACAGTGAGCTCAGCTCCGGAATCGGCGAAGAGGGCTGTTCATCTCGTTGCTCGGAAAGGTGGGCGCGGTCGTCCCGACCGCGCTTCGCGGCGCCATGCGCCGCGCCGGCGCACGGCGTGCGCCGAAACGCGATGGGGACCATCGCGTCGTACGCGGGCAAGAACGAGATCGCAATGGCCAAGCTCCTCAACCTGACTCAGAAGATCATCACGTACTACGAGGGGTTTCTCGGGCCATTCCCGTTCGACGAGTTCAACGTCATCGAGATCAACGACCTCGGCTACGGTCAGGCGCCGCCGGCCTTCATGTTCATCACGAAGGAGGCGTTCAACCCCATTGGCGACGACCTCAACGAGCTGTTCTCCAAGGGGATCAGCGAGTGCTTCGCCCACGAGATCGCCCACCAGTACTGGGGCCATGTGGTCAAGATGCCGGGCCAGGAGGAGCAGTGGCTGACCGAGGCGTTCGCCGAGGTCTCGGCTGGTCAGGTGATCCGTGACCTGCGCGGCAAGGGCGACTACAAGGGGCTGGCCGCGGTGTGGAAGTCGCGGGCCAAACAGGCCACCGAGGTGGCGCCGATCCCGCTGGCCAACCGGGTGGCGAACAAGTCGGACAGCTACAAGGCATGGACGGCGCGCACCTACCTGCTCTACGCCAGGGGACCGTGGCTGCTCCACTCGATCCACGAGCAGATCGGCGACCAGGCGTTCCTGGTCCTCCTCGCCTCATGCCGGGCCACCTTCAAGTGGAAGTTCGGCAACACCCCGACCGTCCAGGCCGTGCTCGAGGCCGTCACCAAGCAGGACTGGAAGCCCTTCTTCGACGCCTACTACTGGGGCATCGACATGCCGCAGAAGTAGCGTCAGCACCCCCAGGGCTCCCCTACCTTTCTGCGCGAAAGGAGGCTCGCCGGCGGCGGCTCCGCGGTGATGCACGTCATCGCCGCGGGTACGCCTCACGAGATGGTGACGATGTTTCACATGGACAAGGACAACCTGATGGCGACGCATTACTGCACGGCCCACAACCAGCCGCGCTTCCTGGCGACGCCCTCGGCCGACCCCAAGATCGTGGTCTTCGAGTTCAAGGACGGCACCAACATCCGGCCCGGTGAAGGTCACATGGGCCACCTGGCGATCACGTTCCTGGATACCGACCACCACAACGAGGACTGGGGCTTCGACCTCGGCGGCAAGATCTCCAACGGGACGTTCTTCCTGACGCGGGTGAAGCCGGCGGCGCGCTAGCGCGGACCGCTTGCGACGAGGCTGGTGGAAGAATATCTTCGGCGTCCTCACCGAGACCTTCAGGCGGCGCTGGCCGTCGCCGTGGAAATCGACGAGAACGAGCTCAAGACTGCGGCGGTATCAGCTCATCGGCTTCGGGAGCGGCGGGGGCGCCGTGCGGCGTTGCTCCTCCTCGAGCCGCTGCCGGAGGGGAGCGAGGAGGGGATCGGAGGTGCCATGGAGTTTCTCGGCCAGGGCGAGCGCCCGCGCTGCCTCGTCGAGGGCGCCGCGCGCGACGAGTGCCTCGACGCTGGTCGCGGCCTGGCGGCGCGGCAACTCCTGCAGGAGGTCCCGCACCTCCTGGTTTCCGGAGTCGAGACCCTGGGCCCGCTGGGTCTCCAGGATGGCCTTCTCGTAGTGTTCCGTCATGGCCAGAGCCCGAGCGTCCTCGACGAGGGCGATGACCTGGAGCGCCTTCGCCTGCGTGCGCTGCTGCTCGAGGCGGCGGCGTAGCCCGCGAATCACCGCCTCGCCGGCGAACATCTTTTCCGCCAGGCCAAGCGCCCGCTCGGCCTCGTCGAGCTCGCCAGCCTCCAGGCGCTGCTCGATGGCTTCCATCGCCTCGAGCATTTCCTGGATGCGCTTGCGCTGCTCCTCCTGGCGGCCAACGAGCACCTGGGCCTCGCCGAGCAGGACCGTCACCTCGGCGCTGGCCGCCCGCATGGCGGTCGCCTCCTCCAGTAGGGGTAGCGCCTGCTCGGGGCTTTGCAGCGCGATGAGCCGACGGGCTTCGGTGACGAGCTGCCCGAGCTTCTCCTCGTCGGCCCGGCGGGTGGCGAGGGCGGCGTCGAGCCGCTCCTGCAGCTCGTCGAGTCGCGCGTCACCCCCCAGGTGGGTCGTGATGGCGCTCATCCTCCGTGCGGCCCGGTCGAGGTTGTCGGCCTCGAGGAGGTCCTCGAGGCCCGTCACGGCCTCGGCGAGCGCCTTGCGACGGCGCTCGGTGGCCTCGTGGGCGCGCCAGGCGGTCTGCATCTTGCCGAGAATCTCGATCAACGTCGGGTCACCCGGTTTGAGCCGGAGGGCCTCTTCGACCCGGCTGACGCCCTCCCGGAAGTGGAACGCTTCGACGCTCGCCACCGCCTCGCGAAGGAGTAGCTTGACGTGGGCCTCCCGCTCCTGGTGGCGGATGGACTGGAGGCGTTGCCGCAGGGCCCCGAGCTCCATGGTCTCGCCGCAATCCACGACGGCGCGGGCCAGACGCTCCTCGGCCGCATCGAGGCGGCCGCTCTGAAGAAGGAAGCGGACCTCCCGCACCGCCGCCTGGAGGACGGCCTGCCGGTGTTGCGTCTCCTCGTACTCGGCTCGGGCCTGGCGGGTCTTAGCCAGGATCTCGGGGATCTCCGCATTGTCGGGAGCCAGCCCGGCGGCCTCCTCGATCCGTTCGATGGCGGCGGGGAACGCATTCTGCTCGACGCAGCGACCGGCTTCCCGCAGCAGGGCGCGGACCCTGCGCGCAACCTCCTTCTTGCGTGCCTCGTCAAGGGCCGTCCGCACGGCGGACAGCGCGTCCGACTCGCCCCACGTCTCGCAGGCGACCCGGAGATCGGCCGCAGCCTCATCGAGCTGGCCGCTGGCCACCAGCTCGTGCAACCGAGCCGCAGCTTCGGCCACGGCGCGCTGCCTCTCCTCCTCGCGCTGGAACCGCTGCTGCGCCCGTTGGGTCGCCGCCAGAGCCCGCCGGATGCCGTCGTCCTGGGGGCGGAGGGCAAGGGCGTGCTCGAGCGTGTCGATGGCCTCGGCGAAGCGGTTCTGGTCGGCGAGGCCCCGGGCCTCGGAAAGCAGGGAGAGGATGTCGGACTCGAGCTTGCGCTGCTCGGCCTCGTCGATCCGCCGGGCGAGGGTGTCGAGGTCGGGGAGCTCTCCACAGCGCTCGCGGGCCGACGCCACGAACCCCCGCGCACCTTCGAAGTCGTTGCTGTCGATGGCGAGCTGGGCGGCGCCCATGGCGTCCTCGAGCCCGCGCTGGCGAGCTTCGGACTCCTCCTGCTCGCGCTGGGCGGACTGGGCGCGGGCCAGCAGGCTGTCGAGCTTCCGGTTGCGGACCCCCGACGTGGCGAGGAACTCCTCCAGGACGCGCAAGGCCTCACCCGGGAGCCCGCCTCGAAGGTGCTCCTCGGCTTCCCGCAACACGCGGTCGGAGGCCAGTTGCTCCTCGCGCTTGACGATGCGGCCCCTCACCTCTTCAAGCGTGCGACTGCGCCCCAGCTCGGCTTCCACGCGCTCCACGAGTGCCCGCGCGGTGGCGAGGTCGCCGCGCGCCAACAGCGACTCGACCTCCGCCATTGCCACCGCCAGGGCCTCGGTGGCACTGAGGCCAACCGGGTGGGCGGTGGTGTGGGCATCGGCCTTCTCGAGCAATCTCTGCGCCTTTGGATTCCCGGGGTCGAGCTGGAGGACCGCCCCGATCTGAAGCTTCGCCTCCTCGATCTGACCAACGTCGATGAGCTTGTCGGCGGAGGACAGGAAAGAGGCGATCTGGCGGATCAAGGTCGAATCGGACTCGGCCTTGGCCGCGGGCGGCAAGGGAGGGGTGGCTGCCGGCGTGGAGCCTCCTGTCCCGGTGGCGTCGGGAGGGGGCGGCGCGGGCTCGTCATCCGCGCGCGGGATGGCGGTCGTGGCGTCGTCGCGGCCGGTCGCCGTCGGGTTCACTGCAAACTGGCGGTTGATGCGGTTCTGGGTGGAGCCGACCTTCTGGACGGGGATGCGGTCGGTGGGGCCGTTGGGCATCACATAGGCGCGCGCAATGGCCTCGGGCTCACAGGGGAACCGCGCCGCGACGGCCGCCAGGGCGTCGGCCATGGCCTCGGCGGTCGGGAAGCGATCCGCCTTCTCTTTGCTGAGCGCCTGCAGGACGATGGCTTGCAGATCCTCCGGAATGCGATGGGCCGGGTCGGTCTCGGCGAACGACAGGGGTGGGCTGAAGAGATGAGCGGCGACCAGCGTTGGGACGGTGGTGGCCTTGAAGGGGCCGTGCGACGTGAGCAGCTCGTAGAACACGACGCCCAGGGAGTAGATGTCGCAGCGGGCGTCGATCGCGTCGCCCTCACCACGCAGTTGCTCAGGCGAGGAGTAGCGCACCTTGCCAAGAAACGTGCCCGCCATCGTCTGGGCCGAGGACCCCTTGAGGACCTTGGCGATGCCCATGTCGATGAGCTTGACCCGCAAGGGAGAATCGTCCTCACGGGTGAGCATCAGGTTGTCGGGGGCGATGTCACGATGGATGATGCCCTTGCGGTGGAGGTGGCCCAGCGACGCCAAAGACTGCCGCATGATCTCCACCGCCACGCCGATGGGAGGCGGTCCGATGCGGGCCACCATCTCCTCGATCGTGATGCCGTCGATGAACTCCATGACAATATAGGCGTTGCCGTCGTCGTCCACGGAGAAGTCGTAGAGCTGCGCGATATTCGGGTGGCGGAGTCGAATCGCGACGCGCGCCTCCTGAGTGAAGCGGAGGCGGATGTCCTCGTCCCCCTCCAGTTGGGGTCGCAGGATCTTGATGACCCGGATCTCGTCGAGGAGGCGGTGGCGAACCTTGTAGATCGCCCCCATCCCGCCTTCTTTGATCTTCTCGAGGATCTCGTACTTCCCCTCGATGTGGTCGATCGTACTCACGGGGGCCCCACCTGCCAATCCCGACCGCTGTGTCCATCACCGCGCCAGCCGGTACGCCTTGCTGCGACGAGTCGCCCAGCCATTATGCCACCGTGGGCGCCACGGATGGAGATCAGGTCAGCTCGATCTTGCCCGAGGTGGTGGAGACCGAGAGCTTCGGGCCATCCCCGGAGAGGCGGACCTTCATCCCCTTGGCATCGGCATCGCCGGGGTGCTCCGAGCGGATCTCCCCGCTCGACGTGACGAGCTCGCCGGAGGGTTTGGCTCCCGGCGGCAAGCTGATCCGCACCCGGCCCGAGGTGGACGAAATGCTGATCTCGTCGGTTTTCCCCAGCGCGTCGAAGCGGACCGTCACGGACCCTGTCGAGGTGACGATGGCCACACCGCCCAGCAGTCCCTCGGCCCGCACCTGGCCGCTCGCGGTGTCGGCCCGCAAGGCGTGCACGCCGCCAGCCAGCACGAGGTCTCCAGAGGAGCTGCGAGCGAGCAGGCGGTCGATGGCGCGGCTGGCACGCACGAGAATGGCACCGGACGTGGTCCGTGCCTCCACCTCCGGCGCCCAGCCGAGCAGCTCGATGTCGCCCGAGGAGGCACGGAGGCGGAGCGGGTGGCTGGCGCCGAACTCACCCTCGGCCTGGAGGTTCCCTGACGATGTCGAGAGGTCGGCGCGCACCCCTGGGGGGATCACCAGCTCGACCCGGGCCCGGGAGATGACCACGCCCTTGAAGAGCTTCACGCCGCCCGGATCCGGGGCGCTCAGGCGTAGCTCCTGCTCGGAGTCCTGGAGCACCGGTCGGTGCGCCTCGACCCAGGCGGTTGCCGCCGCGGCGCTGAACGCCCCGGCCACCAGCTCCACCTTGACCCTGATCTCGGGAATCTCGGCGATGCGCACGACCAGGTCGAGCGGTCCAGCGTCCACCAGGACCACCTTGCCGGCTGGGGCTGGGAAGGCCTGGGAGATCTCTTCCCGCTTCTCCGCCGCTCCGGCGGCCGTGACCACACCCAGAGAGAGAACCACTCCCAGCAGCTTTTGCATGTGCCCTCCTCGGACCGGGCCATCGTATCGAGTGGCCGGCGTGCAGGCAAGCGAAGGAGCGTTCCGGTCGTGACGCAGAGCACATCCTGGGCCGATCAGGATTGAAGCGTCTGGCGATGAACCCCTCCCGATTTGACCGGCGATTGGCAGGCCACGCTTGACAACCAAGTCCGACAGGCCTATAAAGCGAGTCCCAGAGGGCGTCTGAATGGCGCCACATGGAGGTGGAGCCCGCTCGTAGAGAAGAGGAGCGCAAGTCATGCGCTCCCACCGCGCTCGGGCAACCGGTAATCCGGGTTTGGCAATTGGAGCCAGGCCTCACCAGAAAGAAAGTTTTTGTCGGGCACTCCAAACGAGTGCCCTCCTCAGGGAGAGGAAAAGGAGAAATCGATGCGTAGGAATCTGTTCGTGGGTGTGATGGTGTTGGTTGTGGCCGTTTTGGCCGTTGGCTGCGCCAAGCCGCCGCAGCAGGAGATCGATGCTGCGAAGGCTGCTCTGGCTGCTGTTGAGCAGGCCGAGGCGCCGAAGTACGCTGCCGGCGAGTGGGACAAGGCCCAGCAGGCGATGAACGCGGTCAATGCTGAGCTCGAGGCGCAGCAGGCCAAGTTCGCCCTCTTCCGGTCCTACACCAAGGCCAAGCAGCTCATCGCCGATGCCACCAACGCGGCCAATGCTGCCAAGGACGCTGCGATCGCTGGCAAGGAGAAGGCGAAGAACGAGGCTCAGGCTGCGATCGACGCGGTCAAGGGCGCTGTCACCTCCACGCAGGAGCTTCTGGCCGCTCTCGACAAGTGCCGTCGCAAGCCCAAGGACATGAAGAAGGATCTCGAGATGATGAAGGGCAACCTGGATGGTTACGCCACCCAGCTTACCGATCTCGAGGGCAAGTTCACCCGCGAGGACTTCTTTGGCGCCAAGGCGCAGGCCGAGACCCTCAAGGGCCAGGTCGATGCCATGGCCACCGAGATGAACGCGGCCAAGACCAAGATCAAGTGCTGACCTGTTTCCTCAGAGTCTTCCAACAACCGGCGGTGTCTCACCGCCGGTTGTTGCATTCAGCCCTGGTGGTGCTGACTGCGCTGACCTGGGGCTGTGGTCGTCCGCCCGCCCGCGATGTGACCGGTTTCAGGCGTGGTGTCCAGCGCGCCATCAAGCTGGTCCGGCGCGATGCCCCTCAGCGCGCCCGACAGCTCGAACGGCTTCTGGGCGATGCCGAGGTGGCCACCGCCGGCGAAAGCGCGACGCCGTGGTGGGAGGGTAGCTTCGGAAGGACCGAGATGGCCTGGGCCCGCACGATGCGGGCGGCGTCCCAGGCAACTCGCGAGGTGCGAGCGACGCGTTCGGCCATGGAGGCGCGCGCTGGTGGGCTGCTGCAGGCGGCGCGTGCCGAGGTGGTGCGAGCCCGGGCGCAGATCCGCGAGGCCGGGATGGGTCGCCGTGAGGCCGCGGCGATGGAGCGTGCCGCCAACCGCCTGACCACGGTGGAACGGCTGGTCCGCGCGGATTCCTATCATGGCGTGGCCACGGAGCTGGAGGCGGCGCGAGCCGACGCCGCCATTGTGCACTCCGTCTGGACGGCACTCCATGCCCGCTTTTCCGACCCTGGTCTGAGGCGGCAGTGGCAGCAGTGGGCGAACGAGACCATCGAGGCCTCCCGTCGCAGCGGGGAAGCCGCGATCGTGATCGACAAGCTTCGCCGCCAGGTGCACGTCTATCGGGGGGGGCGTGCCGTGGGTTCATTCCCTGCCGAGCTGGGCGCAAATGGACTGCGGCGCAAGGAGCACTCGGGGGATCGCGCCACGCCGGAGGGTCGCTACCGCGTGACCCAGCGGAAGAACGGCCACTCGACCCGCTACTACAAAGCTCTCCTGATCAACTATCCTAATGACGAGGATCGCATGCGATTCGCCCTCGGCAAGGTCCGCGGCAGCATCCCATCCCGGGTCAGTATTGGCAACCTCATCGAGATCCACGGCGAGGGCGGCCAGGGACATGACTGGACCGACGGCTGCGTTGCCCTGGCCAACTCGGACATGGATCGGGTCTTCGCGGCGGCCGACGACGGGACGCCCGTGACTATCGTGGGGACCTATGAGCGCTGACCCGACGGTGGTTCTGGGGGTCCAGGTGGCACCGCCGCCGCGCCGCACCTGGTTGTGGGCGACGCTGGGGTTGCTGGTCCTGCTGGTCGGGACCGCGCTGGCCTGTCTGAGCGTGCTGCGCAGTGGTCGCCCCTTGGTCGCGACGGCGTTCGAGATCAGCACCGTCCTTCCCGGGGGTCTGGGGGAGGGCCTAGGGGTCGAGAAGCGAGCGGCCCGCGCCGAGTCCGAGCTCGGCAAGCTGGCGCCCCGGGGTCCCTACATCGTCATCGACACGTACCGCAACCGCCTGCTCCTGTTGGAGGACGGCAAGGTCCTGCGCTCCGCCGTCTGCTCGACGGGGACCGGACGGGTGTTGCGTGATCCTCGCAACGGCCGCGAATGGGTGTTCGACACGCCGCTAGGCGAGCGGGTCATCCAGAACAAGCGAAAGGACCCGCCCTGGGCCAAGCCGGACTGGGCGTTCATCGAGGAGGGCTACAAGCCCCCCCCCCCGGGCTCGCCGGAGCGCTGGGATACGGTGTCACTGGGTGATTTCGGTCTCTACATGGGAGACGGCTACATCATCCACGGCACGCTCTTCAAGAGCCTGCTGGGGCGTCGCGTGACCCACGGTTGCGTGCGGCTCGGCGACGAGGACCTGGAGTTCGTGTACAAGCATGCGCCGATTGGTACTCGCGTCTATCTCTATTAGCGCCGTTGCCCGCCTGGCCTGGGCCGGCAACGAGCCGCCTAGCGCGGCCTACCTCGCGTCGCGAGAGCTGGAGCTGGTGGCGGCCAAGAAACCCCAGGTGTACCTTGTCCTGAGCCCGGAGCAGCGCGCGCTCGAAGTGCGCGCCCGCGGCGTCACGCTCGACCGCGTCAGCTTGACAGGCCTGGAGCTCCTGAGCCAGCAGCCGGTGTTCGGCCGCAGCCTGCCATTCTCGCCTTCGGTGCCGGCGTGGTGGGTGATCAAGGAAGGACCAGGGGACGCCGACCGGGAGGTCATCGCTCCCGCCGAGCTGCGTCCGATGCCGGCGGAGGGCGAGGAGGAGCCAGAGGCGACCCCGGCGCCGACCCCCACCGGGCCGACGCCGACCCCGACCCCGACTCCGGAGCCGCCCGTGTCGTACCGGATCCAGCTCGAGAACGGCTGGGACCTGTGGATCACCGATCGCCTGCCGCAGCAGGGTTTCCTTCGCCTGGTCGGTGCGGCTCTGCGGGACGGCTGGAACCGCCTGCGCGGCCGTGGCCTGGATCTGCCGCCCGCGGTGACTCTGGTCATGGCGCCCGAGGACGCGCGCCGGATCCACCACCTCTTCCGAACGGGTGCAGCCATTCTCGTCACGACCGGCACCTGATCTGTCGCCACGACGGCTCCGAGTGCCGGCGAGCGGTCGTCTCCTGGTCAGTGGGCACGAAGGCGGGACACCCGGTCGACGACGTCGCGGAAGCCGGGGTTGACGGTGAGGACCTCGGTGAAGTTCCCGAGCGCCTCGGCCTCACGTCCAGCGGCCTCCTGGGCGCGGCCCAGCTCGTAGCGCAGCCCGAGCACGGTCTCCGGGCTGAGGCCGGGGGCGGTGAGTCCGCGGGCGTACCATTCGGCAGCCTGCTCCGGGAGGGCCTTCTCCATGTAGCACGCACCGATCATCGAGGCGCCCTCGATGAAGAGCAGCGGGCTCCGCAGCGCCAACTGGAACTCGCCGATAGCTTCGTCCAGTAGGCCCATCTCCCGATAGGCGAGGCCGAGGTTGAAGTGGGTGTCGTAGTCCTGATCCTGGATCTGCTCCGCCACACCGCGCTGGAACTCGCGGAACAGCTCCTCGATTGAGGCCTCGCCACCCTTGCCGACGCCGGTGGCCTCGGCCACCAGCTCGTCCTCTGCCAGCTCCTTCTCGAGCTCGGCGGCCAGGTCGAAGAACTGCTCCTCCTCGGAGAAGAGCTCGGAGGCCGAGGTCTCGCCGCCGGTCTGCGGCTTCTCCTCATCCCAACCTCGGGCCTTGAGGAGAGCGTGGCGCGAACGGACCTCTGGATGATCCGGGAATCCCTCTCTCAGCTTTCCCAGGAGTTTCGCGGCCTCGTCGAGGAGACCTTGCTGGATGAAGAAGTCGAGCTCGCCGAGCTGCTCAGGGCTTGGTCCGGCGAGAATCTCGGAAACCTCGACGAGGTCGATGGGAGCCTCGAGCACGTCCACATCCTCAGGGGCGACTGCGGGCGCAGGAGGAGGCTCGGGGGCGGCTGGGAGCGGCGCAGGGGACGAGTCCGCGGTTGTCGGGAGCTCCACCACTACCGGCACGATTTCCGATGGTGGCTCGACGGGAACGGCTGCAACCGACATCGTTGACGGGGCAGGCGCGTCAGAGAGGAGCGGCTCGGATATCTCCGTCGGTGGAGTGGGCGTCTCGGCCGGTGAAGCGGCCCGGGACCTTGCTGGAGCCTGCTCGGCAGCGGCGGCCGACAGCTCAGGGCCCTTCTTGCGCGGTGTCACTGCAGGCAGGCCGAGGGCGCCAAGGTCGAGCTGCACGTCCTCGGCACGCGCGGCGCCGCGCGGTCTGGCGGGATGGGCCTGCTGGGCTTGTGTTGGCAGGCCGAGCATGGCTTCGAGGGCCTCCATCTTGACGGGTCGCGCGGTGCCGGAGCGGGTGCTGGAGTGCTTGCTGCCCACCAGGTCATCGAGCGAGAGACCGCTGGCGGTAGCTGGCTGGTGGGTGGGGGCGAACCTGGGTGCAGGGGTAGGTGCCAGCCCAAGGCTGGCGATGTCGAGCTGAGATGCCGAGCCGACTGGCGGAGGCGGAGGTTCGGAGGCGATGGGCGCGGCGACGGTTGGCAAGGTCTCCAGCGGTTCGTCGGGAATCACGGCTGCAGAGTCGATCGAGGGTTCCGAGGTCAGAGGGGCAGGTACCCATGGTGAGTCGAAGCCTGCGACGTGCTCGATCTGGCTCGGGTCGGCAGGTGGCGGCAGCTCGGTGGCGAGGGCGGGAGCCGGGATGGCGGAGGCCAGTGGAGGCTGAAGGTCGCTGGCGTCCCCGGGAACTGCGCCTCCCAGGGAGCCGAGGAGCTCCTGGGCTGGCTGGTGGTCGGGGAACTGGGCAAGGAGGCGATGGAGATGGGCGATGGCCTTGTCGATGAGGCCGTACTTGGCAAAGACCTGAGCCTCGGTGAGCAGCTCGTCGGCGGGCGAAGGCGCCGTCCCGACCGGGAGGGGAGGCTCTTCGGGCAGGGGTGCATCGAACCTCAGGGGTGTGTCGGTCGGCACCACCGTTGGCGCCGCCCAGATGTCGGGGCTGGCATGTCCCATGACAGTCTCGGCGGGCCCGGAGTCAGGCTCCAGCTCCACGTCGATGAACTCAACCGAGATCTCGTCCGCGGCGGGAGTCGGCGCAGGTCGAGGAGCGGTTGGTGGCGGTGCCGGCGCAGCCGGCTCCGCGGCCTGGGGCACGAATGGCGAGACTCCAGCCCGTTGTGCTGGGGAAAGCCCCAGCGCTTCGGCGAGTCCGCCCAGGCGTTTGGTCACTTCCGGGTCGCTCGGGTTGCGGCGCACCAGCCGCTTGTGGACGTCGATGGCCTCGCCCTGGCGCCCGGCGCGGATGAACGCCTCGGCCAGTGCGAGCTCAATGTTGACGACCATGTCCTGGTCGCCCAGCCGCTCGAAGACCCGATCGGCCCGTGACAGGACGTCAATGTCGGTCGGGGCGCTGCGCAGCAGCCTCTTGACGAGGGTGGCCGCACGCGCCACGTCGCCGGCTCGCAGGAGGCGATCGACGGCGGGTAGGAGGTGATCTTTTGCTTCCTCAGCC
>DAONEV010000100.1:0-12420 GCA_035403265.1 Thermoanaerobaculaceae bacterium | reverse complement strand
CTCGCCCATGAACGACACGCCCAGGAAGTCCAGGCCGACCCCGCCTGAGGGTGGCGCGTCCCCGACCCCCGCTCCGACGCCGGCCGGATAGCTCCTCGGGTTGTGAACCCGGTGGCTCGACCTCTGGCCGCGAGTGCGGATGCGAGGTGCTTGACCCGGACCGGTGCCCGTCCTAGGGTATGGGCCGATGGGCGCGACACGCTGGCCTCGGCCGTGGCACCTCCTTTTCCTGCTCCCGCTGGTTGGCGTGGCCGTGTGGTTGGGTTGGCGCGCGCAGCGCGTGCGTGAAGACCCGGCGCATATCCTGCTGGCCCTCCGAGCGGTGGCAGGTCCGACGCTCCCCGCCGAGCTCAGGGCTGGCGCCACCCGCCGCACGCCGCTGCAGAGCTACGACAAGGAAACCCTCTACGAGTTCATCGACGGTGCGGCCGAGGCGTATCTCGCCAACGGTTTCGAGCGTTGCACCGCGACCGTCTACGCCTTTGCGGATGGGGCGGCCGAGCTGGAGGTGGCGGCGGAGGCGTACCGCTTTGGCGGCACCACCGGCGCCCGCACGCAGATGACGTCCGAGCGTCCGACCGATGCCGCGGCGGTGCCTGGCCTCATCGACACCTTCGCCGACCCGTCCAGCCTGCTCGCGGTGCACAATCGCGACTTTCTCAAGCTCACCGCCATGGGCAGCGGGCCCGCCGCCGAGGCGGCACTGCGGCGCGTCGCCGCGGCCTGGCTTGCGGAGCAACCATGATTGATCCGTACGAGACTCGTTTATCGCGCCGCGAGCTGGTGCTGCGGCTCTCGTCCACCGGCCTCGTGGCCGGGGCCGTGGGAGTCGGGGCGCTGCTCTTCCACGACCGCCGGGCCCAGGCGGCGGGTCTGCGCCCCATCCCGGACTGGCGTGTGCCGGGCGGAGGCAGCCTTCCGGAGGCCGCGGCCGCGCACGGCGCCGACCCGGCCGCCAACCTGCGTCGTGCAATCGAGGCGGTGGGTGGGATGGGCCGTTTCGTGAAGAAGGGCGAGGTGGTGGTCATCAAGCCGAACGTCGGGTGGGACCGCTTGCCGGAGCAGGCTGCCAACACGGACCCGCAGGTGGTCGCCGAGCTCGTGCGCCTGTGCCGTGGGGCGGGAGCGAAGCGGGTCGTCGTCACCGACAACTCCTGCAATGACCCGCGGCGCTGCTTTGCCCGCTCCGGCATCGCGGCTGCCGCTTCGCAGGCGGGTGCCGAAATCGTGGACGGGTCGGCCGCGGTCTTCGTGCCGGCCTCGGTCTCGGGGTACTCGAGTGGCATCGAGGTCATGGAGGCCGTCCTGCTCGCCGACCGGGTCATCAACGTGCCGGTGGTCAAGCACCACTCCCTGTCGCGCGCGACCCTGGGCATGAAGAACTGGATGGGCGTGCTGGGCAAGGGGCGCAACCGCCTGCACCAGTCGATCCACCGTTCCGTGGCCGAGCTGGGGGCAATGTTCCGGCCCACCCTGACGGTCATGGATGCGACGCGCATCCTGCTCGCCAACGGCCCCCAGGGCGGATCGCTGGCTGACGTCAAGACGGTGGGAGCGGTGGCCGTTGGCACCGACGCGCTCGCCTGCGAAGTCTGGGGAGCGGTGCAGATGGGCCTGCAGCCGGCTTCCCTGGGCTTCATCACCGAGGCAGCCCAGCGTGGCATCGGCCGCGCCGACCTCGCCCTCGTGAAGGATCTCGGCTCCGCATGAGGTGGGTGCAGCGGATCCGGGCGGTCTACCAGGGGTTCTTCCTGCTCCTCTTCCTCTGGCTGCTGGCCCGGTTGGCGGCCGGAGATCTGCGCGACTTGCCGTTTTCGGTGTTTCACCACGCCGACCCACTTTCGGCGGTCGGGCTGGTGTTGGCGGCAGGGACGCTGCCCGGCGCCCTGGCGTGGGCAACCCTGCTCATCTTGCTGACGCTGCTGTTCGGACGGGTGTTCTGCGGGTGGATCTGCCCCCTGGGGACGCTCCAGCACCTGGCCAGCCGTCTCTTCTCCGGCCGCAAGCGTCGGGAGAGCCAGCTCGTCAACCGCTATCGCCGCTGGTACGCGCTCAAGGTCTACATCCTGGTGGCTTTGCTGGTGGGGGCGTTGCTCGGGACGCTGCAAAGCGGGTGGCTCGACCCGCTCTCGCTGACGGCGCGGGGTCTGGCGTCCGGCCTCTGGGCGGCGCTGCCGGGTGGCAGGTTGGTGCCGGGCGGATGGCTTGCAGCGGGTCTTCTCCTTGGCATCCTGGTCGCCAGCCGTTTCATTCCGCGCCTGTTCTGCCGTGCCCTGTGTCCGCTCGGGGCGCTGCTCGGTCTGTTCGCGAGGTTCTCGCTGTTCCGCATCCGACGCCGGGCCTCGGCCTGCACCGACTGCGGCGCCTGCACCTTCGCCTGCCAGGGGGCGGACGAGCCGCTGGGGTCGCACCGCGTCCACGAGTGCCACGTCTGCCTGAACTGTCTGCCGGCGTGCCCGAAGGCGGCGCTGGGCTACGCGGCGCTGCCGGCTCTGCCTCCGGCGCCGGCCCAGCCGGATTTCTCCCGACGCACGGCCATCGGCACGGCGATCGTCACCCTGACGGTCGGTCCGCTGTTGCGGGCGTCCGGCGGCGGCCGGGACGCGGCTCGCGCCGATCTCATCCGGCCTCCCGGAGCCCTTCCGGAGGGCGAGTTCCTCAAGCAGTGCGTCAAGTGCTCCCTGTGCCAGCAGGCGTGCCCCACTGGAGCGTTGCACCCGGCCATCGCCCAGGCCGGGGTCGAGGGGTTCTGGAGCCCCGTGCTCATCGCCCGTCGCGGCTGGTGCGAGTTCGCCTGCACCCGCTGCGGGGAGGTGTGCCCGACCGGGGCCATCGCGAAGCTCACCTCGGCCCGCAAGACCGGCTACGACGGTGGGGAGCCGGTCCGCATCGGGACCGCCTTCGTCGACCGCGGTCGCTGCCTGCCGTGGGCCATGGGCACCCCCTGCATCGTCTGCGAGGAGATGTGCCCGACCGACCCCAAGGCGATCTGGTTCGTCGAGGTCGAGGAGCCGGGCCGCGATGGCCAGCCGGTTCGCCTGCAGCGACCGATGGTCGACCCGCAGCGCTGCACCGGCTGCGGGATTTGCGAGAACCGTTGCCCAGTTGGAGCAAAGGCCGCCATCAGCATCTCCTCGGTGGGCGAGTCTCGCGACCCGCTGAACCGGCTGGTGCTGCCCCCGCCCGCTCGGTAATCGGTGCTCGGAGGGTTTGGACCGGGCGGGCAGCCTCCGTCCTCCCATCGATCGTCACTGGCCACTGACCGCTGTCCCTACCGCGGTTGCCTTTTCTCCCTTCAGGGCGTATCAATCAAGTATGCACAGGCTGTGGGTGGCAACGGGGGTGCTCATGTTGGGATGGAACCTGCACGGCGAGGTGCGGCCACCGGCGGTGGCCGGGGGCTTCTACACGGCCAACGCGGACGAGCTCCGGGCCGAGGTGCAGCGGTTCCTCGCCGCCGGGACGGCCCGGTCGCAGACCCCGGCGGCGCTCATTGTGCCCCATGCCGGCTACGTCTACTCGGGTGCCACGGCCGGCAAGGTATTCTCGGCGTTGCGCGGGGCGAGGCTGACCAGGGTCATCATGCTGGGGCCCTCCCACCGCGCCAGCTTCGCAGGCGGAGCGCTGCCGGGGGCCGGTCTCAAGGCCTTTGCGACGCCTCTCGGCGAGATTCCGCTCGACACCGAGGCCATCGAGTCGTTGCGGAACCAGGAGGAGCTGGGAGGACCGACTCGCGCCCACGACGGCGAGCACTGCCTGGAGGTGGAGCTGCCGTTTCTGCAGGAAACCGTGGGCAGTGTGCCCATCGTGCCGATCCTGGTTGGTGCCCAGACGGACCGGCGGACGGCCCTCGGGCTGGCGCGCCGACTCGCGCCCCTGGTTGGCCCCGGCGTGCTCGTAGTCGTCTCCTCCGACTTCACGCACCACGGGCCGTCCTACGGCTTCTCGCCGTTTGCCCGCGACGGCGGCCTCGTCAGGCGGCTCGAGGAGCTGGGACGGGCCACCGCCGAGCGGGCCGCCGCCGTGGATGTCCGGGGCTTTTCAGCCCAGGTGGATGTCAGCGAGGACACCGTATGCGGAGCACGGCCCATCGGCGTGCTGCTCGAGCTGCTCGCCCATGCCTTCACCGGGGTCGGCGCGGTCGTGGACGTCACGACCTCGGCCTCGGTGAGCCACAGTTCCGACATGGTGGTGAGCTACGCCGGTGTGCTCTTCGGCGGCTCCTGGGGGGCCTGGCGGGAGGACTCCGGGGAGCCGGAGCTCGGCACGCTCGACCACGAGGAGGAGAAGGCGGCCCTGGCACTGGCGCGCGCCACGCTGGAGACGTATCTCGACCACGGGCCTGCGCTCGCGCGTTGGTTCTCCGACCACCACGTGACCGGCGACCTGGTGGCGCGCTCGGGGGTGTTCGTGACCATCCACAACACCGGCGAGCGGGCGATCCGCGAGGGACGGCTGCGGGGCTGCATCGGCATCATCGAGGCCCGCGAGCCGCTCGTCGACGCCATCCTGCACGCCGCCGTCTCGGCCGCCCACGACCCGCGCTTTTCGGCCCTGCAGGCGCGCGAGCTTCCCGGCGTGACCCTGGAGATCTCGGTTCTCTCCCCCATGAAGCAGGTGGCTGGCGCGGACGCAATCATCCTCGGCACCCATGGCGTGCTGCTGACCAAGGGCGGGCGCTCGGCGGTGTTCCTGCCCCAGGTGGCCACCGAAACCGGATGGGACAGGGCGACTTTCCTGTCCCACCTGTCCCAGAAGGCGGGCCTGCCGGCCGACGCCTGGAAGCAGGGCGCGACGTTCCAGGTCTTCACCGCTCAGGTCTTTGGTGAGGAGGAAACGCGCCGCTGACGCGACTCGAAGGAGGTCCGAAATGCCCCTGTTCGTCCTCATGACGCGTCTCAACCCGGAGTCTCTGCACGATGCGCCCGGCCGCAAGGCGATGGGAAAGGAGTGGCTCAAGCGGGTCCGCACGCTCTGTCCGGAGGTCAAGTTCGTCGCCCACTACGCGATCCTTGGCCCCTACGACTTCATGGACATCTACGAGGCCCCGGATGTCGAGACCGCCCACAAGGTCTCCCTCGTCTCGCGCACCGAGGGCGCCGTAAGCGCCGAGAGCTGGCAGGCGCTGCCCTACGAGCAGTTCCTGCACCTCCTCCAGCAGGTCCAGCCGTAGACAGCATCCCCTCCCGCGGGGCTTACGCCATCGCAGGTCAAGATCGCGAGAGGAATGTTGCGCCTCCAGATCCGCCTGCGAGCCTGGAACCTGGACGCGGACCTGGACCCGAAGCGTCAAACATGATGCCGTCCGGCAGGCTCGAATCCGGTCAGTTGGAAGTGGGCTGCTCGGTAGTTGATCGAGGTCTGGGTCCACGTCGACGTCCACGTCAAAGTCCACGTTCACTCTCGGGGGCGTGAGTGGGCGATCGTCCTTGAGCCTTGAGCCTGGGCGGGTAAGCGGCAAGGTTGCCGGGTGGGCGGGGCGGGGGTAGAGTTGCCAACTTGAGGTGAGTATGGCGGGAGTTGCTGACAAGGTCATCGAGTTCTTCATGGGTTCCAAGCACGAGCGCGAGGTCAAGCGCCTGCAGCCCATGGTCGCGGCCATCAACGCGCTGGAGCCGGAGCTGCTGCCCCTTTCCGACGACGAGCTGCGGGCGCGACTGACCCGCATCAAGGACGAGGTGAGACAGGCCACGGCCGAGCTGCCAGGGGAGTATGTCGAGCGCCGCAAGCACGTGCAGTCAGTGCTCGACGAGCACCTCGTCGAGGTCTTCGCGCTGGTCCGCGAGGCGTCCAGGCGCACTCTCGGGATGCGCCACTTCGACGTCCAGCTCATCGGCGGCATGGTGCTCCACGAGGGCAAGATCTCCGAGATGCGGACCGGCGAGGGCAAGACCCTGGTCGCGACCCTGCCGGTGGTGCTCAACGCCCTTTCCGGCCGCGGTGTGCACGTGGTCACGGTGAACGACTACCTGGCCCGCCGCGACGCCGAGTGGATGGGGCAGATCTATCGGTTCCTGGGTCTCACCGTCGGGTGCATCCAGAACCAGATGGGCGACGCCGAGCGGCTCGCCGCCTACGGCTCCGACATCACCTACGGCACCAACAACGAGTTCGGCTTCGACTACCTGCGCGACAACATGAAGTTCGACGTCGCCAACATGGTGCAGCGCGGCCACACCTTCGCCATCGTCGACGAGGTGGACTCGATCCTGGTCGACGAGGCACGCACGCCGCTCATCATCTCGGGACCTTCCGAGCTCTCCATCGGGCTCTACTACCAGGTCGACCGCATCATTCCCAAGTTCGTCAAGGGCGAAGAGATCCGCGACAAGTACGGCAACAAGTCGACGACCGGGGACTACATCGTCGACGAGAAGACCCGCACCTCCGCTCTCACCGAGGAAGGCGTGGCCAAGGCCGAGCGCATGCTCTCCGTGCCCAACCTCTACGACCCGACCCAGATCGAGAGCCTGCACGCCGTCGAGCAGGCGCTGCGCGCCCACACCCTCTACCAGCTCGACCGCGAGTACATCGTCAAGGACGGCCAGGTCATCATCGTCGACGAGTTCACGGGCCGGCTGATGCCGGGCCGGCGCTGGTCGGACGGGCTGCATCAGGCGGTGGAGGCCAAGGAAGGCGTCAAGATCGAGGCCGAGAACCAGACCCTGGCCACGATCACGCTGCAGAACTTCTTCCGCATGTACGAGAAGCTGGCCGGCATGACGGGCACGGCAGAGACCGAGGCGGACGAGTTCGCGCTCATTTACGGGCTCGACGTGGTGGTCATCCCGACCAACCGCGACATGATCCGGCAGGACCACCAGGACCTCATCTTCCGCACGGAGAATGAGAAGTGGAAGGCGGTCGTCGAGGAGATCATCGAGCTGCACGCAAAGGGGCAGCCGATCCTCGTCGGCACAGTCTCCATCGAGAAGTCGGAGAAGCTCTCGGAGCTGCTCAAGCGCCGGGGTGTCACCCACGTCGTGCTCAACGCCAAGTTCCACGAGCGCGAGGCCTCGATCGTCGCCCAGGCAGGCCGCCATGCGGCCGTCACCATCGCCACCAACATGGCCGGCCGCGGCACTGACATCATCCTGGGCGGCAACCCCGAGGGCCTGGCAAGGGCCGAGGCCGACCCCGCCAAGGACCCTGAGGCGTACCAGGCCGCCGTCGAGAAGTACAAGGTCAAGTGCGCCCAGGAGCGCGACCAGGTGCTGGCGGCCGGCGGCGTGCATATCCTCGGCACCGAGCGTCACGAGGCGCGGCGCATCGACAACCAGCTTCGTGGGCGCTCGGGACGTCAGGGCGACCCGGGCTCCTCGCGGTTCATCCTCTCGCTTGAGGACGACCTCATGCGCATCTTCGCGTCGGACCGCCTGCGCGAGTGGATGAAGCACCTGGGGATGGAGGAGGACGTTCCCATCGAGTCGAAGATGGTGACGCGCTCGATCGAGCGCGCCCAGAAGCAGGTGGAAGGCCGCAACTTCGAGATCCGCAAACACCTGCTGCAGTACGACGACGTCATGAACAAGCAGCGCGAGGCGGTCTACCGCCTGCGGCGCGACGTCCTCGACGGCAAGGAGGGGCGCGGCTGGGTGCTCAACGCCGCCAAGCAGATCGTCGGCTACCTGGTCGACACCCACTGCCCCGAGGAGAAGCACTTCGACGACTGGGACCAGGCGGCGCTGGACCGGGAGCTCGACGAGAGCTTCGGGCTGGGCCTGCTGGATGCCGGAGTGGTGTGGGAGAAGGTGACGAGGGGCGCCCTCGAGGACAGGCTGATCGAGTTCTTCGAGCAACGCTACGCAGCGCGCGAGCTGGAGCTCGGGGAGCCCGATTTCCGGCAGCTCGAGCGCTACGTCATCCTGTCGGTCCTGGACACCCAGTGGAAGGACCACCTGCTGGCCCTCGACCACCTCAAGGAAGGCATCGGGATGCGGGCCTACGGCCAGCGCGACCCGCTGGTCGAGTACAAGCGCGAGTCGTTCGAGCTCTTCCAGTCGATGATGGAGCGCGTCGAGGACCAGGCCGTGCAGTACATGTTCCGCCTCGACCTGGCGAAGGTCGGGCCCGAGCGCCGCCAGCATGCCCCGGTGCGCGAGTCCAAGGCCGAGGCCACCGCCCTTCAGGGCGAACGCCAGGAAGCCAAGCACTCGCCGGGGACCGGAGCCCCGACGACGGTGCGCCGCCACGAGCCCAAGGTCGGCCGCAACGACCCCTGCCCGTGCGGCTCCGGCAAGAAGTACAAGAAGTGCCACGGCGCCAACGAGAGCGCCAGTCCGGGTTAGGAGCCTGTCGGAGAAACCGCGCGGACTTTCCCAATCCTCCGACAGGCTCCTACCCTGTCGGTGCCTCAGTCGACGGGCGTGATGCCGGTGCTGCTCACCTGCAGCACCGCCTGGGAGAGAGGATGGGGCTGGGAGGAGAAGTCCTCGATGATCGCCCGGCGCGTTCTCCCCTGAAACTCCGGCAGGCACCTGAAAGACCACGCGATCAGGAAGTCCCGGTTGGGGACACCGGCCAGGAACGGTTCGCCGAGCCGCTGGGCGGCGTAGCGGCGGAATCCGGGAAGCAGGATGCGCGCCGCATCGTAGCCGTCACCGAGCGCGACGATGATGAACGGGTCCTCGCCGTCCGAGGAGTTGAGCTTCATGCCGCTGCTGCTGGCCTCCAGGTTGGCGAGGGCGGCCTCCTCAATGGTCTTTGTGCTCACCTTCCAACGGGCGAGGTCGTCCCGGGTGACCACCCTGTCATGCATCCCGGAGTCGACCACGTACGCTTGCACGATGCCGTCGCAGAATGGCCGGTGCGGGCCATGCACGCTCTCGAAGGCCGCGGCCGGTACGAGCTGAGGCATGAGCAGCGGCCGGGCCCTCTCCCAGGGCAGGATGGCGGGTACCGGGCCGTCGTGCGGTTCGGCCAGCAGGCCGTCGAAGTGGGACTTGATGAGGGCTCTTCGATCGACCGTGCCGGCCGCCCCGAGCTGGCACTTGGCGTAGAGGGCCTGCAGGCCGAGCGGCAGCTCCCTGGACCTCAGCACCCAGGGATCGTCGGTCGCCTCGAACCGGCGTCCCGGGTACTCGGCGCGCAGCACCTCCAGCACCGAGTCGCGAAACCGCTCGACCTCGGCGCGCGTCGGCGGCTGCGGTCCGGCGGCTGGCCGACAGCCAACCATCCAGACCAGCACCACGAGCGCCTTCAACCAGGGTCGCATGCGCGCCGTCTCCCCGAGGACCGTCGCGATCATACCAGCGGGAGCCCGAGCCCGCCCCCATGGGGCTGGAGCAGATGTGGGGATTGAAGGCCGGGTTGACGCGGGGTACGATCACCCGGTCATGAGCGTGATCGACGACATCATCAGGATCGAAGCGGCTCCTTACCGGTTGCCGCTGCACATCCACGACCTCGGCCTGGTTCTGCGGTCCAACGACGCCGGGGTCCTTGAGGCGATGCGCCAGGTCTACGGCCGCTACGTCGAGGAGCTCCAGGAGGCTCCCCGGTACGAGGTCTGGGCGTTCGACATGGATCCCGCCCCCTACATGCCGACCGACCGCAGTGCCTTCGAGCGCTACATCGTGGCCAGCGGCAAGGCCAAGGACCCGTTCCTGGACGAAGGCGGGGTCCGCCATGTGGTCAAGGCAACCACCGGCCTGTGTGTGATCTTCGACGACCGCCGCTACGTTGTCATGGGCAACATGGAAGAAGCCGCGAACCAGCTCAACAACATCATCAACGCGGTCCACATGCAGGAGATGAACGAGCGGGGCTGGGTGATCGTCCATGGCGCCGGTCTGGAGCTCGATGGCGTGGGTTTTGCCCTCGTCGGCGGAGCCGGCACCGGCAAGACGACGACAATGCTGAAGATCGTGGCGGCGGGAGGCACCTTCGTCAGCAACGACCGGCTGATCGTTCGGCGCGAGCCCGATGGCGGCTGGTTCGAGATGCGAGGGGTCGTCAAGTGGCCCCGGGTGTGTGCCGGCACCATGCACGGCGACCCGAGGCTGCGGGCCCTCCTACCTGACACGGCCGTCGCGCGCTACGGCCGCATGTCGTTCGACGAGCTGTTCGGCCTCGAGGAGAAGTACGACGTCGACGTGGCATCGACCTACGGTCCCGGTCGGGTCAAGGACACCAGCCGCTTTCAGCGGATGTACTACCTCATGTGGAGTCGTCAGGGCGAGGGCCTGGCGATCGACCGGGTCGACACCTCGGACGAAACCTTCTGGGACACGTTCGGCCCCAACCTCTCCCGCGATGCGGGCGTCTTCGACCGCCGCCAGCGCAACTCTCGCTGGACCTCCGAGCGGAGGGCTCGCTATCGGCGGGATCTCGATGGCATCGAGGTGTTCGCCGTCACCGGCAAGCTGGACTTCGACCGCGCCGCCGGCGCCATCCTCGACCATCTGCGGGGACCGGCCTGACCGCCAGCGCGCCTTGACCTCGAGCCCTTCCCTTGCTCTTCTTTCGGGACCTCGTCTCCACCTTGAGCAGCCCCGCGAGAACGAGGTGGGCGCGAACCTCCGGGCCGCGCCTCGGCACGCGCCGCACGCCGCCCACCAACTGGCAAGTCGAGTTCGCCCTTTGAGAGCTGCAACGCGGTAAGCTATCCGCGCCCGGCCACCGTCCGCCGCGAGGGCGTTGGCAAGCGTCAGGACGGAATACTCAGGCCAGCAGCAGGGACATGGGGAGACACGGGTGGCATCGAGCAGAGAGAGCGACAAGCCGTTGCCTCCCGACTCGGATGGGGGCCGATCGCCGGCTGCCCGGGCAACGGCCAGTGGTGCCGGCATGGGGATCACCACGACGCTGCGGCACGCCCTGAGCTACTGGCGGCCGCACCTGCGGTCAGGACTGGTGCTGCTGGCCGTCCTGGCCATCCCGCAGGGGTTCAAGGCTTTCTTTTCCTACAGCCAGCGGCTGATCATCGACCGTGGGCTCCTCGGGCACGATGCCTCCATTCTCTGGACGGTGCTGATCGCGCTTTCGGCCGCCTACGTTCTCGCCATGTCGGCCGTGATGCTGGGCGACTACCTGGGGACCAAGATCGGCGCGGCCATCCTCAACGGTGTCCGCCGGCGCATGTTCGAGCACATGCAACGACTCTCGGTCGGCTACTACAGCAACGCCCGCAGCGGCGACCTGGTGGCTCGGTTCACCAGCGACCTGGCCGACATCCAGAAGAGCCTGACCTCGCGCGTCGTCGACGCCGTGGTGGCGATTCTCGGTCTGGTCATCAACCTGCCGGTGGCCTTCTTCATTGATTGGCGGCTGGGTCTGGTGATGGTCCTCGGCACGCCGCTGGCAGGCCTGGGAACGCGGTTCTTCGGACACCGTGCCGCCGCCGCCCGCTACGCCCTCAAGCAGGAGGAGGCGCGGGTGGCGAGCACCGTACAGGAGGCGGCTCGTGCCCAGCCCGTGGTCAAGGTCTTCGGCCTCGCCGGTTGGCTGATCGAGCGCTTCGAGCGCCAGTTGGGGGAGCTGTCACGGCGCTTCATCCGCGCCGAGTTCCTGGCCGACGTGGTTGGCAGCACCTCGAGCTTCGGCGTGTTGATGGCGCAGGTGGCCGTGCTCGGGGTGGGGGCCTCGATGGCGTTCCACGGCCATCTCACGGCTGGCTCGCTGGTTGCCTTCTTGAGCCTGCACGCGACGATCAGCAAGGACGCCTATGACCTGACCAAGAAGGTCATTCCCGGGCTCATCGCCTCGTCCGGCGGGCTGGCGCGGATCGAGGAGCTCCTCAATGAGCCCGTGGAAGTCGGCGACGCACCGGATGCCCGCCCCATGCCCCGGCTGCGCGGCCCGCTACGGCTGTGTGACGTCGGGTTCGGGTACGTGCCGGAGCGGCCGGTGCTGGCGGGGGTCGATCTCACGGTCGACGCGGGCCGTCGCGTCGCCCTGGTCGGGCCCAGCGGCTCGGGGAAGAGCACGGTGCTGCAGCTCCTGCTGCGCTTCTACGACCCGCAGGCGGGCCGGGTCCTGGTCGACGGCGAGGACGTCCGGCAGTTCACGCTGGCATCGGTGCACGCCCAAATGGCTGCCGTCTTCCAGGAGAGCTTCCTGTTCGCCGGCACAGTGCGCGACAACATCGCCATCGGCAAGCTCGACGCGACGGACGATGAGGTCTTCGAGGCGGCACGAGCGGCGGAGATTCACGACATGATCGCGAGCCTGCCGGAAGGTTACGACACCCAGGTCGGCGAGCTGGGTGGACGCCTCTCCGGCGGCCAGCGTCAGCGGATCGCGATTGCCCGGGCGGTGCTCCGCGACCCGGAGATTCTGCTCCTCGACGAGGCCACATCCGCGCTCGATCCGGCGACCGAGGCGGCGATCAACGCGACCCTCGACAAGCTCTCGGTGGGGCGCATGGTCGTGCTCGTCACACATCGGCTGGCTTCGGCGCGGGCCGCCGACAAGATCGTC
>DAONEV010000099.1:0-12465 GCA_035403265.1 Thermoanaerobaculaceae bacterium | reverse complement strand
CCGGACACGACGTTGACGCAACAACGGCAAACGACGCCGCAAAAGAGGGGCGCCATCGACCGGCGGCAGATCCTCGGCCCGACAATGCCAGAGATCGTAGGTCCCGCCGAGGCGGGCGACCGGCCCCGAGAGCGGCGACGACAGCACGATCACACCGAGCGGCGACGTGCTGGCGGGGAAGACGAGCTACGTGCGGCATCTCGTCGAGAGCGGCGGAGCCACCGCTCAAGGGCTGGCGGACCAGGCGATCTTCAGCGTCCACAAGCACCTGGAACGGAACGTCACGCCCGGCGAGATCGCCGACGAGCTGTTCGTCTCGCTGCGCACCCTGGAGCGGGGTCTGGCGGTCGTGCTCGACTGCACGCCCAGCCAACTCATCCTTGCCATGAAGATGCGCGAGGCGCGGCGGCTGCTCAGGGACGACCGTCTGCGGGTCAGCGAGGTGGCCGACCGCCTGGGGTTCGCCAATCCCTTCCACTTCTCCCGCCGGTTCAAGTCTTTCTATCGGATCGCACCGTCCGAGCTGCGTCAGGCCTCCAACGGCGAGAGGTAGGGGCGCGGTCTCACCGATCTGGCGAGGGACGTGACGCCCCTCACCGACGTCGCGCCGCGCCGACGGTAGCCTTGAACGCAGAGATCGAGCATGCAGGCAGCGGGAGGACAGGCGTGAGGCGTGCGCATAACGTGGTGCCGGTGCTGGTGGTGGGTTTGCTCGGGGTCGTGGCCACCCTCGGGTGGCCGGCGGGGGATCGGATGACAGCCGACGATCTCGCGGTCTACACCGACTCCCTCGCCGCCGGCTGGGAAAGCTGGTCCTGGGACTGCACGGTGAACCTCGCGAGCGGTTCGCCGAGACACGCCGGGACGGCGGCGATCGCCGTCACCTTCACCTCGAGCTGGGCCGGGCTGTACCTGCACGTCGCCCCGTCGGTTGCGGCCGACACGCTGCAGTCCGTGCGCTTCTGGGTCCACGGCGGCAATGTCGGCGGGCAGCACATCAATCTCGCCGTCTACGACGAGAACGGTGGCTACGGTGACATCGTGGCGGTCACGCCCGTGGCCGGCGCCTGGACGCTCGTGGAGGTGCCGCTCGCCAGTCTCGGCAGCCCGGGCGGGATCTCGGGCCTGGTCTGGCAGGACGCGACGGGCGAGTCCCAGCCCACCTGGCACCTGGATGACGTGGTGCTGGTGGCCCGCACCGGGCCGCCGCCTCCGCCGCCGACCCCGGGGCCGGGGCCGGTCCTTGCGGTCGACGCGAGCGCCGACCGCAAGCCAATCAACCCGGACATCTACGGCACGAGCTACGCGAGTGAGCAGCTCGCCACCGAGCTGCGGCTGCCGTTGCGCCGCTGGGGCGGCAACTCCACGAGCCGATTCAACTGGCAGGTCGACACCACCAATACGGGGAGCGACTGGTTCTTCGAGAACATTGCCGAGGAGCCGGGTGCGCCGGACCGCTTCGTCGAGCAGGATCGCCGCACCGGCGCCCGTACCATCCTCACCGTGCCCCTGCTCGGCTGGGTGGCGAAGCGCAGGCTGGAGAGCCACCCCTACGATTGCGGCTTCAAGGTGAGCCGGTACGGTGCGCAACAGTCCGTGGACTCCTGGGATCCGGACTGTGGCAACGGCGTCCGGTCAAGTGGCACGACCATCACCGGTAACGACCCAGCGGACACGAGTGTCGCGACGACGCCGGGGTTTGTGCAGAACTGGATCGGGCACCTGGTGTCCACCTTTGGCGCGGCGGCCCAGGGCGGGGTGTCCTACTACTCCCTCGACAACGAGCCCATGCTCTGGTCGTCCACGCACCGAGACGTCCACCCCGCGCCCACTTCGTACGACGAGATGCGCGATCGAACCTTCGCCTACGCCGCGGCGGTGAAGGCCGGAGACCCCACGGCCCGCACCCTGGGGCCCGTCGTGTGGGGGTGGACGGCCTACTTCTGGTCGGCACTGGACTGGGCGGCCGGCGGCAACTGGTGGGAGAACCCACCGGATCGACTGGCTCACGGGAACATTCCCTTCGTGGAGTGGTACCTCCAGCAGATGGCGGCCTACGACCAGCAGCACGGGACGCGTCTCCTCGACTACCTGGACGTCCACTTCTACCCGCCTGAGGTCGCCTTGACGGGCGCCGGAAGCAGCGCCCAGCAGGCGCTGCGCCTGCGCTCGACGCGCTTGCTGTGGGATCCGACCTACTCCGAGGAGAACTGGATCGCCGCGCCGGTCTACCTGGTGCCGCGCCTGAAGGGATGGGTGGCCGCAAGATATCCTGGCACCCGCACGGCCGTCACCGAGTACAACTGGGGCGCGCTCGACCACATCAACGGGGCGTTGGCCCAGGCCGACGTGCTCGGCATCTTCGGGCGGGAGGGGCTCGACATGGCGGTCCTGTGGGGGACGCCGGAGCCGACCCAGCCCGGCGCCTTTGCCTTCCGGATGTACCGGAACGTCGACGGGCAGGGCGGGGCCTTCGGCGACGTCTCGGTGCGGGCTCAGAGCGCTGACCAGGCGCAGCTTGCGGTGTACGGCGCGGAGCGCTCGAGCGACGGCGCCCTTACCGCCATGGTGGTCAACAAGACCGCCGGGCCTCTGACCAGTGCCCTGACGCTGGCAGGGGTCGTGCCATCCGGCCCGCTGCAGGTCTGGCGGTACTCGGGCGCGCATCTGGCCGGCATCGTGCGGGAGCCCGACCTGCCGTTCGGACAGGGCGCGCTGAGCGTGACCTTCCCCGCCCAGAGCATTACCCTGCTCGTCGCGCCGACAGCGGTGGCGATCACCTTCTTCTCGCCAGTCGCCGGCGTGGAGGGGACGGTTGTGACGATCACCGGCACCGGGTTTACCGGCGCCACCGCGGTTCGATTCGGTGGGGTTCCGTCGGCGTTCGTCGTGGATGACGCGGCGAAGATCACCGCGACGGTGCCGGCTGGCGCCGTGACCGGTCCGATCACCGTGACCACACCCGAAGGAACGGCGACGTCGAGCTCCGACTTCACGGTCGGAGGCTTGCGCGGTGACGCGGACGGCAACGGCGCCCTCCAGGTCGGCGACGTCTTCTACCTCATCAACCACCTGTTCGCCGGAGGCCCTCCGCCGCTCGGGAATGGCGATGCCAGCTCGGACTCGGCCGTGACCGTCTCGGACGTCTTCTTCCTCATCAACTACCTGTTCGCCGCCGGCCCGGCTCCGGCAGGCTCCTGACTAGCCTGCGTCCCTCAACTGCGTGCTCTCCTGGGCTGCACTCGCATGGCGGCGTGCGGCCAGCGCCCACGCGGCCAGGAAGTAGGCGGCGGCGAGCGCCCACAGGAGGATCCACTCGGGACGCACCTCGGCGAGCGTGGCGCCCATCTGGTTGAGGCGGCCGAACCCCGCCATCCCAGGGGTGGAGGGGAGGAGCGAGGCCAGAGCCCGGACCCAGCGCGGGATCGCCTCGTTCGGCCACGAGAACCCGGCCAGGAAGACGGCGGGAAGCGAGGTAAACAGCAGCACCTGGATGGCGGTCTCGCGGCGCCGGAAGGCGTGCGCGAGGGCCAGGCCCAGGAAGATGACCGCCAGGAGGAAGGGCAGCGCGAAGGCGATAACCGCCCCTGGCCGACCCTGCTCCGGGAAGCCGAAGACGCGGTAGACGACCGTGAAGTAGAAGACCGCGTGCACGCTGTACAGGCCCAGATAGAACAGGGCCCGCCCGAGCACCCCGACGAGAGGGCCGTCCGGGTGCGCCCCCCCGGTCCCGCCGCGCTCGCGCGCCGTGCCGGTCAGCATGCCGATGCCGATCAGCAGGGTCTGCTGCAGGATGAGGACCAGCACCGAAGGGACGATGTAGCTCGCATACCCCTCGCCCGGGTTGAAGAGCGGCCGGAAGAGGAGTTGGACCGGATCGCGCATCGCCCGTGCCGTCTTGTCCGGGACGCCCTGGGCCTGAAGTCGCCTGATTTCGATGCCGGCCGAGAGCGTTCCAGTCGCCTCCAGGAGGCCGGTGAGCGCCTGGCGGTAGACCAGGAAGTAGGCGGCGTCCGTGAAGACCCCCACCGTGGCGCGCTCGCCGCGCAGCACGGTGCGCTCGAAGTCGGCGGGGATCGCCAGGATGCCGCCCACCTGGCCGTTGTGGGCCAGCGCCTCCGCGTCGGCCATGGTCGCGACATGCCGCGTCACCGAGATCAGCTCGTGGGCGTCCACCATTCGCGTGAGCTGCCGGGACAGCCGCGAGTGATCGGCGTCCACTACGGCCACCTGGACCTCCTTGAGGACCTCGGCCCGGTAGGGCTGGGGGTAGAGGAAGGCGTAGATGACGATCGCGCCCACCAGCACCAGCAGCGCGCCGCGATCCCGGGCGACGGCCATCGCCTCGGCGACGAAGGCTCGCCAGAGACTCACGGTTGACCCCAGAACCGGGCATCGCGGGCGACGCGCCCAAGCCGCAAGAGGCTCGCGGCCGGCAGCACCACGGCGAACGCCGCCAGCGCCGCGAGCGGCACCGCCGAAGCGGCGGGCGTGGCGCCCCGCACCGCCTGGTCGACGAGCAACCGCAGATAGTGCGTGAGTGGGATGAGGGCGCCCCACGCCTGGGCGACAGCCGGCATCGCGGACACCGGGAACGTCACCCCGGAGAACGCGAACGCCGGGCTGGCAAGCAGGCCCGCGGCCGAGGTCGCGAAGCGCAGGTTCGCGAGCCATGCGCAGAGGGCCAGGCCCATGCCCTGGACCGCCAGGACGAAGAGGATGGTGCCGCCGGCCAGCACGCCAAGGCTCCCGCGCATGGGCAGATCGAGCGCCCGGAAGAGCACGGCCAGCATCGCCAGGCTGAGCACGACGAACGCGACCGTATGCGGCAACAGCTTGCCGAGCACGGCCTTCCAGGCCCGTCCTCCGGCCACCTCCAGCCACTCCCCGGCGGTGCTGTCCTTGAGCTCGCTGCCCACGGCCTGCACGGCGGTGACGAGGATGAAGACCTGCAGCATGGTGGGCAGCAGCGCGGCGAGCAGGTAGGTGACGTAGGAGAGCTGGGGGTTGAACAGGGTGTGACGCTCCACCCGGACAGGTTCCATCTGGGCCATCGCGACGGCCCGGGGCGCCCCGCCCGCCTGCCGGCGTCGCAGCTCGACGCCCGCGGAGAGCGTGCCCACGACGGCCCGCAGGTCGCGCCGGATCAGGCTGGCCGGCAGCAGGAGCTGGGCGTTGTACTGGCAGACGACCCCAGCGGTCTCGCCGCGCCGCACCTCGCGCTCGAGGTCGCGGGGGATCACCACGACGGCGTAGGCCGTGCCTTCCCGGATCAGGCGCTGGGCGGCCGGCTCGTCGGATGGCTCGAACGCCACCCTCATTGTCCTGGTGGCGTCGGTCATGCGCACGAGCTGCCGCGACAGCGTCGAGTGGTCGAGGTCGACGACGGCAATCGGTAGCTCGGAGGGGACCTCGCTCGAGAAGATGGCCCACAGCAGCCCGAACGAGGCGAGCGGGAAGACCAGCATGAGCAGGAGGTAGATCGGCTGCCCGGCGAGGCGGCCGGCCTCGCGTCGTGCTGTTGCGATCACCCCTGGATGTGCGGCAGCGCTCATCGGCTCGTGGTCCCTGGGTGGGTGCGGTCGTCCCGACCGCGCATCGCCGCTCGCCGGGCTGCGCCCACTCTTGGTTCGGTGTGCCGAGACTGGTCCAGTGTCATGACGCCCGGCGATCCCAGCGGACGACGGCGCTCATCCCCGGGCGCAAACCCTCCACCGGTGAGATGGGCCGGGCCCGGACCTCGAACGTCTTGAGGTCGAAGCCGCCCTGGGCGCTGGTGGCACGCCAGGTGGCGAAGTCCCCCTGCGGCGCGATGAACGTGACCTTCAGGTCGATCTCCCGGTTGCCCAGGGCCGGCAGTGCAACCCGCAGCGGGTCGCCGATCTTGAGCCCGGCCAGGCGGTCCTCGCGCATGTTGAAGGTGACCCAGACGTCGCTCAGGTCGACGACGGAGACGATGGGGTACCCGGCGCCCACGAGCTCCCCGACCTCGGCGTTGCGGCGCCAGACCTCGCCTGCGATCGGGGAGGCAAGCCTCAGCTCGGCGCCAAAGGCGTCCACCTCGGCGATGGCGGCGGTGGCGCGCTCGACGCCGGCCACGGCGGTGGCCTTGTCCTCGCGTCGGGTGCCGTTGACGGCCATGTCATGGGTCGCACGCGCCGCCTCCTCGGCGTCCCGAGAGGTTTCGAGCTGCGCCAGGGCCTCGTCCCGTCGCTGGGTCGGGAGGACGCCGTCCCGGTTCAGGCGCTCGACCCGGGCGAACGTCTTCTCCGCGAGCTCACGGCCGTGCCGGGCGCGCTCCAGCAACTGCATGGCGGCGCGGATCTCTTCCTCGCGGGCGCCGTGATCGGCCTTGTCGCGCTGCGCCTCGGCGGCGGACCTGGCAGCCTCGGCCTGTTGTCGCCGGGCGTGCAGCTCCGGGCTGTCCAGGGTGGCGACGAGGTCGCCCTTCGCCACCGCCTGGCCCTCGCGCACCTCGAGACTGGCGACGCGGGCGGCAAGCTTGGCCGAGATGTTGACCTGGGTGGCCTCCACCTCGCCCTGCACGACGTCCGGGAGCGGCCTCGAGCTCCACAATACCGCCGCCAGCAGCAGGCCACCGGCCAGCAGGATCACGAGCGCGACTGCACCACGCTTGAGCCAGATCATCGCTCCACCTCCACGTCGGCCCGCGCCAGGTACTCGCCAAAGCGCGACTCCTGTCCGCTGGCCTCCAGCAGCTCGGCCAGGGCGACTACGAAATCGTACGCCGCCGTGGCCTGCTCGAGCTCGACCCGACTCAACGCCAGCCGGGCGTCCACCACATCCAGGGACGTCCCCATGCCTTCCTCGAAGGCACGGGTGCGCACCCGCAGGTTCTCCTCCGCGAGGCCCTGGGTGTGCTTGAGGGTCATGAAGAGGTCGCGGGCCGTGACCAGCTCCCGGTACCGCTTCTCCACCAGGGTCGCAATGTCCCGGCGCGCCCGCTGCTCGGTCAGCTCGACGCGCTGCTCGCGAGCCCGCGCCGCTGCCACACGGTGCTCGCGGGAGAAGCCGTCGAACAGGTTGAGGCTCGCCCCGACACCCAGCGCCCAGTCGGGCTCGAGAATCGTCAGGTCCGAGGGGTGCAGCTCGTGCATCCCGAAGATGAAGACGTCCGGGACGTAGCGCGCCCTCTCGGCCCTGCTGCCGACCGCTGCCAGGGCGCGCTGGGCCGCGATGCGGGCAAGGATCGGGTTGGCCTCCAGGGCATGCTGGACGAACTCGACCTCCGGCTCGACGGACGCCAGCAGGAAGAGCCGGGTCGAGGGCTCGACGTCGGCCTCGTCGCTGCTCAGGATCGACGCCAGGGCGAGGCGGGCGAGCTCCACGTCGCGCTCGCTCCTGGCAAGCTGCCGAGCCGTCTCGGCGCGGGCCACCTCGGCGTGGAGCCGCTCGGCGCGCGCGATCATCCCTTCCTCCTCGAGGCAGGCGGCGTGCTGCACATGTTGGTCGAGCCCTTCGACCACGCTGGCACGCACCTCCCGGGCCCGGCGCGCCAGGCGCAACGCGAAGTACCGGCGCGCGAGCTCGGAGGTGAGGGTCTCGTCGGTCTGGCGCTGGGCGGCCTGGGCGGTGCGCAGCTCGGCTCCCGCCGCGTCGCGGGCGGCGTCGATCTTGCCGCCGGTATACACCGGCCAGGACAGGCGCAGGTCGGCCTTCCAGAAGGTGTCATCCTGGACCTGCAGGGTGAAGGGGGGCACAACCGCCGAGGGCACGTTGGGGTGGAGCTTCAGGATGACCTGGCGGATCGGGTCGAGGTCGATCGTGATCGGCTCGTCGATCCGGGTGTAGCGGGCGGTGGCGTCCAGCCGCGGCCACGCGAGCCCAGCCGCGACGCCGGCCTCTTCCTCCCGCTGCGAGACCTCGGCGCGCGCCGCCGCCAACGCCTCATTGCGCTGCTGCAGGAGCGTCACGGCGTCGGGGAACGACAGGTCGGCTGCGCCTGCGGCCGATGCGAGCGCGAGGACCGCCAGGGCCAGGCCCCTCGCCGCTCCGGCCGCTCTCCGCTCGAACCCTTCGCCCGACAGAACATCGGTTCGGTTTTTTGTCTGAAGCAGCACGGCCGGGCTTCCTTTCCTCGAGGTGACGACCAGCGGGGACGTTCGCCGGAGCCAGGGAGAGGCGCCGGAGGCGGGTGCAACATGGCGCGAGGCCACCCGCCGGCCGCCGAATTTACTCCTGAACCCCGACGCCTGCAACCGCCCGGCTGCGTAATCGTTGGCTTCGACCAGCCAGCCCACGCTCGGCATGCCGGTCAGATGAGGCCGGCGCGGAGCGCCTTCGTGACCGCCTCGGACTGGGAGTGGACCTGCAGCTTCTCGTAGATCGAGCGCACGTAGCTGCGCACCGTGTTGACGCTTACCCCCATCTCCTCTCCTGCCCCCTGATAGCCGTAGCCCTCGGCGAGAAGCGCGAGCAGGCGCGTCTCCTGGGGCTTCAGGTGGCAGTCCAGGCGCTGCGGCATGGCGAACGAACTGAACAGGGCGACAACCTTGCGGGCGACCTCGGGGGACATCGGCGCCCCTCCGGAGGTCGCCTCCCGGATGTACTCGAGCAGCCTGGCGGGCGGCGTGTCCTTGAGGATGTACCCGGAAGCGCCCTTGCAGAGCGACTCGATGATCCGGGTCTCGTCGTCGAATGCCGTGAGCATCAGCACCTTGCTGCCCGGGAACCGCTTCAGGACAAGGTCGACACCCTCGCTGCCCCACATGCCGGGGAGCTTGATGTCGAGCAGCACCACATCCGGCGCCTGGGGGGCCGGCACGTGCAGCGCCTCCTCCAGGGAGCCATAGGCGGCCACGCAGGCGAACCCGGGCGAGCCGTCGATGAGGACGCGGAACGCCTCCCGCATCCTGCGGTCGTCCTCGACAAGCGCCACCCTGACTCTGTCGACCGTGGTCATCAGTCCCCGCTCCCGCTCCACCATGGTTGTACACGCGATCGCCGCCGGGCGCCCCGCATGAACATGCTAACCGCTTGGGCGAGCCCTACAACCCGAGAGGCACATCCAGGCTGACCGCCGTGCCCTCGCCGGGGCGCGAGCTGACCGCCAGCTTCCCACCCACCTCGGCCGCACGGCGCGCCATGCTCGTCAGGCCGTGACCCAGAACTCCGCTGTGCCCGTCGCCACCTGTGTCGGCGTCGAAGCCGCACCCGTCGTCCTGCAGCTCCGCTCGCAGCCGTCCGTCCTCGACGACGATCGTCAGCCGCACCTCGGAGGCGCCGGCATGGCGGGCGGCGTTGTGGATCGCCTCCTTGAGGATCAGGTAGATGTGCCGCCGCGGCTCGGCACCGAGCGGCAGGCGCTCCAAGGTGCGCGGGGCGACGAAGCTCCAGCGCACGCCGGCCCCCGAGAACACGTCCTCGGCCAGACGCCGAAGGCGCGCCAGCAGGCTCGACAGGTCGTCCCGCCGGGGGTCGAGCGACCACGCCATGTCGCTGGACGCCGCCACCAGATCACGGGCGGTCGTCCCGATATCCTCCAGCTCGGTCTGCGCCGCGCCGTTGTCCACCTTGCGGCTCGCCACCTCCGACAGGATGGCGATGCGGGACAGGGAGAGTCCCAGCTCGTCGTGGAGGTCGGAGGCGATGCGGGAGCGCACGCGCTGCAGCTCGGCGAGCCGGCGCACGCGGGCGCGATGGACGGCGAGGACGCCACCAGCGATGGCCAGCGTGAGCAGTCCCATGAACCACCAGCGCCGCCAGACCGGTGGCGGAATCGAGAAGGCGACGGTCGCGGTCTCGCTCGTCACGCCGTCGCTGCGCACCGCTCGCAGGCGCAGGTGATAGCTGCCGGGTCCAAGGCCAGCCAGGTGCAGTCGCCGCTCTGCGGCCGGCGTCGACCACCGGTCCCGCGTGTCGAGGGTGTACTGAAATCCAAGGTGCTGGCCGGGGACGAAGTTGGTGCCGGTGAAGGCGATCTCGAGGCTGTCGGCGCCAACGGGAAAGCGCAGCGGCCCGACGATCGAGGTCCCGAGCACCGGAACCTGGAAGGTCGTGCCGCCGGAGCGGACCTCCACGATGCCGAGCCGCGGCGGCCTCGCGGGCTCCATCTGCGTCGGGCGCAGGCGTGACACGCCGGCCTGGGTCGTGAACCAGAGATCCCCGTTATCGTCGCGCGCAGCGGCGACGACCGAGTTGTTGACGAGACCGTTGGCAGTGTCGAAGTGGGCGACCCGGCCGCTCACGGGATCGAGGCAGTCCACCCCCCGCCAGGTCCCGGCGTAGATCCGCCCGAACCGATCCTCGGTCAGGCACAGGACGCCGTCGCTCGCGAGGCCGTCAGCGGTGGAGTAGTGGCTCCAGGTCAGTCGCTCCGCTCCCGGATCGTCGGTGCGGAGCAGCCCGGCCTGCATCGTCCCGACCCAGAGCCGTCCGGCATGGTCGACCAGCAGCGACCGGACGGCGCCGGCAGGCAACTCGCCTCCGGGAGGGAAGCGATCGCATCGGTCGCCCCGGAAGCGCACGAGGCCACCCTCCCACATGCCGGCCCAGACGGCTCCGCTGCGGTCCTCCGCAAACGCGAAAGCAGGCCACTCCGGCGGGCCCGGCCGGGAGGGGACCTCGTGGAAGCTCCCGGTTGAGCGCTCCCACCTGACAATGCCGACCCCGAACACCCCGAGCCAGAGATCCCCGCGCGAGTCCTCGAACACCCGAAACGCCTCGTTCCCGCCCATGCCCTCGGCCTTGCCGTAGCGGGCGACCGGTTCACGGCTCGCCAGGTCCGAGAACCGGGCGGCACCGCGGTACCGGAGCAGCGCGTCGCCGGTGGGCACCCACCAGTCGCCCTCGTGGTCGCGGATCGTGTCCTGGACGCTCGCCCAGCCGAGGTAGGTCACGGATGATGGCACGCGCCAGCGGATCGACTCGACCTTTCCGTTCGCGACGTGGTGCAGGCCGACTCCGGGCGGATACGCCGAGAGGTAGACGCCCCCATCCCTGTCCGGCGCCACGCTGCTGATGTTCTCGGTCAGCAGGCCGTCCTCGAGACCCAGGCTCGTGAACCCCGCGGTGTCGACGCGCAGCAGGCCACGGTTGTGCGTGCCGACCCACAGGCCACCCTCGTCATCCTCGAGGGCACAGGTCACCGGATCCACCGGGAGACCACGGTTGCGACCCAGCAGAATCGGGGTGTCGCCGCCGTAGGCAACCAGACCGAGGTTGTTGGAGGCCCAGATCGTGCCGTTGCGGCCGGCCGTCAGCCCCACCCACCCGCCCGGCGGCCGACCTGCAGGAGGACCCCACACGATCGCCGTGCCCGGGCCCAGGGTGCCGACGCGCGCCGCCCCGCCCTGCACCGGCCTCGCCAGGACGGATCGCCGATCTGTCGTCAGGTCGCTCGCGGCCTCCGGCGTGTAGGCGACCATCTTCGGTCCGCCGACCCACAAGATGCCCCTGGAGTCGAAGACCAACACCTCCACGGTCGAGGTCGGGTGCCCCAGGTCCTCGGAGCGGGGCGAGTCGTAGCTGATCCAGCGCCCGTCCGGGAGGTGCCTCAGGAGCTCCACCGAGGTGCCGACCCAGAGGCTTCCGTCTGCGCCTTCGACCAGTGCGTTGACGGTGGGGTTGGTGTCGCCGCCCCACCGGAACGGTGCCTCGACGGCCTCGAATCGCCGGGCTCCGGCCCCGAGATCCAGCCTGAACAGGCGGTGGCCCCCGGTCACCCAGAGAACATGCTGTCCGTCCTCGATGATCGACCCGGCTCCGCGGGTGTCATCGAGCTCGAACGGCTCGAACAGGCTCCCGCCCGTGTCGCGGGTCGGGCGCATGCGGACCAGCCCGCCGTCGGTCGAGAACCACATCGCCCCCGTGTGGTCCTCCAGTATGTCCCGCGGGATCTCGCTGGGCAGGCCATCGCGCCGCGAGTACGAGACGAAGGCGTCGCCGTCGAAGCGCGACAGACCGGTGGCCGTGCCGATCCACAGGTAGCCACGGGAGTCTTTGTAGAGCGCCGTGATCCAGTCGCCGGCGAGACCGTGCGCCACCGTGAGCGCGCGCACGGCCAGCCGCTCCGCCCCAGCGGTCGCGGCCAGGGCAGTCGCAAGCGCCAGCATACCGAGCCTGCCGAGGAGCCAGCCGACCCTGTCCAGACGCTGTCGCCGATCGCCGCATCGCATATTCGTGCGTTTCGCATCTTAGCGCGGACGCCTAGCTTGCACCCATGATCAGGCCGTCAAGGTATGTCGAAGTCGCCACAACTCCACAAAAATTGCCACACGACCGAGGTCTACCGCTGAAGGAGGCCACCATGAGAGGCCACATCCGCCCCCACCGCTGGACCGTTGCCGTGCTCTGGAGTGCTCTGCTCGCCACTACGGCACTGGCCAGCTTCACCGGTACCGACGTCTTTCTGCCCTCGGTCGGGGCCAAGCCGGGCACACCGCCCGCGATCTGGTACACCACCGTCTACGTCCACAACCCCACCGCCACCGCCGCCAACGTCAC
>DAONEV010000098.1:0-12489 GCA_035403265.1 Thermoanaerobaculaceae bacterium | reverse complement strand
GACGCGGAGCAGAGCCGGAGGGTCGAAGGCATGCCCGGCGAAGAGTGCCGGAGCGACCACGAACCCGTTCTTGAGCCACTGGCGCGGGCGCATCGCCCGCACGAGCGAGGTGATGGGGCGGCCGGGTTCCACGTCGGCAATGCTAGCATCCCTCATGGCACCGAGTCGGCTGCGACTGGATCAAGCGCTGGTGGAGCGCGGCCTTGTTCCCAGCCGGGCGCGTGCCCAGAGCCTCATTCTGGCCGGTGTTGTGCGGGTTGACGGCGAGGTGGCCGACAAGGCCGGCCGGGCGGTGGACCCGGCGGCCGTGCTCAGCCTCGACGCCCCCGACCACCCGTGGGTGTCGCGAGGTGGTGTCAAGCTGGCGGCCGCCCTCGACGCCGGAGCGATCGACCCGACCGGGTTCCGGTGCCTTGACGTCGGCGCCTCGACCGGTGGATTCACCCACGTGCTCCTGACCCGTGGCGCCGCCTCGGTGGTGGCCATCGACGTGGGGCGGGGACAGCTCGACTGGAGCCTCCGCCAGGACCCCCGCGTCACGGTCCGCGAGGGGGTCAACGCCCGCTTTCTGACCTCGGCCGACGTGCCGGGGCCGTTCGACCTCGTCACCGTGGACGTTTCGTTCATCTCCCTGCGGCTGGTGCTGCCGGCGCTGCGGCCGCTGCTCGGCGTCACCGGTCATCTGGTCGCCCTCATCAAGCCGCAGTTCGAGGCGGGCAGGGGGCAGGTTGGCAAGGGGGGTGTGGTGCGCGATCCGGTGGTGCGGGAGGCGGCGATCGCGGCCGTCGTGACTGCAGCCGAGACGCTCGGATTCCGCCTGCTCGGGCGGATCCCGTCACCGATCCCAGGCCCGGCCGGCAACGTCGAGGAGCTGGCGATCTTCGCAGCCAACGAATCAGCGGATCAGGAGATCAGCTAGTCAGCCAATTAGGTAGTCAGCTCCCCCACCCACCCATGACGAGACGAACCAACTTGCCGGGATCCCGTCCTTGTCTTTGCTGATCCCCTGATGCGCTGATCCGCTGATTTGCTGGCTACTCGCGCGTCTTGATCACGACTTCAATGCCGGAGCCGGCGAGCCCGCGAGCGAAGGCGCGGGCGTCGTCGTCGCTGCCGACGATGGTTCCGTAGTGCATCGGCACGGCGACGCGGGGCCTGATGCGCTGCGCCGCCTGCACCGCCTCCGGGGCGGTCATGACGTAGGTGCCGGAGACAGGCAGCAACGCCACATCCGGCGCCATCCCGTCCATCTCCGGGATGAGGTCAGTGTCGCCAGCGTGGTAGTAGCTTACCCCGGCGACGGTGAAGACGAACCCCACCTTGCCACTCTCCCGGAGGTGGAACTTCTTGTTGGTGTTGTAGGCCGGCACTGCCGCGACCTTCACGCCGGCCACCTCGCGGCTCTCCCCGGCGCGCAGCACCTGCACGCCCGGTAGCTTCTCGGCCACCTCCGGCGGTCCGACGACGACCGTCAGCTCACCGCGGATTCTGGAGAGGTCCTCCGGCGAGAGGTGGTCGAAGTGGTCGTGGGTGATGAGAATCAGGTCCGCCGGCACGACGACGTGGGGCAGCTTGTAGGGATCCACGTAGACCACGGGCGGGCCGTCGATGCGGAAGGTGTCGTGTCCCAACCAGTGCAAGGCGTCGATCATGCTCTCACCTCCTGGCGCCGTCCCCGGCGCCGTCAACCGTCGGGTCCCTGGGACCCCCTTCGCGGGGCGTCAGCTTGGCGAACGGTGGGGTGTGGCCAGCAGGCAAGTGAAATAGCCGTCCTGGCCACGCAGGGATTCCAGAGGCACGAGCGCCCCTTCCGAGTCGCGACGGAGGCCCTGGAAGAGCATGGCCAGCTCACCCCGTCTCTGAAACAGCCAGACCTCGGGCGAGTCCCCCTCGTTGAAGCCCACCGGGTTGAGGGCGACGCGGAAGGCATGCTCCAGCGCGCCCGTCTCGTCCTGATAGAGCCCGATGTACCAGACTCGTCTGGGGGCTTCGTCGAACACGCTTACCACGCAGAGGCGGCGGTCCACCACCACCGGCGCGGCGGTGTCGGTCTCCGCATCGGTGCCGCCCTGCTCCTGGACCGCGTGAAGGAGCAGGACGCCCTCCGGAAGTGGCTCCAGCTCTCCGGGTACTGCATCGAAGCTGATGCTCTCGATGAGAGGCATGGAGTCCAGGCCCTTGAGACGGGCCATGCCGAGAGAGCGGAGTCCCACCCATGGCTGGCTTCCGGCCGACTCAGTCGGCGGCAGGACAACCCACAGGGTGTTGTGGGTGTGCGTGGTGAAGAGCTGCTGGGGACCCAGCTCGATGTCGAGGGCGTGCACGAACTCCTCGGAGAGCACCGTGCCGAGGTTCACGAGCTCGCCGTTCTCGGCGATGTACGCAGCGTAGGGACGGTCCTTGAATCCCTCCGGGGCGCGGCTCGACTTGCGAACCGGCTCGAGGAACTGGAGCACCTGATGCACGTCGTAACCGGAAGCGATGAGGAAGTCGGCGATGTCCTCGACCTCGTGGGTGCGCTTGCCGGTGGTCAGCCTGCCGAGCTCGATGATGCCGTGGCCGAAGAACTCGTACTGGGGGTGCTCGGCAGTGGGGGTGACCATGGGCAGTAAGTGGTAGGACCCGACGTTGACGGCCATCCGCAATCCGCTGTCGAACGGGAAGCCCTGCCGCCGCAGGCGCTCGTAGAGCAGGCGCAGCTCGGCCGCCATCCAGAGCAGCGAGCGCGCCGAGCGGCCCGAGTAGAAAGCGCCGTCGCCCAGGAACTTCTCGAATGTCAGGCGGTAGTGCCTGCGGATCTGGTCCACCTCACCCAGGAAGCGCACCATCTGCCGCATGGCGCCTTCCTCGGCCGAGGGGCCGCGCCGTCTCAAGGCCTCCAGGATCCTCGTGAACTCCACGAGGTCGTACACCATGCCGTACCGCCGCACCACCGAGGACACCACGCCGACCGTGGAGAACGAGAGAGGCCTGGTGAAGCTCGAGAGCTGGACCGGCCGGCCCTGGACCCGCGCCGACGGATGGCTTCCCCGCACGTCGATGGAGACGACGCGGCGGCGCAGGGCCGAGATGACCTCGTAGCGACGGCCACGCAGGGCCAGCTCGGTCAGGATCGACCGCAGCTCGGCCGGGGGGCGCGGCGTGTCGGGGTGGTTCCAGAGCGGCAGTAGCTCCTGAACGGCGAGACACAGAAGCAACCGCTCGCGGGAGAGCGATGGCGCCTCGGGGTCCATGGCCGCCAGCACACGGTCGAAGCCCTGGTCGCGCTCCCGGAGGTGCTGGACCTGCTGATTGAGGCTGTTGAGAAGGCGCCGCACCCAGCTCGCGTCAACGTGCAGGTAACCGTGCAGGAACGAGTTGACGCGGCGCACGTCGCAGCCGACGTGACTCTCGGCGAACGGCAGCAGGTCCTCGCGCAGCAGGCGGGAGAAGGCCCGAGCGGGCTCCCCGATCTCGAGTCCTTCACTGCGGCGGGCCCGGGACAGGGCTTCCGTCTCCCCACGGTGGGCGACCTCGGCCATTCGCTGGGCGATGAGGTAGCGGAGCTCGTCGAGGTTGCGCTGGCCGATCTGGGGGAACGCAGCCTGCTCGGCGAGGGTGATGGCGTGAACCCGGTCGCCAATCTCGGCGCTGAGCACCAGCCAGAAGATCTCCGGCAGGCGCTGGCCGTAGTCATTGGTGTAGGCGTTCTCCAGAAAGTCCGCAATGCGACCTGCCACGGCGCGACGGAGCTCCACGAGGCCGGACTTGTCGAGCTGCTCGTTGGCCGTGACCGCCCTTCGGTTGGTGGCCTCGCCGTCGATGAGGCGCCCGAGGTCGCGACAGAAGGTCTCCCAGTCGCCGGTTTGTGCGTGGGGATAGCCCAGGGCCATCGGTCGCTGCTCGTCCTCGGCGAACAGCCAGTACGGGGCAGGGACGCGCGACGCCGCCTCGTCGAACACCCGAGGCCATGACCCCTCGATCTCCCGCGGCGTCAGGAGAGCGAGCTGTGGGGCGCTCTGCTGCAAGACCTGCTCGATAGTGCCCGGACCTTCCGCCATTGCAGAGCATTGTAAGGCGGCCGGGCCCTCAGGTGGTCGCGGCCCGGTCGAGCGTGCGATAGGCGATGGCCTCGGCCACATGGCGCGCGGCGAGGCCGTCGGCGCCTTCCAGGTCGGCGATCGTGCGCGCCACCCGCAGAACGCGGTGCACGCCGCGTGCCGAGAGACCGAGTCGGGCCACCGCCAGCTCGAGCAAGCGCTCTCCCTCCGGGCCGGGACTGCACAGGTCGCGGAGCTCGGTGGGGGTGAGGGTGGCGTTGATATGGCTTCCAGCCGGTCGTGCACGTGCGGTCTGCCTCCGGCGGGCTTCCCCCACCCGCGCTCTCACGTCCGCCGAGGACTCTCCGGCCCGCCCGCCCAGGAGGTCGCGAAAGGCCACGGCGGGCACCTCCAGTTGCAGGTCGATACGGTCGAGCAGCGGTCCCGAGAGCCGCGCCCGATAGGCCTGCACCTGCCGGGGCGTGCAGGCACACTCGCGGCGCGGGTCGCCGAGGTGACCACACGGGCACGGGTTGGAGGCCGCGACGAGCTGAAAGCGGGCCGGAAAGCGCATGCTCGCGGTGGCCCGGGCGATGATCACCTCGCCGCTCTCCAGCGGCTGGCGCAGGACCTCCAGCACGTCGCGGCGGAACTCCGTGACCTCGTCGAGGAAGAGCACGCCGTTGTGCGCCAGCGACACCTCGCCGGGCCGCGGGGTGCTGCCGCCCCCGACCAGCCCCGCTGCTGAGATCGTGTGGTGAGGGGCGCGGAACGGCCGGCGCATGATCAGGCCGGCCGGGCGCGGCACCCGCTCGGCCACCGAGTACACCTTGGTGGTGGCCAGGGCCTCGTCCTCGTCGAGAGGTGGCAGGATGCCGGGCAGGCGCTGCGCGAGCATGGTCTTTCCCGCCCCCGGCGGGCCCAGCATGAGCAGGTGATGGCCACCGGCCGCGGCGATCTCGAGGGCGCGCCTGGCCTGCGGCTGTCCCCCCACCTCGCCGAGGTCGGGGCCGTCGAAGGGCAGGTCGGCGGGCAGGCCACCGTTGCGTCCGTGGACCGGCCCAAGGGTGACCTCACCGCGCAGGTGGGCGACGACCTGAGCGAGGGTGCGAGCCGGCAGCAGCCGCGCCCCTCGCACCACCGCGGCCTCGGCGAGATTGTCGGCCGGAAGAAGCACGGTGGCACCGTCGGCGGTGGCGGCCTCGACGATGGGGAGCACCCCTCGCACCGGCCGCAGCAACCCGTCCAGGGACAGCTCGCCCAGGAGCCAGAGCCTGGCGGGCACCTCGGGCATGTGCCCGCAAGCCGCCAGCACCCCGCACGCCATCGCGACATCGAGCAAGGCGCCTTCCTTGCGCTCCTCGGCAGGCGACAGGTTGATGACGATCGCACGCGTGTCGAGCTCGCCTCCGAGGTGGCGGATGGCCGCCAGGACACGCTCCCTGGCCTCCCGTACGGCGGCGTCGGGCAGGCCGACGACGGCGAGCGCCGGCGTGCTTGGGCGCGCATCCACCTCGACCTGCACGCGCAAGGCCTCAACGCCTCGCGGCACAGCGGAAAAAACTCGTGTCACCATGAATCACCCCCTGAGGGGCAATGGCGTGGCGGGATGGCAACATTGTCGACGCCGGGGTGGGCGGTGTCAAGGGCGACCGCGCGCCTGCGGGCGAGGCCTGACCCCCTTCAAGCTGACACGGGCGCCAAATGGGGGCTGTATCCTTGCCCTGTGAACGTTGACACGGATCCCCGGGTTGTCACCCTCAAACGTCTCCTCGACGCCGAAATCGAGCGGCGGGTGTCGCCCTACCTGGGCTGCTGGCCGCTGGTCGTCGGGGTTGGCGGGGTCTTGCTCGGGCTGGCGCTGCTGGCGGGCATCCTGTGAGTGGCCAGAAACGTCTGTCCGGCGGCCGCGAGGAAGGTGGCGAAGGGCGAGGTTGGCGGGCGGCCCCCCACCGCTCCCAGGGCCAGGAGCAGGCTCAGCACCAGGCAGGCGAGGCTGCCTGACACGACCAGGCCGGCCAGTCGGTCGAGCCACCCCAGACGCAACGCCTGCAACCCCTTGCGCAGGCCCCCTGCCGCCACCATCACGATCACGGCGGCGACCAGCGCGCTGACCACGATGGCGCCGACGCGGAGCGCAGGCGAAGGAGTGGCGGTGTGGTCCAGCATCGAGACGGCGGCGGGGGCGATCCAACGTCCCGCTGCCAGCGCGGCGACGGTCGCCGCCAGGGCGGAGAGCATGCGAAGGGCGCCCCACCACAGCCCGGCCAGGGCGCATCCGATGACGACGACGACGAGGATAATGTCCACGTGGTCATCATACCCGGGTGGAGGGAATCCCGAGTCCGCCCGGTTGCTTGTGACTGCGTGGAGGCGCCCGATGAGCTGGCTGCCCGATCCCCTGCACCCTGCCCTGGTCCACTTCCCGATCGTGCTGGCAATGGTGGCGCTGCTGTTCGATCTCGTGGCGCGCCTGCGCAAGGGTTCGGGCGGCGCATGTGCCACGGCGCTTCTGGCCCTCGCCGCAGCGGGAAGTGTGGCCACGGTGCTCTCCGGGCAGGCCGCCCATGAGGCCGCGGTGGTTCCCCCTGCCGCCCGGGCGCTGGTGGCGCGCCACGAGCAACTGGGAGAGCTGGTCATGTACGGGCTGTTGGCCCTCTTGAGTGCACGCGGTCTGCTGGCGTGGCGCCGCTGGCGCCACCCCCTGCTCGGATGGGGCCAGACCCTGCTCCTGGCGGTCGTCGTGGGGCTGGTGGCGCTCACAGGGCACCTCGGTGGCGAGCTCGTGTTCGTGCACGGCGTCGGGACCGCCCCGGTGCAACGCTCGCGCTGACCTCCCGTTCGCCCATCAGGGCAGGGAGCGGGCCGACCAGGCTCGCCGCTACGATGTCGTCGGCGGTGCTACCATCCCCGGCCGTGAGACCACGGGCCACAGTCCTGGCCGCGGCCGCCCTCGTCGGACTGGGCGGCGCGGGGTGGGTGGCAGGAGCCTCCGGACGCCTGGCCTGGGAGGTGCTCCGGCACGACACCCCGGCCATCATGTGGGCGGACACCACGCACACGGTCGGGATGCTGATCCACAACCCGAGCGCTGGGGAGTGGTCCGAAGCACATGGCGATCACCTCTCATACCACTGGCGGGCTCTCGACGGGGGCGCAGGGGTACAGGACGGGATGCGGTCGATCTTCGACACCCCGGTCGCGTCCGGCCAGACCGTCGAGATGACCGCCCATGTCCAGGCTCCTCCACGCACGGGCCGATGGGTGCTCGAGTGGGAGATGGTGCGTGAGCAGGTGGCCTGGTACGGCGCCCCGACCGGAGGTCCGCCACTCCAGGTCCGGGTCTGGGTGGTGCGCCGCAGCGTCGTCCTGCAGGCGGCGCTCGTCGTCTTGACCCTGGGGCTGGTGATCGTGGCCCGCCGCCGGGAAAGCTGGCTGCGACCGGGTGGTCTCCCGCTGGCCGAGGTTGTGCCTGTCGCATGGACCTGGCTGGCCCTTGTGCTCCTGTCCGTGAGCTTCGCCGAGCTGGCGCGCCGCCAGCTCTGGCAGGGAGCGGGGGTGCTGGTGGCCTCTTCGGCGGCGCTCCTGGCGTTGCCGGTGGCCGCTCTGGGACGGCGCTGGCGCCCGCTTGGAGCCGGGATCGTGGTTGGCTTTCTTTCGCTGCTGGCGGTGTCCGACCTCGCGTATCTGCGGTTCTTTGGCACCATCGTGCCGGTGGTGGCCGCCGCCGCCGCCCACCAGATCGGGCAGATCGAAGGCTCGGTCACGGCGCTGCTGCGGGGCGTCGACTACTGGCTTCTGGCGAGCTGTCTGGCCAGCCTCGGCGTGGCGGCGAGCTGGCCTCGGCCAGGGTCGACGATACCCCGGCGAAGGCGAGCGGTCGGCGCGGCCACCCTCCTGGCCTGCGCGTTGGGTGCGGTGCCAGCCTGCCTGACCCTGGTGCGTGGCATGTCCGACCCCGCGTTTGCGGACCAGCTCTTCTCCCAGGAGATGTTGGTCGGCCAATGGGGGGTCCTCAACGTCCATCTCTTCGACCTCGCCCGTACGGGGCGTGAGTGGCTGGCCGCCGGACACCCGTCGCAGGCCACCGTGGCCGAGACCGTGGCCTACTTCCGCCGCCGGCAAGCCCCGGCCCCTGTCTCGGGCATCGCGGCCGGGGCCAACATCATTCACATCCAGGTGGAGTCGCTGCAGGGTTGGGTGGTGGGCGCACGGGTCGCCGGCCAGGAAGTGACGCCGTTCCTCAACCGCCTCCGTGGCGAAGCACTGTACTTCCCGTACGTCTTCGACCAGACCGGCCAGGGGCGCAGCTCTGACGGCGAGTTCATCGCCCTCAACTCGCTGCATGCCCTGGATCGCGGCGCCGTGTCGTTCCGCCGCCCTCACAACCAGTTCGTGGCCCTCCCGGCGGTGCTGCGGGCTCGGGGCTATGCGACTCTCTCCGCCCACCCGTTCGAGCGCGGGTTCTGGAACCGGGCGGTGCTCCACCCGCGGTACGGGTTCTCCCAGATGCTCTTCAAGCGCGAGCTGGGGCCGGGGGAGGTAATCGGCTGGGGGCTGGCCGACGAGCCGTTCTTCCTGCGCGTCGCCGACCACGTGCGGGGGATGCCCAGGCCGTTCTACGCTTTCCTCATCACTCTCGGGCTGCACCACCCCTTCGACCAGTTCCCGGACCGGCTCAAGGTCCTCGACGTCGGCGGGCTGGCCGGCACGCCTCTCGGCAACTACCTGCACGCCATGCACTACTTCGACGCCTCCCTGGCCCGGCTGGTGGCCGAGCTGCAACGCCAGGGGCTGTGGGACACCACGGTACTGGCGCTGCACGGCGACCACGAGTCGGGAGTGCCGATGGATGGGCCGGTGCTCCAGCTCGTCGGCGCGCCGGCCTGGGACCCCTCACTCGTCGTCAGGCAGCAGAAGGTCCCATTCTTCGTGCGGGTGCCCGGGGGGCGCATGTCCGGCGAGCGACCAGTGGCCGGGGGACAGATCGACATCGCCCCGACCCTTCTGGACATCGCCGGGGTTGCTGCGCCGTCGAGCTTCCAGGGTCGGTCGCTGCTGGGTGGAGGGCCGTCCTGGGCCGTCCTCAACGACGGCTCGACGATCCTCGAGAATCGGTTGTTCGTGGCAGTGGGGCCACAGATCCCGGCCGAGGGGGCCTGCTTCCAGTTCCCGGAGGGCTCACCCCGTCCGCTGCCCGAGTGCGAGACGGCGCGGGCCCGCGGGCGGGAGGAGCTACAGATGGCGCGGCGCGTGGTGGTGCACGACATGGTGCCGGCGCTGCTTCGCCCGGACGAGCAGGGGTTGCTGGCAGGAGGTGAGCGATGACGGCACGAGTCCTGGACGGAGCGGCGGTCGCGGCGGGCATCCGGGCACGGGTGGCGGCCCGGGTCCGCGACCTCGCGGCCGAGGGGATCGTCCCGAGGCTGGAGGTCATCCTGGTCGGGGAGGACCCGGCCTCGCTGGTCTACGTTGGGTCCAAGGCGAAGGCGTGCCAGGAGGTCGGGGTGCGGTCCTCGACCCAGACCCTTCCGGCCTCCACCCCGGGCGGCGAGCTCGCGGCCCGCATCCGGGGCCTCAACGCCGATCCCGACGTGGACGGTATCCTGCTGCAAATGCCTCTCCCCGCGCCCCTGGATGGCCGGCACTTCCTCGACCTCATCGACCCCGGCAAGGACGTGGACGGCTTCCACCCGACCAACGTCGGGCTGCTCCAGCAGGGGCGCCCGGCGTTCGTGCCGTGCACCCCGGCCGGGGTGATGGAGCTGCTGGACGCCAGCGGCGTGGCGCTGTCTGGTGCCCACGCCGTCGTCGTGGGGCGCTCCGACATCGTCGGCAAGCCCATGGCTGTACTGCTCCTACAACGCCACGCGACGGTCACCGTGTGCCACTCCCGAACCCGGGACCTGCCCGGCGTCTGCCGCCTGGCCGACGTGCTCGTGGCGGCGGTGGGAAAACCGGCACTGGTTGGCGGCGACTGCGTCAAGCCGGGGGCCGTGGTCATCGATGTCGGGGTCAACCGGGTGGAGGACGCGGCGCTCGTCCGGCGCCTGTACCCCGGCAACGACGGACGTCAGGCCCAGCTTGGCAAGCGTGGCTACACCCTGGTTGGGGACGTGGACTTCACCGCCGCCTCCGAGGTTGCCTCCGCCATCACCCCGGTGCCCGGCGGAATCGGGCCGTTGACCATCGCCGGTTTGCTCGTCAACACGCTGCGCGCCGCCTGTCAGCGGCGCGGGCTGCCATGCTGAGGGTCGGCCTGACCGGCGGGGTCGGCAGCGGCAAGAGCACCGTCGCCGCACTGCTGGCTGCCCGCGGCGCGGCGGTGCTGGACGCCGACCGGCTGGTGGAGGACCTGTACGGCCCGGGCCTGCCGTGCACCCGGGCGGTCGCGGCACGGTTCGGCGCGCAGGTGTTGGCTGCGGACGGTAGCGTCGACCGCCGGGCTCTGGGTGCCCTGGTGCTCGGCGACGGGGAAGCCCGGCGGTGGCTGGAGGCTCTTGTCCACCCGGCGGTGCGGCGCGAGGTAGTCCGCTGGCTCGATGGCCTCGAGGCCTCGGCCCACCCGCCGCAGGTTGCCGTGGTGGAAGCCGCCCTGCTCGCCGAGACCGGCGCCTGGCGCGACTATCAGAAGCTCGTGGTGGTGACGGCTGCACTCGCGCTGCGCCGGGCGCGAGGGCTCGCGGCCGGATGGTCTCCGGAACGGTTCGACCGTACGGTGTCCGCCCAGGCCACCGACTCCGCGCGCGAGCGTGTCGCCAACTACGTCGTCCGCAATGATGACGATGCTGCTGCGTTGGCCCGCGCCGTGGATGCCTTGTGGGAGGATCTCCTGAAGGCTGCGGCATGTGGTGGGGGGTTGGGGTCTGGAGTCCGGCGCCCGGAGCCCGGTACCGAGCCGGTGCCTCCAGGTGAGTGGAGGAGCTGACTACCTGATTCCCTGATGCGCTGATGAGCTGAGCGTGAGAACGCGACGGAGCTCCGCGAGCGCGAGGGCGCGGTGGGAGCGGGTGTTCTTCTCCTCGGCGGGCATCTCGGCGTAGGTGCGGCCGCCTCCCCACCCGGGGGCGAAGACGACGTCCCACCCGAATCCGGAGTCGCCCCGTGGGAAGGGGACGATCACCCCGTTGACGGCGCCTACACCGACCCATTCCCGCTCCCCGTCTCGCGCCACCGCAACGCAGCGGGCCAGGGCGTTCTTGTCGGGAAAGTCGGCCAGCAGCCGCGGCAGGACCCCCGGCCCGGACGCCTCGAGCAGCCAGCGGATGAGGGGCCCGGGGAACCCGCCGAGGGCGGCCAGCTCCAGGGAGGTGTCCTCCACCAGAACCGCCGTCCCGAGGCTCCGGGCGGCCTCGGCGGCCTTGTGGCGGGCGATGGTCACGACGTCGAGGCCCTGGATCTCCTCGAGGTCGAGTGCCTCGGTGCGCAGGGGAAAGCCCAGGATCTGCTCGGCTTCCTGGCGCTTGTGGGGGCTCGATGTGACGAAGACGAGACCGGTCACGCCTCGGCCCCGGGCAGCTCCTCCGTGAGGACGCGAAACACCGGCAGCTTGCCCTGCAGGCCGCGGAGCTGGATGTTCCCCATGTGCTCGGTGGGGAAGAGGTGGGCGACGGCGCGCTGGGTCGCCGGCCCGACCACGACCTGACCCGGCTTCGCCACCATCTCCTCGAGACGGGCCGCGACGTTGACCGTATTGCCGAGGATCGTGTAGTCAACGCGGGTGGCGGATCCGATGTCCCCCACCACCACAAGGCCGGAGTTGATGGCCACCCGCACCGCCACGGTCTCGAGGCCGGCCACCTCGCGCTCGCGGTTCCAGGTGTCCAGGCGGCGGAACATCCCCAGCGCGGCGCGCACCGCCCGCTCAGCGTGGTCACCCTGCTGCAGCGGCGCGCCGAAGAACGCCATCACGGCGTCGCCGATGAACTTGTCGAGGGTGCCGCCGAACTCGAACACCGCATCCGAGGCAAGGGTGAAGAACTCGGTCAGGAAGCGCGCCACGTCCGGTGGGTCCATCTCCTGGCAGCGGCTCGTGAAGCCGACGATGTCGGCGAACATGACCGACACCTCGCGGGTCTCGTGCCGCTCGGTCTCGGCGGTGTGGTGGTGGCCGACGATCGCCTCCACGACGGCCGGGGAGTGGTAGCGCTCGAGCCGCTCCCTGGCGCGGCGCTCCTCGCGGATCGAGTCGTTGAGGCGGGCGCGGTCGATCGCCACCGCCGCGTAGTTGGCGAGCGCCGTGAGCAGATCCAGGTGCTCGGCGGTGAAGCAACCGATGGCCAGGGGCGTGTCCACGAACAGCACCCCGATCACCGAGTCGCGGTGCCACAGTGGCGCGCACATCGCCGAGCGGATCTGGTGCAGCCGCACACTCATCCCGGCGGCGAAGCGCTCGTCGGCCTGGGCGTCCGAGGTGAGCACGGCCACCTTCTGGCGGCTGACGAGGTCGAGGATCGTCTGCGAGACCGGC
>DAONEV010000097.1:0-12513 GCA_035403265.1 Thermoanaerobaculaceae bacterium | reverse complement strand
CGGCCGGCCGCGCGGCCGCCGGCGTAGTAGGTGGCGGTGAGGCCGACCTTCAGCTCGGCATCGAGGGGGGTGCGGTCGGGCGCCGTGAGGTGGATCTCGAACTCCGGGAGGCGGTAGGCCTCCATGCGGAAGGACACGTCGGCGAGGCGCTCCTCGTTGGGCAGCTCGAACGCCGCCGTGAAGGTGCCGGTTGGCAGGTTGTCGGCGGCAAATGCCTGGTAGAACCCGCCGCTGGGCGACAGCTCGACCGGGAAGCGCCAGACGATGTCGCCAGGCCCCTCGACAATCACCGTGCCGCTGCCCTTCAGGGGGGAGAGCTGGCCGTGGAAACGCTGGCGGACCCAACCCTTGATGTGGACCGTCTCGTCGGGACGGTAGACCGGGCGTTCGGTGAAGATGTGGCACATCCGCCGAGGCATCTCGGGTCGCTCGCTGAGCGCCTCGTGGGTCCACTGCAGCCAGGTCTGACGGGTGGGCCGCCACCGGTTGTCGGCGAAGCCGTCGGGGGCGCGCTCTGGATCCAGGACCAGGAGGTCGCCGTCCTTCTCGACGACAAGCCGGTGCACCTGGATGGATCGGTCGAAGCGCTGTCCTGGAACCGTCCAGCGCAGCATGCCATCGGCCCCGGCGCTGCCCTCGAAGAGGGTTTCCCAGGTTGTCTGCCCGGCCGAGACAGTGCCCTCCACGCGCACCTGTGCGCCCGGGACTGGCTGGCCGCTCGACAGCGCCGTCACCGCGAACACCACGGCCTCGGGCTCTTCCAGGGTGGCGAGCGCGAGGTCGGTGACCTGGACGCGCATCCAGGCGCGCTCGTTGCCGGCTCCCAGGCGGCGAATCCCCACCAGATAGCTCCCTGGCTGGGCCTTGCCACCGGCCCGCGCCAGGTGCGGCGCCAGGTCGAGGCCGAACGTCGCGGCGCCTCCCTCGGCTCGCAGCGGCAGGTCGACGAGAGTCGAGACCTGGGGCGAACCCAGTGCATTCAGGTGCTGCCGCACCTGCCATTCGTCGACCGTGCGGTCCGCGGCCGTATGGGGCTCCGGCTCCTCACCGGGTCCCGGGGGGCGCTCGCTCTCGTCGGTGCGCACTGGCGTCGCCGGGAACGGCCAGAAGGTGCGGTCGAGGGGGTCGAGGCGGTGAATGCGCAGGTCCACCCGCTCGTCCCCGCGTCCCTGCAGCGGCACCATCTGCGGGCCGAAGCGTTCGATGATTCCGGACGAGGCGCCCCACTGCAGGAACGCGGCCTTGCGGGGGAAGGCCAGGAACACCTCGGACTCCCCCTGCAGGTCGAGGTCCCGCCCGTGCGCATCGGCGAGTGGGGTGGGCACCACGGCGACGCGGTAGAGGGTCTCGCGGGCGAAGCTCCCACCAACCGTAAGGCTGGTCCCGCTCACCGAGAACGTCAGGTTGTCAACGGCCGGCGAGAGACGGACGAAATTTCGCGCCTCGACCGGGCCAAGCGCCTGAGGTGGGGAGGAGAAACGCAGCACAACGCGCGGCGAGTCGGCCTCGCACTGCAGCGCCTGCTCGCGGGAGTAGCGGGAGCCGGCCGGGGTGAGGGGCACCTGGGCGGCACCGCACCCCACGGTCAGCACCCGGAACGGCTCGGCGGTGGAGAAGCTGACCTTCGCAAACGACCGGTCGGCCGTGTCGTCCAGGCTCAGACGCAAGTGGACGATGGCTCGCGTGCCGAGGGGCACGCTCTGGCGCAACCCCAGGACGTATGCGGCGGCATCCGCCCGGCTGGCTCGCTCGGCGACCTTCACCGTGAAGTCCTCGGCCTCCAGGAAACGGCCGCCTCCCGGCTCCACCCCGGGCAGCGGCCGCAGCTCGATGCGCACCATGCGCGCCAGGGCCGCGACGTCCAGGGGCTCGGAGAAGGTGAGGGTGATGCCGTCGACGGGCTCGAGACCCTCGGCCCCGTCGGCCGGGAGCGTCGAGATGGGGGTGGACATCAGCGTCATCAGGGTGTGACGCTGGTTCTCCACCGCGACCTCGAAGCGGCCGAGGGGCGGCCACGGCTCGGCGGGCCGGAACTGCAGCGTACGGGCGTCCAGCCAGGTCCAGCCCCCGGAGTGGTCGGGTGTCAGCCGCGCCACCCGTTCAGGGTGGTCCTCGGGGCCGCCCGCGGCGGGTCCCGCGTCGGACGCGAAGAACACCGTCAGCGGGTCCCAGCGTCGCAAGAAGCGCTCGGGCACCACCACCGTGCCGAAGATTCCCGCCGGGCGCGCCAGCCCCGGAGTCGGGGTCGGCTGGCCGGGGGCCACGGTCGGCCCGGCGCCCAGGGCCAGAATCGCCATCACCACCAGAGCCCAGGATGTGCGTCGCATGGTCATCACCTTCCCTCACCCTCGGGGGGCTCCTCGCCGCCCTCGGGCTCCTCCGACTCCTCGTTAGACGGCTCCTGGTCCTCACTGCCGGCGGTGGGTGTCACCGGCGCCTCCTCGGGCTCGCCGCGGGCCGCGCGCAAGTAGCGGCCGACGACCTCCTCGGGGGGGCCACTCGACGGAGGCACCAGCCCCACCACTGCCGGTCGCGCCCGCAGCGCTGCGCCACGGGCGGGAGCGTGCAGGACCACGACGTAGGCGCCGGGCTGAAGGCGTGGCATCATCGCCACGCCGCTACCGAGCCGCTCGCCGTTGGCGTCCAGAAGCGTGGCCTCGACCACGTCCTTCTCCGCCCGGACGCCGACCCCCACCGGTCCCTCGGCGATGACGTTGAAGCCGAACCCACGGGACCGGCCGGGTCCCAGCAGCACCTCCGGGCCCAACCCCTCACCGACGGCCACGAGCGGGCTCGCCGTGACCTCCAGCTCGCCCGAGAGGACCGAGCTGTCGAGAGGCCTCAGCCGGATCTCCACGAGCTCCGGGCCGGCCAGCACGTCGAGGTCGAGGGCCTGGGGATGCAGCGTCACCCGCGTGCCGCTCGACGTCGTTACCCGGGAGACCACCGGCGTGGTCGAGCGCAGGTGCACGAGGCCCCGGAAACCGGGATCCACCTCCATGGCCGACTCCGCACCTTCGAGGGTGACCACGGCCGGCAGGAGGACAGGTGAGGCGGGGGGGCCGCTCGCGCCACCCCACAGGACGGATGCGTCCCCGGCATCCTGCTCGAGCCAGGCCATGACGCGTCCCGGGTCATGGGGGATCAGGAGGGTTCCCCCGGCGCCTGCAGGGCCGTCCTCGCCGCGGTGGACCCGGCCCTCGGCGCCGACCAGGATCACGGTCCCGCTTGCCCCGCGCACCCGAACGCGTTGGTTGTCCCCAGGTGGCACCTCGAGGCGCAGGGTGCCCGCGGCGGCCTGGGCGAGGATCAGGGGCTGACCGGGAGCGAGCCGGGCCGGATTCCCGCCCTGCAGGGCGGTGACCGCGAAGGCGCCCGGTTCGGGACTGACCCGGCCGAGCAGGAGCTGACCGCCGGCCGACGTCGTCGTTTCGGCAATCGACTCCCGGCCCCAGTGCACCCCCTCGACCTGCCCGTCGCGTACCATCACCCCGACCACGCCGGGTGCCAGCACCAACTGCAGCCTTCCTTCCGAGGCTGGCAGGTCGACCGCCAACACCCGCCCCGGCCCAACCTCGCCAGTGGTCTGGCCGACGAGGGGGATGGCCGGCGGCGAGGTCAGCCGGATGAGCCTCACGCGGACGTCCATGGGACGAATGCCAGCTTCGCCGTCCCAGACCTCCAGGGCCTGGGGCGCCTTGCCGACCCTGGCGGTCACAGCGGCCTGGGCGGCCACGGCGATGACCCGGTCCACCGCGCCCTCCCCACTGCCGCCCGCCAACAGGCGCGCCATCGGCTGGCCAGACGTCGAAACGGCCTGCCCGATCCACAGCCCTTCAGTTCCCTTGCCGAGATCCACCCGCAACCGCTCTCCGGCCGGCACCGAGAGGGCAAGCTCGCTGCCATCGGCGGGCAGCACGACGCGGTCGCCCCGTACCCGGGAGCCCGCCGCGCCCAACAGCCAGAGGCGATCTCCCGTGACCACGGCCAGCCCACGCTCGCCGGGGACTGCGGCCCGCCCCGGGGTGCAGCTCCACGCCAGGTCCGCCTGGGGCTGGAGGCGCAGGACGACCGGCCGCCGGACCGTCACGGCGAGTGCGCCGAGGGACGGATCACTTCCGGCGACTGCCACCAGGGAGGCTCCTCCGGAGAGCTTGCTCTCGTCCACCCGGACCGGGGTCACCGCCGCGGCGCGAACCGTCACCGGCAGCCCACGCTGGTCCGCCGACCACACCCTCAGGCGGAGTCTGGCGTTCTCGGGAACCGGCATGCCCAGCCGGACGTCCCGACCCACCTCGTGGGCAAGTGGCTTCCACGCTCCTTCCGCTTGCTGCTCCACACCGACCCCCACCGCCTCGCCGCTGTGCAGGGTGACGACCAGCAGCTCGGCGCCGGGTGGCAGCTTGAGCGGCACCAGATGGGCAGTATCGCCGGTCGTGATCTCCCGGCTGCCCGGAAGCGTCCACTCGGCTTCTTCCACCTCCAAGCGAGTCGTCATGCGAACCGTGCAGGTGGCAGTGTTGCTCCCCACTGGCCGCACGCGTAGCTCACAGAAGCCCGGGCTGAGCTGGGTGGAAATCAGGAAGTTCCAGTCGTCGGGCCGGTCGTCGCTGAATGCCACTCGGCGGTCCTCCGTTCCGACGAGCTCGGCCTGGACGTCGCTCTCCCCGAACGAAGAAAGCTCCACCATACCGGCAGTCCCGACCGACACGAAGATCGTGTCTGGCGCCGTGATGGTGACTGCCTGGCCAGAGACAAGCTGAAGTGGGTGAACCTCCAACTTGTAGGTCATGTGGTTGTTGGGACGAGCGCATGTTACGTGCAGCTCGTAGCGACCGGCCGGCAGGACTCCCGTGTAGAGGCCAATGGCACCAACGGCGCGGCCCAGCACCTCGCTCTCGCCTGCCCGTACGAGCTCGCCCACCATCTCGCGCGATAGGGTGATCTCCAGCTTGACTCTCGCTGGCAGCTCGAACGCCCAGGTGTCGGGAACCCGCGGGGCCTTGCCTTCGGGCTCCTGCCACAGGTGCTCGACCTCGCGGTCGAGGGGCAGGCGATGGGGACCGTGACCGGTGAAACGGAGCGGGGGCTCGACGCGATCCAGCACGGTCAGGCGCCGGCTGGGAACCGGGCCGGGCAGGAGCACGAGCCGGTAGCCGCCAGCGTCGAACCTTCGCGCAAACTCGGCGTTCCCACCGGGCGAGACGAGCGGCCAGCCCTCGGCATCCTCAAGCCGGCACGTCGACGGTTGGCGCAGGCCGAAGCTGCGCAGGGTGTAGTCGGCCTGCTCGGGGATCCCGAAGGTGTAGAGCACGCCCTCACCTTCGCCCAGGGTCACCCGGGCCGGCAGGCCGGGCCGCAGCCCTCCACCCTCGCGCAGCGGCGTGGGGACGAGGCGGACGCCGAGGTGCCCGGCGGAGCGGTCCGCGGCGCGCACCGTGAGCTGGTAGTCGCCCTCGCGCAGGTACTGCTGGATCAAAAAGTTCCGGCCCACGCCATTGGCTTCCTGGGTGTCCAGCGAGGTGATGACCCGGGAGCGCAGGGTGCCCGAGGTCTGCAGTAGTCCCGTGGTCTCCAGGCGGTAGAGCCCGGGGGTGTCGACCTTGACGAGGAATGTCTGGCTGCCCCGGTGCTCGAGGTCGAGAAAGTGCGGCGTGGCCGCAACCAGCACCGGGTACTTCGGAATCCCCGCCAGCAGCGCGTCCGGGATGGGAGGGAGGGGAGTCGCGGCTTGCAGGCGCTCGGGCTCGAGCGCCAGCGCGGCGATCACGGTGGCGTTGCCGGGGTTGCGCACCCACACGGTGTGTTGCCCGAAGGCGGCCTTGGCCGCGGTCGCCCAGCCGGCACCATCCAGCCGCACGTCGAGGCGGCTGCCGTCCTCGGCGATCGCGCCCAGGGTGCCCGCCTCAGGGGTTCCGAAGGGAACCTCCAGCTCCTCCCCGGGCTTGAGGACCACGGGCAGGGCCTCCCGGAGGTCCAGGGGGAGGGGACGCAGCACCAGACCGGAGCTCACGCCCGGCTGGCGGTTCAGGTAGACCGTGTACTGGCAGTCGTTCTCCAGTGCGAGACGCGGGAACTGCGCCGCGCCTTGGACGGCCCCCAGCACGTCCTGGGGGTGGTCGAGCTGGGCGAGATTGAGCGCCATGGCGCCGACGTCCCGGACCACGAAGTCGAGGATCCCCTGCTTCTCGGGACGGGCCGTCAGCACGTATAGCCCGGCGTCCAGGTTCCAACTGCTGCCTGCGGCCATGAAGGGCGGCGGCTCGTAGTGCTCGGGCCGGCTGGTGAGGAACGGCTCGAAGCGAAAGCGCGCCTCGGCACCGCGCGAGAGGATCTCGTAGGCGCCGGTGTCGGTGACGCGCACGAACACCGTCAGCTCCTCGATGAGGTTGCAGCGACGCAGCAGCCCGTGTCCCGGTCCCAGGGGGATTGCCCGGTCGGCGAGTGCCTCGCGGTCGGGCGGCTGGCCCAGGTGCTGCCGCTGCAGGATCGCCGTGGCGTCCACCGAGTCCTGGGGAGCGCCGCCGTGCACCGAGGACAGCCAGTAGTCACCGCCTTTCCGGAAGGAGTACTCCCAGCGCTTGACGAAGTGCTGCAGCACGTAGGGCTGGCCAGCCTCACCGCGCACCGTCACGAGGTGATGCCCGTCGGTTGCACCCACGTTCAGCTCGGCGACCGGCGGGACCGTGCGCTTGTCGATGGCGGCTCTCTCGCTCGGGGCGCCGAACGGGGTGTCTTCGGAGTAGTCCGTCACTCCGAGCTCGGCGGTCCGGGCTTCCGGCAGCTCCAACCGGAAGAAGGTGGCGGTCCCCGGCACCAGGAAGCGGTCGACGCCAAACGGACCAACCTCGTAGCGCCGCCGCAGCGCCTCCGGCAGGGACAGTACACCCCATCGCAGGTGGAACGGCCGGGCCTCGCCACCCTCCGCCCAGCTCTGGCCGGGCCCGCCGTACGCCGTGAGCAGGTAGAGCCCGGGCTCCAGCCGGGTGACGAGCCGACAGTCCAGCATAGGCTGGCCGCGGTGAGGTTCAATGACCTCACGTTCGGGCTCGACCGCCTCCAGCCAGACGCCGTCCCGCCACAGGCGTAGCTCGGCCAGGTGTCGCCCGGCCGCCTCGAACGCGACCTCGCACGCCGACTCGATGGACAGCCACCAGGAGCGCTGCTCGAGGTCCCCCAGCTCGGTGGAGATGAGCTTGTGCTCGACCAGCAGGGGTGGCTGGGGGGCGTGCAGCTCGGTGAATGGGTGCACCGAGAGCGTCGCCTCACCGCTCGCCGCCGGGTGACCTTCCACGAGCAGCTTGACCTCGCCGCGGTCCAGGAAGACGTCGAGCCGGCCATCGGCCTCTCCCGGCTTGCCGCGCACGGCCCCGGGCCCGGCCATGCGGTCGACGAGCTGCAGGGCGACTCCCTGCTTGCTTGTCGCCGAAAGGGCATACCGTCCAAACGCGGCTGTCGTGACGACGGCGGCGTGCCGGCCCGCCGCCGGCACCCGGTCCGGACGGATCGCAGGGGCCGGTTCCGGCTCGGTGGCGGCGAGAGACAGGGCGGTGCCGGCCATGAGGCTGGCGAGCAGGTGCAGGGTGGGAATGAACTTGGCTGGCATGGGGCTCACCTCGCGTGGGTTTGAAGGCTCGACATCCTGGGGTCATCGGATCGTGCTGGGAGTAACTGTATGAGCAAGTCGGAGAATTGGGAAGCTCTGCGGGCCTTTCGCCTGCATCGACGGGCGCCCGACTCGGGGCCGCGTGCTCCCGCGCGATCTGCGATCCGTTCGTCGTGCCTGGCCCGTGGGTTCACGTTCCCAGGCTCGGGGGTCTGAGTGGACGATGTATGGAGAGTTCGTGGAGGAGCGGTGCAGCGCTCAGGCGAGCATCTCCGGGGCGATTTCGAGGTCGGCCACCCACTCGGCGGGGCCCGTCAAGAGTACCGGACACGACGGAGCCGGCCCCTCCGGGGTCACCCGCAGCTCGCGGCCGGAGGCGGTGACCACCGCCACTGGTGGCTCGAGCCACCTGGCGTCCACCGCCACGAGGCCGGCCGCGACGTCTCCGGAGCCGCAGGACAGGGTCTCGCCTTCCACCCCGCGCTCGAACGAGCGGGCGTGGAGTGCGCCCTTGGCGACGCGGACGAACGTGACGTTGGCGCCGCCGGGTGGCAGGTCGGGGTGGGCGCGCAGGGCCGGGGCGAGGGGATCGAGGGGCCGCGTCCAGAAGTCGGGCCACGCGACAGGGACCACCAGGTGCGGCACGCCGACGACGAGGAAGCGGGACCTCACGTCCTCACCGCCGACTCGGAGCTCCTGCCAGGGGTGCACGGCGGCGGGAGCCGGCAGCCCGAGCTCCACCTGGGCCCCGGCGACGCGTGCGGGGACGGCGGCGAAGCCGGTGTGGAGCACCATCTCCGACCATCCCCACTTGACCGCGGCGAAGCGGGCGGCGCAACGGGTGCCGTTGGCGCAGAAGGAGGCCAGGGAGCCATCGCTGTTCCAGTACGTGACCTGGGCCTCACCGTCCCGGTGCGGCGTCACCAGCAGCACCCCGTCGCCGCCCACGCCCATCTGCCGGTGACACAGCCGGGCAACCAGCACCGGCAACCGTTCCTCCAGCTCCGGTTCGAGCCCCCCGTCGAGCAAGAGGAAGTCGTTGCCCGCGCCGTGCAGCTTGGAAGCCTTCACCGCGCGCCCCGCACCGTGCAGTAGGCGGGGTCCGACTCGTTGCCGACCGCATCCACGACCTTCACCGCGTACTCGGCCTCGCCCGCCGGCGTGGTGCCGTCGGTGAACTGGGGCTCCCGCCCGTCGTCGATGAGGTGGATCCAGAGCGCTCCCTGTTTGCGGAAGACGCGATACAACACCCCGGGCTCGGGGTCGGGATCCCAGCTCAGGTGGACGGCGTCCCCCTCCGGGAGGCAGATGAGGTTCTGCACGAGGTGTGGCGGATAGATGTCGGGATACGGGACCGACGCCTCGGGTCCCGGAGGCCCCCAGACCTGCTCGATGACAGCGCGCACCCGGTACACCCAGGTCTTGTTGAGCCCGGCGGTCGTGTCCCGGTAGCTCGGGGCGGGGATGCCGAGAGCCACCGCGCCCCAGGCCAGGGTCCCGGCCTCACGGCGCTCCACCTGATAGCTTGCCCCCTCGACGGCCTGCCAGGCCAGAGAGATGCCGGTGGGCTCCGGGGTGACCTGCAGGTTCCCGACTGCGGGCGGAACCGTCTTCACCTGCCAGGAGGCGATGTTGGACAACGCCGAGGGCGTGCCGTCGCGCCGCCGCGTGCGCACCGCGTACCAGAAGGTCGGCTGGGTCTGCCCGGCTTCGACCGGAGGCAGCGAGTCGCGGAGCTCCAGCTTGGAGCCGCGGGTGGCGGCCTGAAGCATCGGACCTTCGAGGCGTTCGAGGAGCCGGCCCCGGCCGAGCATGAGCTGCCGCCGCAGCTCCACACCGCTGGCTCCGCTGCCGACCTGCTCCTGGCCCGGGGGAACGTTCAGCTTCCAGACCTCGATTCGTCCGAGATCAACGAGCTGCCGACCGGCTCGGGTCAACTGCGGGTACGACCAGGTCAGCACGGCCTCGCCGCCCTCCTGACGCACCGCCAGGTCGGCGGTCGTCTCCGGTATCTCGACGATGGGAGGCATGGGGTCGGCCTTCCGCCCGCACCCCCCCAGACCGATGAATGCGATGAGGGCGGAGACGGCAAGCAGGAGGCGACGCCAGTGACTCGGGGTCCGGAGTCCGACCACCCGCCCTTCCGGTCGTGAGTCGGGACTTGGGCCTCGGGAGCCGGAGGCTGGACTCTCTGTCGCCGGTTTCTTGGTCGTTCGGTCCACTCGTCTCCACCTGTCGCGGGCTGACTGTCTCACAGGATATACCGGGCGAGGTCCTCGTGGCCGAGCAACGGGGCGAGGGCCTGGCGCACCCCGGCGGCGTCGAGCACGACGCGGCTGCCGCGGTGCTCGGAGGCCGAGAACGAGGTGTCCTCGAGCACCTGCTCCATCACCGTCGTGAGGCGGCGGGCGCCGATGTTCTCGCCGCTCCGGTTGAGCTCCGCGGCGATGCGGGCGAGCTCGGCGCTGGCCTCCTCCGTGACCTCCAGCTCGACGCCTTCCGTGGCCAGTAGCGCCCGGTGCTGCTTGAGCAGGGCGTGCTCTGGCTCGGTGAGGATGCGCAACAGGTCGGCCTCGGAGAGAGCGTCGAGCTGGACCCGCACCGGGAACCGTCCCTGCAGCTCCGGGATGAGATCCGAGGGCTTGGAGACGTGGAAGGCGCCGGCGGCGATGAAGAGCACGTGGTCGGTGCTCACCGCGCCGTAGCGGGTGGTCACCGTCGTGCCCTCCACCAGGGGCAGCAGGTCGCGCTGCACGCCTTCCCGCGAGACGTCTGGTCCCCCCGCGGTCTGGCCGCGGCCGGCGATCTTGTCGATCTCGTCGAGGAACACGATGCCACTCTCCTGGGCCCGCGACACGGCCTCCCGTTCCACCTCGCCGCGGTCGACCAGACGCTCCACCTCCTCTGCCTCCAACACCGCGCGGGCCTGGACCACACTCATGCGCCGGCGCTCTCGCTTCGAGAACGCGCCGCCGAGGGCGTCGCGGAGGTTCATCTCCAGGGTCTCCATGCCCTGTCCACCGAAGAGATTGATGGAAGGCATGCGGGTCTCGGCGACCTCCACCTCCACCTCCCGTTCCTCGAGCTGCTTCTCGCGCAACATGCGGCGCAGCGCCCGCCGCGACTCCTCGTGGTCGGCGCCGGGCTGGCCGGGGAGCAGGAGATCCAACAGGCGGTCCTCGGCGGCGCGCTGGGCGGCGACCCGGACGCGCTCGGAGCGCTCCGCCCGCACCATTCCGATGGCGGCCTCGACGAGGTCACGGACGATGGAGTCCACGTCGCGCCCGACATACCCGACCTCGGTGAACTTGGAGGCCTCGACCTTGACGAACGGAGCGCTCGCCAGGCGGGCCAGGCGGCGGGCGATCTCGGTCTTGCCCACGCCGGTCGGACCGATGAGGATGAGGTTGGCGGGTGTGACCTCGCGGCGGAGCTCCTCGGGGAGCTGCTGGCGGCGCCAGCGGGTGCGCAGGGCGATCGCCACCGCACGCTTGGCTGCCGGCTGACCGATGATGAAGCGGTCCAGCTCGGCGACGATCTCGCGGGGCGTGAGCACGAGCTGGCTCATGGGACCACCTCGACGCTGACGTGGTCGTTGGTGTAGAGGTCGATGGCGGAGGCGATGCGAAGCGCCTCACGGGCGATCTCCGACGCGGGCAACATCGTGTGAGCGACCAGCGCCCGGGACGCCGCCAGCGCCGCGGCGCCGCCTGACCCGATGGCGAGCACCCCGTCGTCGGGGGCAATGACCTCGCCCGACCCGGAGAGGAGCAGGAGCGCGTCGCGGTCCGCCACGATCATCATCGCCTCGAGATGTCGGAGCGCGCGGTCGGTGCGCCAGTCGCGCGCCAGCTCCACGGCGGCCCGCTCGAGGTTGCCCGCGTACTCCTCCAGCTTGGTCTCGAAGCGAGTGAAGAGCGCCAGGGCGTCGGCCACCGAACCCGCGAAGCCGGCGACGACGCGGCCACCGCCCAGGCGTCGCAGCTTCGAGGCGCCGTGCTTGAGCACCGTGGTGCCGAAGGTGACCTGCCCGTCGCAGGCCACGGCCGTGACGCCATCGCGGCGCACCGCGCAGATCGTCGTGTGATGCCAGGCAGGTGTCATGTCCACCTCCGGGAGCAGGGTAGCAAACCGTCAGGCAACTGGCGGCGGGGTTGGGGCGTATGCTTGCGGGCCGGTCGGGAGGCCGGTCTCGATGCCGGTCGGAGAGCTGGCGGCGCTGGCCGCCGCGACGCTCTGGGGGTTCACGAGCGTCTTCTTCTTTTCGGTGGCGGCGCAGCGAATCGGTGCTCTGCGCGTCAATCTGCTGCGCCTGCCGCTGGGGTGGGCGCTGCTCGGCCTCACCCTGCTGGTCACCGGTCAATCCCCGATCACCGACGGCTGGAGCCTGGGTCTGCTGGCGGTGAGCGGGGTCATCGGGCTGTCGATCGGCGATCTCGCCTACTTCGCCGCCATGCGTCGCCTCGGCGCCCGCCTGGCGGTGTTGATGCTCTCCCTGGCGCCGCTATTCGCGGCCGGAATCGGCGCGGTGCTGCTGCACGAGGTGCCGGGACCGCTGGCCGGAACGGGGATCGTCCTCACCCTCGGCGGCGTGTTCTGGGTCGTGCTCGAGCGCCGCGACGAGGGGATGCCAGCCGGGCACCACCTGTCGGGCATGCTGCTCGGGCTCGGGTCGGCGTTCTGCCAGGGGTTCGGGCTCGTGCTCGCCAAGTGGGGGATGGCCGGAGGGCTGCACCCGTGGGCGGCGTCATGGCTGCGCATGACCGCCGGGACAGCCGCCATCTGGCTGATCGCGGTGGTCGCGGGCCACCGGCGCGACCTCGATCTGCGTGGCAGCCTGATCACGGCGGCGCTCATCCTGCTGGCGCTCGACAAGCGCCGTCCCAAGGAGATGAACCTCAAGGAAA
>DAONEV010000096.1:0-12667 GCA_035403265.1 Thermoanaerobaculaceae bacterium | reverse complement strand
TGGGAAGGACCGCACGGGCGCTCGGCATCTCGCTCTCGACGCTCAAGCGCAAGGTCCGCGCCTACGGCTTGCGATCAGCGATTCGATCTGGACCCACCGGCTCACATTGACCTGTTCATCCTGCGCAGGCAGGACCAGCGTGTAGGTCCAGTCGCGGTCCATAATACCCTGTCGATCCAGTAATTACAGCTCTTCCCAGGACGTGGCACCGGGCTTGCTCTCTGCATTGTCGTGAGGTGCCGGTGACGCCAGAGACTCGAAAGACCGTGCTGATTGTGGACGACGAGGAGCCATTTCTGCTCAGTCTGGTGGATGCCCTCGCTCCTCACGCCCGACAGCTCCGAGTCTTGACCGCCCTGGATGGACAGCAGGCGCTGGACCTCGTGGGCAGGTTCGGGGCGGATCTCGTCGTCACCGATCTCAAGATGAGTGGGGTCGACGGGTTCGCCCTCCTCGCGGCGCTCAAGCAGCACCACGCCCATGCCGGGGTCATCGTCATGACCGCCTACAACTCGCCCCTGATCGAAGCCGCACTCGTCCCGTTCACACCCCTGGCTTTCTTCGAGAAGCCGATCGACCCGGACGAGCTGGTCGAGGCCATTCTTCAAGCCACCAAACCGGGCGATGAACCCCTCCGGAGCACGACAGCGGTACAGCTCCTCGCCATCCCAGTCCTGCTCGCACACTTCCTGGCGCCGGTATGCGAGCAGGCCTTTCCTAACCAGCAGGCGCAGGACTCATGGCGGGGACCTCACGCGACCCAGTCCCCGACCCGGGGCAATGACTGGAGGACGGCCCTATGCAGCGACCCAAGAGTGTGATCCCCCCAGAGCTGGTGGAAGGGCTCCAGGGCAGCCTGGCCACCACGAACATCATCGACCTGCTGCAGTTCCTCAACGCCAGTGGAAAGACCGGTGAGCTTCTGCTCACCCAGCCCGCCGATGGGTACGAGGCCCATGTGTACATGGTCAAGGGCAATCTGGTGCACGTCGTGGCCGGGACCCTGGCCGGCATGGAGGCCCTCGTCGCCCTCATCGGGTGGGCTCACGGAAGCTTCCATTTCTACGACTCGATCCTCTCCCCCAAGAACACCATGCTGCTGCCGACCCAACAGGCACTCATGGAAGCGATCCGCATCCAGGACGAGCGCTCGAAATACCAACAACTCGGCCACCAGGCCACAAGCGAAAGGAGCAGTGACATGCCCCAGGGTTCAAGGACCTCAACCGATGTGCTCGAGGAGCTCCTCAAGGTACCAGGCGTGACCGCGGCCGTCGTGGTCGGACGAGACGGGTTCGTCATCGAGTCGGCAGGTGGAGGCGCCGCCCTCTCCCTCGACGACCTGGGCGCCGCCCTCGCCAACGCCATCAACGGGATCGAGGAGATGGGCACCGAGCTCAAGGTCTCCAAGTTCCAGGACCTCTTCGTGGAGTACGGCCGCGCCGTCATCATGTGCCGGCCGATCGGCGACGCCATCATCGCCGTCACGGCGCCGGATGCCTCAAAGCTGGGGATCATCCGCCACAAGGCCAAGCCGCTCATCGACGATCTCGCCAACTTCTTCTAGGGGAGGCTGAGCCATGGCGCTGGATATCAAGCACACGTTCGACGAGAACACCTTCCGTCACTCCATCAACGGGCACGGGTTCGTGCTCCACTGCCACCACTACATGTCCCTCACCACCAAGCTGGCCGAGGACTTTGCCGACCTGGGCGCCGTCCGGGTGCTGGCGGAGGCGGCCGAGGACTCCCTCCGCCCCGTGCTCGAGAGCTACGTCAAGGAGCACGGCATCACCGGTCCCGCCGACCGGTTGGCCGTGGCCTGCGAGTACTACTCGTTCATGGGCCTCGGGAAGATGACCGCCAGCGGCAGCGCGGCCGGCGGCGAGGTGCAGCTCCCCCACTCCCACGTGGACGAGGGCTGGATCCAGAAGTGGGGCAAGCACGACAAGCCCATCAACCACTTCACCCGCGGCTTTGTGGCCGCCATGTTCGCGGTGGCGTTTGACAAGCCGGCCCGCAGCTTCGAGGTCGCCGAGACGGCCTCCCTCGTCATGGGCGCCCCCCTGAGCGTGCTGTCCGTGAAGGCCGCGTAGGAAGAAGGGAGCGAGTCATGACAGTCATGCGAGATCAGGTTGTTCGGCAGCTCGTGCAGGTCGAGGCCAAGGCCAACGACGACGGGCTGATCCCCGGCTTCAACGTGCTCGTCAACCAGCTTCCCTGCTCGTTCTGGAACACGGTTTCCGAGCGAATGATGGCAATCACGCCACCCGACCGCAAGGCGGCCATGGAGGCGGCGCTCGTCAACTGCGCCTACGAGTGCGGCTACCACACGGGCTACGGGATCATCACCTCTCCGGAGTTCGAGTCGGTGGTCATGCCGATGGTGACCGAAGGCGCCAAGGACGTGCTGCGCGGGGCGTATGCCGTCTTCACCGCCTGGGGCTGGGCCAAGTCCGGGATCGTCCAGATCAAGGAAGGCGAGGCCATGACCATCCGTGCGGTCGACTACTACGAGGCCGACTCGGGAGGCGAGGGCCGGCGCGCCTACATGATCCGTGGCGTTTCTGCCGCCTTCATGGAGCTCGCCTACGCGGCACCGTACCCGAACGGCATGAACACCTTCAAGTCCGAGCAGACGCGCGGCATCGAGGCCGGCGACCAGTTCGGCGAGTTTGCGGTGAGCAAGAAGTGAGCCGACTGGCCGGGTCGGAGCCGAGTTGCTCCGACCCGGCCACCTCTTCGGTGCGGGGGCCATGCAAACCACCTATCTCAACCAGGCAGCGACCTCCTTCCCGAAGCCACGGGAGGTGGTCGAGGCTTTCCTCGCCTGGTTTGACGCCCCGCCCGTGGACGCCGGACGGGGCGGCGACATCGCGGCCGACCCGATCACTCCCTGCCGGCGTGAGCTCGCGGCTCTCCTGGGAGTCGACGACCACAAGCGAATCGTCCTTCTGCCATCTGCCACCTACGCCATCAACCTGGTGATCGGCGCCTTGGTCGGGCCGGGCAGCCACGTCGTCACCTCAACCCTCGAGCACAACTCGGTCCTGCGTCCCATCGCGCACCGGGAACGCGATCTCGGGGCGACAGTTACCAGCATCCAGCCTGATCCCGATGGCACGCTTCAGGCCCGGACCCTGGCCGGTGCCTTACGATCTACGACGGCTCTCGTCGCCCTCACCCATGCCTCCAACGTCACGGGCAGCATCCAGCCGATCGCGGAGCTGGCGGAGACGGCCGCCGCCGCCGGAGTGCCGCTGCTTGTCGATGCCTCCCAGACCGCGGGTGCTGTTCCCATCGACCACCGTCACCTGGCCGGCCGGGTGTTCCTGGCCTTCTCCGGGCACAAGGGACTCCTGGGGCCTCCCGGTGTGGGCGGGCTCGTGGTTCCCGACGACGGGTTGCCCCAAACGGTCGTCGGGGGAACAGGCGTGCGGTCGGATGCGGTCTTCCATCCGGGGGACCTTCCACTGCGCCATGAGGCCGGTACCCCGAATCTCCCTGGCATCGCGGGTCTGACAGCCGGAGTGCGTGTCGTCGGCCGGACCGGGGTCGAGACGATCGGCAGGCACCGGGCGCACCTCGTCGGCCGCCTCCGCTCGGGGCTGAGCGGTCTGGGCCACGTCCGGCTCTTCCCGCTCGCAGCGGACGACGGCCGGGTCGGCGTTGTTTCGTTCCAGATCGCCGGATGGGAACCTGACGAGGTCGGCTTCGTCCTGCGGGAGTCGTTTGGCATCGAGGTGCGAACCGGGCTGCACTGCGCGCCACACGCCCTGCGCGGCCTGACAGGCGGACCTGGTGGCAGCATCCGGGTGAGCGTCGGCCTGCCGAGCAGCGAAGCTGACGTGAGCTCCTTTCTGGCAGCCATCGCCTCTCTCGGAGAGCACTAGATGGCGCACTTCCTGGAGCTGCGGGAGCTTGAGAGCTGCCTCTCCAACTCCGAGGCCAAGGAGGTGGCCCTCGACGAACCCGTGTCGGTCGAGCTCATGCACCGCCTGGCGACCGGAGGTCGGCTCCAGTACTTCCCGCACTTCCCCCGACCCTACTTCAGAATCGACCATCCCACCGCCTGGCTCATCCAGGGGATCGTCGGCAGCCCCAAGCTCAGGATCCAGCTCTTCGGCGACGGCCGGGCGGCCTCCCTCGAGAGGTTGCGCAGCCTGATCGAAACCCCAGCGCCTCCTGTTGAGGCCACGAAGGAGCAGCAATGGCATACGTGATTTCCCTGGCTACGTCCAAAGGCGGTACCGGCAAGACAACCACCGCCCTCAACCTTGCGGTCGCCATGGCCGAGAAGGGTCGACGCACCGTGCTTGTGGATCTCGACCCCCAGGGGTCCGTGGGTCTTTCTCTCGCCAAGGGCGAGACGGAGTGGCCCGGCCTTGCGGAGTTCCTGCTCGGCAGTGCGACCATCGAGCAGGTCATCGTCCAGACCAAAGTCTCGACGCTTGCCCTCCTGCCCCGCGGCCGGCTCGATCCGGTGGAGACCAGAGAGTACGAGATCCTCCTCAACTCCCCGGCCAGGGCCTTGGAGCTGATCGGGGAGCTCTCCCGCGACCGCGACTACGTGATTCTCGACTGCCCGTCGGGTCTTGGGCTCATCACCAGGGCCGCGCTCGCCATGAGCAGCTTCGTGCTCGTACCGCTGCAGGCGGAGCCTCTGGCCCTGCGCTCGATTGGTCAGATCCTGCGGGTCATTGACCACGTGCAGAAACAGGAAAACCCGGCGCTCCGCTTGCTGGGGATCTTGCCGACCATGGTCGAGCTGCGGCGCGACACCTCCCTGAACGTCATGGGAACGGTCTGGTCCGAGCTTTCCGGCGTCCTCGAGACCATCATCCCCAGGGCCGAGGCCTTTGCCCGCGCCAGCGAGCTGGGGCTTCCAGTCAGCTTCATGGGTGGTCGGATCCCTCCGGAGGCCCGTCGCTTCGAGCTTCTGGTCGACGAGATCGAACGGGTCATCGCGGACCTGAGTGGAACCACGGGAGAAACCGATGAGACGCTGCAGCGTCAACTCGTCTGACCTCGGCCGGGCCGGGGAGCTGACCCGACGCCTCAGGCAGCCCGGAGGTGGCCAGGCGCTGTTGACGCCCGAGCTCCTCCGGCACCCGGCGCAGCCTCCCGCTGTCACGCCCACACCGGCCCCTCCGAGCCCGGTCGTGGACCTGCACGCACCCCCGCTCGAGCTGGAGAGCTGGGAGGTCTTCCTGGCCTGGAGCCTCGAGCTCTGCCGCGCTCGGGCCGGGTTCGTGGTGGACCCGCAGGGGTTCGTCGTGGCCACTCGTGGAAATGTCCCCACCGATCACTTCGACGGGCTGGGGGCCGAGCTCGCCTATGCCATGGAGCAGCTCGACCGCATCGACACCGAGGCGGGGTCGCTCCTCAGCATCGAGCTACAGTTCGCGAGCCGCCGCCTCATGGCCATGCGGGTATCCAGGGACAGCGACAGCAGCTTCGTGATCGGCTACGTCGGCTCGCGTCCACTTGGCGACGAGGTGCGCAACGCCATCGCGCGCCAGGTCGCGCATAGCCTCGACCGATTGATCTGAGGAGGGGCGCAAGTAGTTCAGCCGTCAGCCTTCCCCTCCGCTGCTGCACACGGATTTCGCGCTAGGATGCTCGCGGCGAACAGTCACCCGATGGCTTGGCTGGTTCGGCGAGGGGGGATCGGGTCAATGGGGGGAAACAAAGACCTTCCCGGCACTGCCGGGACTGAGCTACTTGCTCTCCGGAGCCGTGTCCGCGAGCTTGAGGAGGCCCTGGCGCGGCGCGACGCCATGGTCGCGACCGGGGTCCAGACAACCGATGAGGCCGTGCTCGCCGCCCAGGAGAGTGAGCGCTTCCTGCGTCAGATCCTCGACCTCATTCCGCATATTGTCTTCGTGAAAGACGAGCAAGGTCGGTTCCTGCTCGCCAACCAGGCCCTGGCCGACGCGCTCGGCGCCCCGGTCGAAGATCTCCTCGGACGAACCGACTCCGACTTCTCGGCGACTGCGGACCAGGCTGGCCGCCTCCACGAGGACGATCTCACGGTGATCCGCGGCGGCAAGCTGAAGATCATCCCTGAAGAGCCCATCACCGACAAGGCCGGCAGAGCCCGCCTGCTGCATACCATCAAGGTCCCTTTCCGTTTTGGCCCTGCAGGCGTGCCCGCTCTGCTCGGTGTGGCCCTCGACATCACCGAGCGCAAGCGCGCCGAGGCCGCCCTCAGGCTCGACGAGGCACGGCTCGAAGCCCTGCTCCATCTCAACAACATGAGTGCCGCCTCCCTACAGGAGATCGCGTCCTACGCGATGGAGGAAGCGGTCCGGCTCACCCAGAGCACGGTGGGCTACATCGCCTTCGCCAACGCCGACGAGACCGTCCTCACGATGTACGCCTGGTCGAAGAGCGCCATGGCCGAGTGCGCCATCGAGCAAAAACCAATCGTCTATCCGGTCGTGACCACCGGCCTCTGGGGCGAAGCCGTGCGCCAGCGGCGCCCGATCCTCACCAACGACTATGCCGCTCCCAGCCCGTGGAAACGGGGTTTGCCGGACGGACACGTGTCCCTGACCCGACATATGAACGTGCCGATCTTCGACGGGGACCGGATTGTCATCGTGGCAGGCGTGGGCAACAAAGCAACGGACTACGACGACTCCGACGTGCGACAGCTCACCCTACTGATGACCGAGATGTGGCGCATCGTGCAGCGACAACGCGCCGAGGAGGCGCTGCACACGAAGACGGACGAGCTGGACCGCTTTTTCACTGTCGCACTGGATCTCCTCTGCATCGCAGACACCGACGGGACATTCCATCGCGTCAACCAGGCCTGGGAGCGGACGCTGGGCTACTCCCTGGCCGAGTTGGTGGGTCGCAACTTCATGGATTTTGTCCACCCCGACGATCGGGAAGACACCCTGGGCGCCATCGGTCGGCTCTCGGCCGACCAGCAGGTTCTAGACTTCGTCAACCGCTATCGCTGCAAGGACGGCACGTACCGCTACATCGAGTGGCGCTCGACACCGGTGGGAAAGCTCATTTACGCAGCCGCCCGTGACGTCACCGAGCGCGAGCACTCGGCGGAGGCACTACGGTCGAGCGAGCAGATGTTGCGCAACGTCCTCGACCACTTCCCCGGGGTGGTGTTCTGGAAGGATCTCGAGTCGGTCTACCAGGGCTGCAACCGGGCGTTCTCGCTCGGGGCGGGAGTCGGCGAGCCGGAAGGGATTCGTGGCAAGACGGACCTCGACCTGCCGTGGGCGAATACCGAGGCAGCGGGCTATCGGGCCGACGACCGGGAGGTCATGAGCAGCGGCCAGCCCAAGCTCGGGATCGTCGAGCCACAGCTCCAGGCAGACGGCCGCACCGTCTGGTTCAACACCAACAAGGTGCCCCTGTTCGCGGCTGACGGCTCGGTGATCGGCGTGCTGGGTGCGTCGCTCGATATCACAGAGATGCGCCGGCTCGAGGAGCAGTACCGTCAGGCCCAGAAAATGGAAGCAGTCGGGCAGCTCGCCGGCGGCGTGGCCCACGACTTCAACAATCTCCTGCAGATCATCACCGGCTACCTCGACCTGGCCATGCACAGGCTGTCGCCGCAACACCCCGCCCAGCACGAGCTGGGCGAGGTCGCGCGCGCCACGACTCGCGCCACGGCCCTGGTACGTCAGCTCCTGACCTTCTCCCGGCGGGACACGATGCGCAGCGAGATCGTCGACCTCGACCAGCTCATTGGGAACCTGACCAAGATGCTGCGGCGGATGATCGAGGAGCACATCGAGGTCTGCACCGCGAGTCGGGGATCGGTGCCACGGATCCTCGCCGATCCGGGTCACATCGAGCAGGTGATCGTCAACCTCTGCGTCAACGCGCGTGATGCCATGCCGAACGGCGGCACCCTCCGCATCGAGACAGCCTCCGTGGCGATCGACGCGGATGCGGCGGCGCAACATCCTGGAGCCGCCGCAGGACCATACGTGGTGCTTGCCATCTCGGACACCGGCACAGGCATGCCGCCCGAGGTCGTCGAGCACATCTTCGAGCCGTTCTTCACCACGAAGGAGGTCGGCAAGGGCACCGGTCTGGGACTCGCGACCGTCTACGGCATCGTGCAGCAGCATGGTGGATTCATCGAGGTGACCAGCGAGCCGGGCAAGGGCAGCGCGTTCCGGGTCTTCATTCCCGCCGCGACCGACACACCTCCCGAAATCAGCGACCTCCAGACGCATGCGAGGGAGGAGCCCCGGGGCCACGAGACAATTCTCCTGGCGGAGGACGACGAGCAGGTCCGACGGTTCAGCGTCATGGTCCTGGAGGGCGCCGGGTATCGGGTGCTGACCGCGAAGGATGGGGACGAGGCCATCGACCTGCTTTCGCGGGTGGGAGGCCAGATCGACCTCCTGGTCCTCGATTCGGTGATGCCGAAGAAGGGTGGCCGCAGCGTGTACGAGACGTTCAGCGCCAGCCATCCCGGCATCAAGGTGCTGTTCTGCACCGGCTACAGCTCGGACCCACTTGCCGACTCCAAACCCTCCCGAGAACGCCAACCGGTCCTGCTCAAACCCTTCACTCCGCTGGTGTTGCTTCAAACCGTGAGGAAGATCCTGGACTCATAGGCACCGCCGGCACCCACACGGGCGCCGGCGGTTGAAGCCATCTTCCTGGTTGGCGTCACACCTTGACGAGCCAGCCGAGCGTGTCCGGGGCTCTTCCGAACTGGACGTCGGTCAGGGCCTCGCGTAGCTTCATCGCCACCGGCCCTTCGCCGCCGTCCCCCACCTTGTAGACGTTGTCCCCGTCCTGCAGCTCGCCGATCGCCGAGACCACGGCCGCCGTGCCGGTGGTGAACATCTCGGTGCAGTCGCCGCTCTGCAGGGTCTGGAACACCTCCTCGATATGAAGATGGCGCTGCACGAAAGGCAGGCCCAGGTTCTTGCAGAGTATGCCGACCGATTCCCTGGTGATGCCCTCGAGGATCGAGCCGGAGGCCGGCGGAGTGGTGACGACGCCATCCATCACGAACATCACATTGGCGGCGCCCACCTCCTCGACGTGGCGGCGCTCCACCGCATCGAGCCACAGCACCTGGTCGCACATCTTGCCGCGCGCGACCACCCCGGCCAGGATCGAGCCGGCGTAGTTGCCGCCGGTCTTGGCGGTGCCGGTGCCTCCGGGCGCGGCGCGCACCCAGTCGCGCGCCACCATGATCCGAAGGGCTCGCCCGCCGGTCCGGAAGTACGGCCCGGTCGGGCCAGTGATGATGAAGTACATGTACTGCTTGGAGGCGTGCACGCCGAGGCCTTCCTCGGAGGCGATCATGGTCGGCCGGACGTAGAGGGAGCCCTGCGGCGGCGGCACCCAGTCCCGGTCCCGGTCGACGAGCATGCGCATGGCATCGAGCTGCAGGTCGACCGGTACCTCGGGCATCGACATGCGGCGGGCCGAGCGGTTGAGGCGCGCGGCGTTGCGGTCCGGGCGGAACAGGTGCACGGAATCGTCGGCGTGGCGGAACCCCTTCAGGCCCTCGAAGATCTCCTGCCCGTAGTGGAACACCATCGCCGAGGGGGCCAGGGAAATCGGCCCGTAGGGCACGATTCTCGGGTCGTGCCATCCGCGTCCTTCCTCCCAGTCCATGATGAACATGTTGGGTGCGAAGGTCCGGCCGAACGGCAGGTTATCGGGATCCAGAGGACCCTGGGGGCGCCTGATGACGGCATTGTCGCGAATCTCCACGGGTGGTCCTTTCTCCGGCTCGCGCCGGCGCAGAAGGTTCTGCCCGCACCGCCTGGGCGGCATAAGAGTAGCGCAAGTCCAGGCTCGGGGCTCGCACTCCCGCGACCGTGACCCGCGGTCCGAGGGGAGCAGCTCGTGGGTCGGCAACACCCCACCTCATCGGGCCCTACTCGTCCTTCGCCAGTTGGGCTAAGCTTCGCGGCATGAGCACCGTGACGAATTCTCCGGCCCGCGGGCGAGTAGTTCTCGTAATTCTGCTTCTGGGAAGCCTCTTTCTGGCCTTCCGCGTGATCAGACCGTTCCTCAACCCGATCCTCCTGGCGATCATCCTCGGCTCGCTCCTGCACGGGGTGTGCGCCTGGTTCCGACAGCGGCTCGGGGGGCGTCGGGCCCTGGCTGCGCTGCTTTCCCTGCTCCTCGTGGTGATCGCGATCCTCGGGCCGTTGGCCCTGGCCGGGATCGCCCTCGTCAGCCAGGGGATGGCGTCGGTCGACGCCATTCAAGCCTGGGTGCAGGGCGGCAACCTGGACCGCCTCCTCCAACAACCCTGGGCCGAGCGCTTCGCGGCTTTCACGAACCGGTACTTCCCGCTCGTCGACCCCCAGCGCGTCGACCTCAAGGCCCTCATCCTGAGCGCATCTCAGAAGCTGGGGGCGCTGCTCCTCGCCAAGGGCGGCGCCATCCTCTCCGGCACCGGCGCCGTCCTCGGCCAGTTCCTTCTCTTCCTGTTCGTGCTCTTCTATGTGTTCAAGGACGGCGAGGAGATGCTGACCTCGTTCCGCCGCCTCTTTCCGCTGCGGGCCTCCCAGGAAGCCATGCTCCTGGCGCGCATCCGGGGCGTTTCCCGGTCGGCGCTCCTGGGCGCCTTCGGCACCGCCGCGGCCCAGGGCGTGGTCGGGGGCATCGGGCTCGCCATCTGTGGACTGCCCGGGCTCTTCTGGGGCACCATGATGGCCTTCGCCAGCCTCGTTCCCCTGATCGGCACAACTCTGATCTGGGGTCCGGCCTGCGTCTTCCTGGCCTTCACCGGCCATCCCGGCCTCGCTGTCTTCCTGGCGATCTGGTGCGGCGTCGGCGTCGGCTCGATCGACAACTTCCTGCGTCCCATGCTCATGCAGGGCGACGCCGAGATGTCGACGTTGTGGATCTTCTTCGCCGTCCTCGGGGGCATGCAGTTGTTCGGGCTGCCGGGCCTCGTCTACGGTCCCCTCATCTTCGGGCTGACCGCCGTGCTGCTCTCCCTCTACGAGACGGAGTTCAAGGACTTCCTCACCGAGCAGGCAATGACCTGACCGCCATCACCCAGCGGATCAGCCTGCCAGATCGGCTGACGGTCTGATTGGCTGATCTGCTGGGCGGGTGGGCCGGGGTCAGACCGGATTCGGGAAGTCAAAGAACTGGATCTCGAGGCCGTGTCGCCTGGTGAGGAACTCGCCGAGGGACCACAGGCCGAAGCGTTCGGTGGCGTAGTGCCCGGCGGCGATGAAGTGGACCCCGTCCTCCGCCGCACGGTGCTGGACCCACTCCCGAGCCTCGCCGGTGATGTAGGCGTCGAGGCCGTCGGCGACGGCTTCCTCGAAGCCGCTCGGGGCGCCTCCGGTGACGATCCCGACCGAGGCCACCAACGGCGGGCCACCGGCAAACACGAGCGGCTCCTGGCCACAGGCCTTGCTGATCCGCGCCACCAACTCCTCGACGGCGACCGGCTCCCCGAACACCCCGGCGAAGCCAATGGCGACACCGCTGAAGTGGCCGAAGCGCTCGAGGCGGTCCAGCCCCAACCCGCGCGCCAGCACGGCGGCGTGGCCATGCGCCGGGTGGCGGTCGAGGGGCAGGTGGTAGGCGAGCAGGCTGAGGTCATTGGCGAGCAGCAGGCGCACCCGCTCGCGGAAGGACCCGACGAGACGAGGGGGCTCGTCACCCCGCCACAGCAGGCCGTGGTGCACGAGCACCGCGTCGGCGCCCCAAGCCGCCGCCTGCACAAAGAGCTCGGCCGAGGCCGAGACCGCGGTGGCCAGGCGCCGGATCTCCGGCCGGCCCGCCACCTGCAAGCCATTGAGCGACGCGTCCTCTACGTCGTCCGCGTCGAGGAGGTCGTCGAGGTAGGCCACCAGTTGATCGCGGTCCATAGGCAGATTGTAGCGGGCTCGCCGGTCAGCGGTTCGTGGCCCGACCAGCCCGGGAAGAGCCCCGACGACGGCAGGGTTCGAAATTGAGCAGGAGGTACCTCATGCGTAGCACCACAACTGCTCTCACACTTGCACTTGCGTTCGCGGCACCGGCGGTCGCCCAGCACGAGATGCACGGTCAGGGCTCCATCAACCCTGCCGTGACCAGGGCCGTGGCTGTCCTCTCACCGACGGTGGGCAACCGGGTCAAAGGGGTCGTGACGTTCACCCAGGACAGCGACAGGGTCAAGGTCGTGGCCGATGTGGACGGTCTCACCCCGGGCGCCTTGCACGGCTTTCACATCCACGAGCTTGGCGACTGCTCAGCCCCGGACGCCGCCTCCGCCGGCGGTCACTTCAACCCCACCGGCCACCCCCACGCCGGACCCATGGAGATGGCACGCCACGGCGGCGACCTCGGCAACCTGCAGGCCGATGCGGCCGGCAGGGCACACCTCGAGCTGACCGTCGACGGCGTGACCGTCCACGATGGACCCACCTGCATCCTCGGCCGCGGCCTGATCGTCCACCTCAAGGGCGACGACCTCAAGACCCAGCCGACCGGCAACGCCGGTCCCCGCGTCGCCTGCGGCGTCATCGGCGTCGCGAAGTAGGCAACGGGGGTCGAGAGCGGCTCAAACTGGTCGGCGAGCGGTCCGAGGATTGGGGTCCGGCCCTCCCGCGGAGGTGCTCATCGCGCTGCCATCGAGCAGTTCGGCTCCCACCCGAGAGGGTAACCCTTGGCCTTCAGTCATTGGCCTCGCGCTACGCGCTCG
>DAONEV010000095.1:0-12701 GCA_035403265.1 Thermoanaerobaculaceae bacterium | reverse complement strand
AATCGCGACTTCCGCTACCAGCTCACGGTCATCGGCGGAGGGACGTGGGCGCGCGCACGGGTCGCCCGGGAGATCGACGGCAACGCCTTCGTCATCGAGACGGACGTGCCGCACATCCGCGTGTCGTGGCAGGTCACAGGCATTCGTCACGACCCCTTCGCCGAGGTGCACCGGGTCCCGGTGGAGGAGGACAAGCCCGAGGGCGAACGGGGCCGGTACCTGCACCCGGAGGCATATGGCCGGCCCGGCTCAGAGGCAGGCACGTCCGGGCGGTAGTCTCAGGTGGAGGGGCTTCGAGGTTGGGGCGGCGCCCGAAGCGCCGCCCTTCTCGCATCTACGGTTGACTCTACAATTCCCTGTCATGGATCGAGTGACCCGTCGCGCGGCCTTGGCGCTGGTCCTGCTTGTGCCGGTGCCGTCGCTGGCGGTAGCGCTCGCCCACTGGCTTGCGCCTGGACCGGTGGGGCAGGTGGGGTTCGCTCTGGCCAAGCTCTGGCTCGTGGCGCTCCCCGCCGGGTGGTGGCTGGGGGTCGAGAGGGGGCGCTGGAGCTGGTCCCCAGCGCGTCAGGGTGGTCTTGGGATCGGCCTGCTCGTGGGCGTTGCGATGGCGGCCGCGATCGTGGGCGCGTACCTGACATTCGGCCGCGGCTGGATCGACCCGGCCCAGGTCCGGGCCATGGCAAACCGGGCCGGCATCGGGACGCCACTGCGCTACCTGGCCGGCGCCGCCTACTGGGTGCTGCTCAACTCGCTGATCGAGGAGATCGTCTGGCGATGGTTCGTGTTCAGGCAGTGGTCGACCGTGCTCGACCGGGTGCTCGGCGGGCGGGCCCTCGCGGTGCTCGCTTCGGCCGCGTGCTTCACTGCGCACCACTCCCTGGCACTGGCGGCCCAGGCGGGCCCGGTGCTCGTGGTGACGGGCTCCCTGGCGGTGCTGGCGGCAGCAGCGGCGTGGTCCTGGCTCTACCTGCGCTACCGTTCGGTGTGGGTTCCTTGGGTCGCCCACGTGCTCGCCGACCTCCCCATCTTCGTCATCGGCTGGCACCTGCTTTTTGGCGGAGGCGGGTGAGGAGAGATCAGTCCCCGTGGCGCCACGGCCCGCCACGCGAAAAGCGAAGGGACAGAACGCGGCGCCGGCGGTGGCGTTGCCGCCACCACCGCCGCCAGGATAGGAAGGAGGAGGTTCACTCCACCCCTTGAGCAAGCCGCGTGCCAGAGCCGGCGCAGCGATTCGAAGAAGGGGGGCCAGACCGTCGTGACGGACGTCGGAGGGCCTGCCGAACTGACACTCGGAGGTCGTGGATCTTGGCGCGACGCGGCGGGGCGAGTAGGCTGGCGGGCGCGCATCCCGATGAATGCGCAGGGAGTCGGACATGTCGAATGGCAGATGGGCAGTGGTGACTGGGGCGTCGAGCGGGATCGGCGAAGCCACGGCGCGGGCGCTGGCGGGGGCGGGGTTCGAGGTCATGGTGGGAGCACGGCGGATGGGCCGGCTGGACGCCCTCGCGGCCGAGATCGGTGGCCAGGCCGCGCGTCTGGACGTAACCGATCCGGCCTCAGTGGAGGCTTTCTGCGCGGCGGTGCCCGCGGAGCTCGCGGTGCTGGTCAACAACGCCGGTGGCGCCCTGGGTCTCGAGCCGATCGCCGAGGCCCGGGACGAGGACTGGACGGCCATGTACCAGTCCAATGTGCTGGGGTTGATGCGCGTGACCCGGGCGCTGTTGCCGCGTCTGGTGGCCGGGGGTGGTCACATCGTCAACGTCACATCCATCGCCGGGCGCGAGGTGTACCCGGGGGGAGCCGGCTACACGGCCGCCAAGCACGCGGCGCGTGCCGTTACCCAGACCCTGCGGCTGGAGCTGAACGGTACGCCGGTGCGGGTCACCGACGTCGCTCCGGGTCTGGTGGAGACCGAGTTCTCGCAGGTCCGGTTTTTCGGCGACGCCGAGCGGGCGAGGAAGGTCTACGAGGGGCTCACCGCCCTGACCGGGCAGGACATCGCGGACTGCGTCGTCTGGGCGGTGACACGCCCGGCGCACGTCAACGTCGACGAGATCGTCGTCAAGCCGGTGGCCCAGGCCGCAGCCACGGTGGTAGCCCGTCACAAGGGTCTCTGAGGACATCCTGACGGTCCGCTCCTCCGAAGATCCCGACCGATCGTGAGCCGGCTGGGAGTCGAACTCAGGTCGACCCGGAACTGATCTGGGAGAGCGACAACGAGGGTTGTCGTTGGTTGCCCTTGGTCGGAGTGCCGGGGAATTCCTGTCCGCACGGAGAGGGTTTGTTGAGATGTTGTCTCACTGGTGCTGTGAGACCAGGCCTGCCCCCCCGGCGCAGTGAACGGCATCAAGGGTAACGAAAGGGACTGACCCATGAAGAAGTTACTATTGGCCTCACTGGTAGTTGGGATCCTCTCCGTCGGACTGGCGAGCACTCCCGCCATGGCGGCGGGCTCGGCGTTCGTGAAGATCCCGTTCAATTTCTTCGTCAAGGACAAGGAGATGCCGGCCGGCCGCTATGAGGTCCGTCTCGAAGGCGAGCTGGGCAACCGCGTCCTCCTCCGGGACACCGCCGGCGGTGGGACGTCACTGCTGCCGATCGTGACGCGGCTTGCCGACACTGGCGCCACCATGGTCCAGGTTATCTTTGACACGGCGGAGGGGAAGAACTTCCTTTCGGAGATCCACTTCCCCGGGAACGACGGGTTTGCCCTGGCTGGGGCGCCCGGGATGCACACCCACACCAAGGTGAACGCCTCGGAGTAGGAGGCGCAACGTCGCGGCGCGGATACTGTGGGCCGGAGTCGAGCCTGAGCTCCGCTGCCCGTCGCCGCCCCGGGCCTGCCGATGCGGAGTATGGCGCCGGGCTGGAACCTGGAATCCCCCGCCCACTTCGGGTGGGCGGGGGAGCGGAACGCTCAGCGAGCGGCGGACAGGCGCTGGCGGAGCGAGGCGAGCTCGTCGCGCAGTGCTTGGGGGAGTCGTTCGGCGAATCGGGCGTAGTGCTTGTCGATCTGCTCGCAGTTGGCGAGCCACCCGTCCCGGTCGATACGTAGCAGCTCCTCCATCGCACCCGGGGCGGCGTCGAGGCCGACCATGTCGATGGTAGATGGCGTCGGCAGCATGCCAATGGGGGTCGGCACGGCCTCGCTCTTGCCCTCGCAGCGCTCGAAGATCCACTTCAGGACGCGGCTGTTCTCGCCGTAGCCGGGCCACAGGAACTTCCCGCTCTCGTCGCGGCGGAACCAGTTCACGTAGTAGACCCGCGGCAGCTTGTCGGCGCTGGTGCGGCCACCCATCTTGAGCCAGTGGGCGAAATAGTCGCCCATGTGGTAGCCGCAGAACGGCAGCATGGCGAAGGGGTCGAAGCGCAGCTCGCCGACCTTGCCGGCCGCTGCGGCCGTGGTTTCCGAGGACATGATGGAGCCCAGGAACACCCCGTGCTGCCAGTTGAACGCCTCGCACACGAGAGGCACCACGCCGGCCCTGCGGCCGCCGAAGAGCATGGCCGAAATCGGTACGCCCTTGGGATCCTCCCACTCCGGCGCGATGACGGGACACTGCCGCGCCGGGGTCGTGAAGCGGGCGTTGGGATGGGCCGCCTTGCGCCCGCACCCCGGCTGCCACGGCCGCCGGATCCAGTCCGTGAGGGACGCCGGCTCGTCGTCGGTCATCTGCTCCCACCACACGTCGCCCTCGGGGGTCATGGCGCAGTTGGTGAAGATCGAGTTGGCGCGGGCCGTGAGCAGGGCGTTGGGGTTGGACTTCATGGAGGTGCCCGGCGCCACGCCGAAGAAACCGGCCTCGGGGTTGATGGCATATAGCCGCCCGTCGGGGCCGAACTTCATCCATGCGATGTCGTCGCCGATCGTCTCCACCTTCCAGCCTGGCACCGTGGGGATGAGCATCGCCAGATTGGTCTTGCCGCAGGCCGAGGGGAAGGCGCCGGTGATGTAGCGGACCTGGCCCTCGGGGCTGGTGAGCTTGAGGATAAGCATGTGCTCGGCAAGCCACCCCTCATCGCGCGCCTGCACCGAGGCGATGCGCAGGGCGTGGCACTTCTTGCCGAGCAGTGCGTTGCCGCCGTACCCCGAGCCGTAGGACTGGATCTCGCGGGTGTCGGGGAAGTGGATGATGTACTTGTTGGTGGCGTCGCACGGCCACGGCGAGTCGGGTTGTACTTCCTTGAGCGGGGAGCCGACGGAATGCAGTCCGCGGACGAAGTGGGTGCTGTCACCCAGCACATCCAGCACCCTGGTCCCGACCCGGGTCATCGTGTGCATGTTGGCGACGACGTAGGGCGAGTCGGTGAGCTCGACGCCGATGCCGGCGATCGGCGAGCCGACCGGACCCATGCTGTACGGGATCACATACAGGGTGCGACCCTTCATGCAGCCGGCGTAGAGCTGGCTCATGATGGCACGCATCTCATTCGGATCCTTCCAGTTGTTGGTCGGGCCGGCATCGGACTGCGAGGCGGAGCAGATGAACGTGCGGTCCTCGACCCGCGCCACGTCGCCCGGGTCGGAGCGCACGAAGATGCTGCCGGGGCGCTTCTCGGGGTTGAGCTGGATGGCGGTGCCGGCCTGGATCATCAGGCGCAGCATCTCCTGGTACTCCCCGGGCGAGCCGTCGCACCAGTGAATGCGATCGGGCTGACAGTGCCGTGCGGTCTCCTCGACCCACCGCGCGAGGGTCGGGTTGGATGCTGGGCTACCGGTCGTCGGAATAGTCATTCGGAGCCTCCTTCACCATGCCGTTGGGCATTAGAGCCTGCGCGCGCCGTGGCGTCAACCGCGTGGCAGGCGCCGGCGTACCACTCCTCGAAGGGTCAGGGCTCCGCTCGACGAGCAGCTCTGGCCGGAGGCCCGCACGGTCAGATGCCAGGTGTAAGTGCCCGGTCGCTCATAGGAGTGAGTGGCCGTGGCGCCGCTGCCGGCCGGCGATCCGTCGCCAAAATCCCACGCGTAGGTCACCGGTGAGCACGCCGGTGTCTCCGCGACACGCAGCGTCACGGTACGAGTCGACGGCGCGAGGGTGGTCGTCACGGCAGGGCACGGATCGAGGGTGCAATCGGCGAACGTCACCGGCACGGCGGCGGCACGGGCGCCGCTGGGATTGCTGTGGACGAGCAGCAACAGCCCACCAGAGCCACGCCCGGTGAGCGCCTGGCGATCCACCCGCACGGGCAGCGGCTGCCCGGGCGCCAGCGGCAGGGGTGGCATGCCGTTGGCCGGCGAGAGTCCAGGCCGGGCGACGTCATAGGTGAGCGTCGGCGAGGTGGAGGAACGCGTGGAGTTTGGCAGCGAAACGCCGACCGTGAAATCGAATTGGCTGGCCTGATCGGTGAGCCCCAGGGCGCTGGCCGGGAGCGCCAGGACCATCACCTCGGTGCCGAAGACCGACATCGCACCGGTCCCTGGAGGCACCCGGTCCCGGGTGACGAAACTCAACGGCTCAGAGGTGAGAGGATTGGACAGCTCGGCGCCGAAGACGTCCGACTTCCGTGGGTTCTCCTCGCCCCTGGAGACGATGGCGCCGTAGTCCGTGGTCGCCAGTCGCCACTCCGGGACACGGTCCTGGTTGGTATCGATGCCGATCGAGATGTCGACGTCCCGTGGGGACGGCCATGGACCGTGAACGGCGAGCCCGAAGAAGACGGTGGCGTTGGCCACGCCGCCCCGCTGCGGAGCGTCACTGGTCACCCCGAGCCACCGGATGACGCCGAAGCGGTCCCGACTCGGAGGCGCGGCCGGGTTGGTCCACACCAGCTCCAGAGGCGAGACCATGGCCACCGCAGCCGTCGGATCGGCTCCCGGCGTGCCCAGCGTTTGACCGGTAAACGTCAGGTTGGCGGTGGTCGCGGACGTGCCGACGGTCAGACCCGCGGGTGGAACGTCCAGGGCGAGGGAGCTGGTCGGTCGGATCACTGCGTGGAGTGGTACCTGGGCCTGCTCGCCTTCGCCTGTGGCGACGACGACGTGGCCGCTCTCCTCGACCAGGTAATGTCGTGCCATCCCGTCCTGCGTCGCGTCCGCCCCAGGGTCGCGCACCGCACGCACCGCGGGGGCGTCCACGACCAGCTCCACCGGGAACGTCACGGAACCTCCGGTCGGCACGCTCAGGGTCGTCCCTTCGGGGAAGTTCACCGAGATGCCCGGCACCGCCACTACGGGTCGAAAGGAGAGCGCCAGTGCCTGTGCAACCGCAGCTTTGTTGGTGACTCGCACCGTCCGGCGCACGCGGCTGACTCCCACGGCCTCGACGGTACCGAACGACAGGGCCACCCGTCCGGGGGCCTCGGCGTCGCAAACCACCAGGGTGGCCGCCGCCGCGGCGGCTGCGTCGACGCGGCCGGCGCCGACCCGGCCGGCACCGTTGGCCGGACCCTCGGTCTGGGCGTGCACCGGGAGGACCGGCACGGCGGTGCCCATGATCGCCGCCTTGAGCTCGGCCGAGGTCCAGGCGGGGTGAAGCTGGCGCAGGACCGCGGCCACTCCGGTAATGTGCGGCGTTGCCATGGAGGTTCCCGAGGCGGTCATGCCAAGGGAGCCGCTGCGCGCCGACGCCGAGGTGATGGCGACCCCGGGAGCCGTGATCTCGGGTTTGAGCGCCAGGTCGCCACCGCGCGGCCCTCGCGAAGAGCTGGACGCCACGGTGGCGGCCAGGTTGAGGATGCGCAGGGCGGCCGTCACACCGCCGGCCAGTGCGCCTCGCAGCGTCGCCCCGTCGGCCTGGGAGATGAACACTGAGGGGATGGTGATCGAAGTATCCTCACCACCCATGGTGAGCAGCGGGCCGACGCGGTTGTCGGCGACGATCGCAGCCGCGGCGCCGGCAGACTGGGCGTTCTTCACCTTGACCGTGAAGTTGCAGGTGCCGCGGTCGACCAGGGCGATCCTGCCAGCCATCTCGCCCGGATTGGCGAGTGTCGCGCAGCCGTCGGCGGGTATGGAGGCGACCACCGTGGCCGAGATTCCAGTGGATGGCGGTGTCGGACCGAACTCGGCCGCGGCGCTGGGCACCTCGCCGGCGAGAGCGGCAGGGGTCTCGACGAGCAGCCGTGCACCGTCGACCCCGTCGTCAGCACACGATGCAACCGACAAGGCGTTGTCGGCGCTCGATGGGCTGCCGACGACGGTGTAGATGTCCCCGTTGTTTCCTGCCGCCACCACGACCACGGTGCCGAGCGACACCAGGGTGTCGATGGCGTGTTCGCCTGACGGATCGGCACCACCAAAGGCGGAGCCGAGTGACAGGTTGACGACGTCGAGCCGGTCGGTGAGGTTGCCGTCCTGGTTGGGGTCGCTGGCCCATTCGAGGCCGGCGATGGTCATGGCGCTGCTGCCGCTGCAGCCGAAGATCCGGATGGTGTAGAGCTGCGCCTCGGGGGCGACGCCGGGACCGATGAGGAAACCGGCCGGATCGAGCCCCGCCTGCCACGGTCCGGCGTAGGTCAGGCCGCTCGAGGTCACGCCGTAACCGGCCGCGCTGCCGGCGACGTGGGTGCCGTGGCCGTTCTCACCACAGTCCATCGGATCGCCGTCGGGTCTGGCCGTGGAGGCCGAGCCCGTGTAGGCGTCGCCGACCAGGTCGGTGCCGCCGACCACCTTGGCCGTCCAGGGCACGACGTTGTCGTCGAAGCTCTGTCCCGAGTAGGAGCCCGGGCCCCCGAAGTCGCGGTGGAGGTAGTCGAGACCCGAGTCGATGATCCCGATCCGCACACCCCGGCCGGTCGCTCCAAACCCCGACCAGGCCGCCGGCGCGCCGATCCAGGGCACGCTCGTCGAGTTGCCCAGGGTGTGCCACACGAGTGGGTTCACGGCCCGCACGCCGGGGAGCGCCTCGATGCCCGGGATCGACGACTCGTCCACCTCCAGCGCGATGGCATTGAGCACTCGTTGGGTTCGGAACACAACCGTGGCCTCGATGGGGGATGCCGCGAGGGCGCCGAGAAGGACGCGCTGCTCGTCCTGGACGAGAGCCATCTGTGCCCGAGTGTCAGCGACGAGGCGCGCCAGGCCGCCCGTCCCGGCAGAGCCGAGACCCTCGCCTGCGCCGGATTCGCGGGCACGCCGCGTCCACACCTCGGCCGCCGGTGGGCGGGTCAGCTCGACGATGACCCCGACGCGGCCATCCCCGAGTCCGGAGCCCGGACGGAGAGCCAGGGCCGGAGTGGCGGCGGCGAGGGTTGTAACCGCGCCCGCCACCACCTTCATGAGCACGCTTCGAGTCCGCATCGGCCTTCTCCCGGACCGGCAGGATACCCCAGCCTGCCCACAGGCACGGCGTCGATCAGCCGTGGCCAGGGGTATCATCCGATGCAGTGACGCGGCGTGTCTTGCCAATCCTCCCGGAACTGGACGCTGGCCGGTGCTGGTGCGTGCGATGCGCCTGCTGCCGGGTCGAGCCGGGGCGCTGATGCAGAGCCCGCCCCGGACCGATCTCTGGCGCCAGGCTGGCAGGCCGTGGTCCGTGCCGGGCATCTGTCGTGGCCGGGCAGCTCGGCTCGCCGCGGCGCTGGGTGTGGTGGCGCTGGGGCTTGTCACGCCGGCGTGGTCCGGGGAGTACCTGGTGCGCTCCTATACCCGGGCCCAGGGACTGCCAAGCGCGACCGTCAGGAGCCTTGACCAGTGTCCGGACGGGCAGGTGTGGATCGGCACACCCGGCGGGTTGGCCCGGCACGACGGCGCCTCGTGGAAACCCATCGGCTCCCCGGACCCGCTTCCCTGGTCGGACTACATGTACGTCCGATGCCTCGCGGACGGCCAGGTGGTGGCACTCGCCCCGCACGCCAGAGCCACCCTCGCGGTCTTCGACGGGCGGACGTGGACGTTCCACGACGGCCCCGAGATGCTGGCCTGGGCCGTGCTGTACAGCGTGCCCGGGCTCGCCGCCACGCTTGTCGACGGAAGGCCGCAGGTCCTCGTGGCGGCCGGAGCCGACGGGGCGTACCTCTGGGACGGGCAGTGGCAACATCTGGATGCGGCTGCCGGGCTCCCCGGCCACGAGGTGCGGGGCGTCGTGGCCGTCGCCGGCACCTTCTGGATCGCTACCGAAGGGGGCCTGGCCCGCCTCGACAGGAACGGCCTGGACACCAGCGTGAACCTGCTGATACCTCCTCAAGCGCGCGAGCTGCGCGGCATTGCCCTCGGCCCCCGGGCCGCCACGGCACCACCCGACCTGTGGCTGGCTGGTGTCTCCCGGGTCGATCGCCTGCGGGGCGGCGTGTGGAGCCCCTTGGCCCCACTTCCAGGGCCGCTCGCCAAGCAGGCCGGGACGATCCGGCTGGCCGCGGCAGGCGACGGAGCGATGATGGCCGGGGCTGGACTGGCGCTCTTCCGCGTCGAGCCGATGACCGGCGCGTCCGAGCGTCTCGACCTTCTCAGCGGTCTGGTATCGCTCGGAGCCAATGACCTCCTTTGCGATCGGGAGGGGCTCGTGTGGATCGCCGGAGACCGCGGGCTCTCCCGTCTCCTCTCGCGCCGCTTTGCGACCTATCGCAGCCGGCACGGGCTGCTCGAGAGCGAGGTGTCGGCGGTCGCCGAGGTCTCGCCGGGCGTGGTCGTGCTGGGGCACAACACCGGCCTCTCGGTGCTGGCCGGCGAGAGGATCCGGGCGATTCCGTTCCCATCGCTGGCGGGCGAGTCAGAGGCCAGCCAGCGCGTCATGGACCTTGAGCCCGACGGGCGTGGCGGCGTCTGGATCGCCGCCAGCGACCGGGGCCTGGGGCATTTGAGCGCGCGGGGCGACCTGTCGTGGCCGATCCAGGTCCCCCCGTCCGGTGACGTCGTCACCGTCCGGATGGCGTTCGGCAACGTGATGTTCGGCGGCAGCCGGGGGCTGTTCCAACTCGCCGGGCCCCGCGCGCTGTCTGCCAAGACCGCACCTCTCACGGCCCTCCGCCGCCTGGTCCGGCGTGCCGACGGCTCCTTGTTGGCGCTCACCGACGGCCGCGGTGTGTGGTCTTGGGATCCCCGGGGGGGTGCTCGCAGGCTCACTCCCTCGACGCCGGGCCCGAACGAGAGCGTCTATGCGGCCTGGGAGGAGCGTCCGGGGAGGGTGTGGATCGGGTCGCGTGGCGGTCTCGAGATCCTCGACGGGGACCGGCTCGTGCCACCGCCGGCGGCGCTTCAGGCCGCGCACCCGATCTACGCCATCGCGCCGGACCGGGCGGGCGGCGTCTGGCTCGGGTCTGACGGCGGCGTGACGCGCTGGGACGGCCGTGAGGCGAGAACCTTTACTCCGGCGGACGGGCTGGCCGGTTGGGAGAGCAACCGTGCCGCCTTGCTGGTCGACGGTGCGGGCAACGTCTGGGTCGGCACCGAGGCGGGGGTTTCCCGCTACCGGCCCGAGGCCGACCTGTCTTCGTCTTCCCCACCGCTCGTCGCGGTCGAGACCGTCGAGGCCCAGGGACGGAAGTGGGCGGCCGGCCAATCCGTGACGCTTCCACACGACACCAGCGAGCTGACCTTTGCCTGGCGGGCCGTCTCCTTTCTCGACGAGGACCGGCTGCGCTTCCAGACCCGCCTGGAGGGCGCCGACCGCGGCTGGAGCCCTGATCTGGGGGCCAGAGAGCGCACCATCCGCTTCTTCAACCTCCCTCCGGGCCACTATCGCCTGAGGCTGCGGGCTGCCAACGCCGCCGGTCTCTGGTCCGCGGCAACGGCCAGCGGCGTCGTCACCGTCGCGCCCCCGCTGTGGCGCACCTGGTGGTTCGCCCTCCTGACTCTGCTGGCGGCTGGGAGCGCCGTCATGCTCGGGATGCGCTCGGCCGTGCGCTGGCGCTACGCCCGCCGTCTCGAGGCTGAGGTCGGCCGCCGGACCAGCGAGCTCGGGGAGTCAGAAGCCCGATACCGGCGCCTCTTCGAGGACGATGCGGCGGTCCGATTGCTGATCGACCCGCGCGCCCGCACCGTCGTCGAGGCCAATCGCGCCGCCTCCAGGCTCTTCGGCCCGGCAGTCGATCTGGCGCCGGGGACCAGTCTGTCCGGTCTTTCGTTGCCGGGCCTCGACGACCTACTTGGGGATGCGCCGTCACGGCCATCCGGTGAGACGCTGCAGGCCGTCCTGCGGAGGTCCGGCGGCGAGGAACGGTCGATCGAGATGTGGGTCACGCCACTGGTGCTCCAGGGTGCCCCGCTGTTCCTCCTCACGGCTCGGGACGTCACCGAGCGGCGGGCCCTCCAGGAGCAGCGCATCCGGACCGACAAGCTCGAGTCGCTGGGAGTGCTGGCCGGCGGCCTGGCCCATGACTTCAACAACATCCTCGCAGCGGCGCTGGGCAACGTCACCCTGGCGGGGCGCCGGCTGCCCCGGGACCATGCCTCGCAGCCCTTCCTGGAGGGCGCCGAGGCTTCGCTCATGCGTGCCCAGCGGCTGACCAGCCAGCTCCTGGGGTTCGCCCGGGGCGGTGTGCCCCTGCGCCGGCTCGCCGATCTGGGGCCGATCCTCGAGGAATCGGCGCGATTCGTCCTTGCCGGCTCGCCGTGCGCCCTGCGCGTGGAGGTCGCGGCCGGCCTCTGGCCAGCCGAGGTGGACGAGGGCCAGCTCAATCAGGCGATGGGAAACCTGGTGCTCAACGCCGACCAGGCGATGCCTGGAGGTGGCGAGATCACGTTGCGGGCCTCGAACCTCACCGTGGGTGCGGAATCGAGGTTGCCGCTCCCGCCCGGACCGTACGTGCGCATCGCGGTCTCGGATCACGGTCCCGGTATTCCCGCCGAGCAGCGTGCCCGGGTCTTCGACCCCTACGTCACGACCAAGCCGAACGGCACTGGCCTCGGCCTCACGTCGGTCCACGCCATCGTCAGCCGCCACGGCGGTCACGTCGAGGTCGAGGACGACGGACGGCCCGGGGCGACCCTCGTCATTTACCTGCCGGCGCTGCCAGGCGGACGCGTCGAGGAGGAGGCGACGCCGCCGCAGCGCTTGCCTCACGGCAACGGTCGTATCCTGGTCATGGACGATGAAGGCGACCTCCGACGGCTCTACCAGGACGTGCTCTCCGAGCTCGGGTACGAGGTCATGGCCGTCGCCGACGGAGAGGCCGCGATCGCCGCATTCAAGTCGGCGCAGACCTCGGGCCGGCCGTTCGCGTGCGTCCTCATGGACCTGACTATTCCCGGCGGCATGGGCGGGCGCGACGCCGTGGCGCAGTTGCGGGAGCTCGACCCGCGCGTTCGAGCCATCGTCGCCTCGGGCTACTCCACCGACCAAGCGCTGGCCGGCTATCAGCAGGCGGGGTTCGTGGCGGCCCTCACCAAGCCTTTCTCCATCAACGATCTGGAGGAGACCCTGGCGCGGGTGCTGAGCGATCCGGCCGATCCTGCCTGATGCGTGCCCCCGACGCCGGCCCGGCCAACCGGTCGCCGGGTAGTCGGAGGCTACCGTTCCCTGGCCGCGCGGACGCGCTCCTTGATGCGCTGGATATGGCCGCGGCCGAGCGCCTTGACCTCGCAGCCGAGCTCGAAGTACCGGCGGATGGCGGCGTCGTCGAGGATGCCGAAGCAGTCGATGACCGCGAGCGGGTGGCCGACCCACGCCACCACCTGGTCGGGGTCGAGCCCCAGGTAAGGCTCGTGGCGCACCGCCAGGACCAGGGCCTCCACCCCCTTGAGGGCTGCGGGCAGGTCCCTGGAGATGCGCATGTGAACGAGCTCCTGCTGATTGCGGAAGAAGCGCGCCCAGGAGTGGCCGGGG
>DAONEV010000094.1:0-12760 GCA_035403265.1 Thermoanaerobaculaceae bacterium | reverse complement strand
CCCGCGACGAGCGCACCGAGACCAGGCCGCTGCTGGCCCTGGTCGGACAGGTGCCGGTCAAGGTCACGGCGCAGGGCGGGAGCATCGCCATCGGCGACCTCCTCGTCGCCTCCTCGACCCCGGGGCACGCGATGCGTTGCGCCGACCGGCACCTCTGCGCCGGCGCCGTGATCGGGAAGGCGCTGCAGCCCTTCACCGGCGAGGCGGGCGTCATCCGCATGCTGGCGACGCTGCAGTAACCTCGCAGGAGCCCAGGAGAGCTCCTCCGCCCCTCCTCTCGGCATCGGGTCCGGCGCCTGAGGGTTGAGGAGGCCAGGCGTCGGCAAAGGGCGGTGCGGCGCCTTTCCTGCGTCCGGCAGTCCCCTGCGCGGACCTCCCCATGCCTCCGACGGCCTCCTGGTGCACCGGCACGCCGGCCAGGACGGGCGAGAGCGACGCCCCCGCGGTGCGCGCCACGTTGGCCACCGTCTCGGTGAGGGCGGCCTGCTCCACCGCCAGGAGGCCGGGCGAACACGCGGACCATCCGGGATGCGACGAGCAGCCAGGTGTCTCGCGCCCGGCCGCCCTGGTTCGTTGACGATCCTGCGGTCATGGGCCCGACCCGGGCTTCGCCTGAATCGATTCCACGGGACCCCAGGTCCAGTAGAGGCCGAGGTAGGCGACGCGATGGTGGGCGCCCGCCACGCTGCCTCCCGCACTGATGAGGACGCTGAAGGAAGGGGCGAGGCTCACCTGTCCCCCCGCGTCGAGAATCGTCGTGCCCGCGGTCGAATCGCTCGAGCGGGCCTGGGCAAAGAACTCCGCGCCAAGGGCCACCTTCTCGCCCAGCTCACGCTGGAGCAACCAGCCTCCCGAGAAGGTGTCGCGGCTTCCCTGCGCATGGCTGACCGTGTAGCCGCCGCCTCCGTAGGTGGTCCAGGGACCGAAGCTCTTCTGCACCCAGATCGGCAGGAAGACCGCGCTCCCCCCGCTCCCCAGGTTCCGCTCCGAAGAGCCGGTAGGCACGGAGACCATGGGGAAGATGCCCACCTGGGGCCGCGTATCTGTCTCGTGGACGAATCGGAGCTTCACGCCCAGCGAGATGTCTCCGAGGCCAGAGGTGCGGGACACTCCGGGGAGCGAGGAGAACGCCCAGGGCACGACCACGTGGAGCTGCAGGTCGGGCGCGGCTCCGTAGTTGAATTCCAGCGCCGGCATCACGCCCGCCTTCGCGGGCCGGGTGGCATCCATCGTGGAGAAGAGGTAGCCCTCCCAGTGCCGGGTGGCCACAGGCTCGGGGTCATCGGTGAGAAAGGGCGGGCCCGCGGACGCTCGAAGCGCCAGGACGAGAGAGACCAACGCCAGCAGACACCCTCGGACCATGTGGCGCACCACTCCACGCAGGCTCGTCATCAGGAATCTCCACGCCTCCGCAGGTTGAACGACCGGCGGCCCGGGCTCGCCATGAGCAGGAAAACCAGCGACGGGGGGCGGGAACTTCCCTTCTCCACGCAACTCGTGGCAGCGCCGGGAGAGATCCAGCCCGGCTGTGGCCCCGGACGCTGCCCGGGAAGCTCGTCGGCCGCGGCCGTGGCGGCGTGGTGAGTCGACGCCGGCAGCCGCCGCCAGAACCAGGGAGTCAAGGCCCGCTCACGCCGGTTGCTCGCTGCCGTGCCACAATGCGTCGCATGAACGCTGCAGAGTTCATCGCCAAGTGGCGGCGCGCCGCGCTCGGGGAACGACAGGCGGCGCAGCAGCACTTCCTGGACCTCTGCGAGCTGCTCCGGCACCCGAAGCCGGCCGAGGCCGACCCGGTCGGGGAGTCGTTCTGCTTCGAGCGCGGTGCGGCCAGGCTCATGGTCCGCACCCTCACCAACCTCTACAACCAGCGCCCCGCCTGGCTCGCCCTCGCCCACCAGAAGCTTGACGCCGCCGTCTTCGCCGCCTACGGCTGGGACCCCGCCATGTCCGACGACGCGCTCCTCGAGCGCCTCCTCGCCCTCAACCTCGATCGCGCCGGTGGGAACTGACCAACCTCCCGGGCCGGCGACCGGCCGCCATCGGGGTTGGTCCTGTCACGTGGAGGCACCGAGCACCGACAAAGCTGTGGAGGGTTCGACCAACTCCGCGACCGGAAGGAGGAATGTTGGACACGGAGTTCAGGGAAGTCGTCGAGAGCCTCCACGGGAACTTCGAGAAGCTGATGGCCATGGAGCCTGTCACGGTTGACACCGCGCCAGCCGGGAATGGGACACCGAAAGGCGGGGGGTATCTCTTCACCAAGGAAGGCCGGCATTTCTACGTCGGTCGGACCAAACGCCGAATCCGGGAACGATTGAAGGACCATGTCAGCAGTGCCGACGACTGCCCATTCGCCTGGCGCCTCGCCAGGGAGAAGACCGGGAAGTTCCGCACCTACAAGTCGGAAGGGTCACAGCGGGGCCTTCTCCGCGATCGTGAGTTCTTGGCCGCCTACCAGGAAGCCAAACGGCAAATCCGGACCATGGAGGTCCGGTACGTTGAGGAGCCCGACCCCCTTCGACAGACTCTGCTCGAAATCTACGTGGCGGTTGCGACGAGCGCGAAGCACAACGACTTCGACGCCCACTGAGGACTCCGTGTCGGGGGTCCGAGGCCAGCATCTGTGGTCGGGTTGCCGCCTCCGCTGTTTCATCCAGGCTCGCTTATCGATGTGATCATCCCTTGCACCCAGGAGACCCGTAGGCACGAGAACGCCATGAGGCCGACAGGAGTGTCTGCCACACAGAGAAGAAGTCGCAGGGCAGGCACTCTTGCCTACCCCCTGTGCGCCAGGGATCATCGGGTACCGCCGATCACATGTCGGGAGGACCGGAAAACCAGTCGGAGTCTGTCGCGTACCATGCAGCGTGCTTCCGATCGGTCAGCTCCTCGGTGAAGGGCTCGTCGTCGGCTTGGCCGGCGGCACCGGATGCCTCGCCACCTGCGGGCCGGTACTGCTGCCCTACCTGCTCGCCGAGGAGGGCCGTTCGCGCTGGCAGAGCCTGCTGGCGCTCGGCCAGCTCCTCCTGGGCCGCCTGGTCGGGTACCTCGCCATCGGGCTCCTGGCCTGGCTCGCCGGCATGACCGTGCTCGCCAGCCCGCGATGGCGGGCCTGGCTGGTCGGAGTCGCCTACCTGGGCGTGGCGGTCCTCATGGTCGCCTATGGCTTCTCGCCCGCGTCGAGGAGGTGTGCCGCCACTCCGGGCGCCGGTCTCCTCGCGCGGGTGCGGGCCCGCTGGCCGGCCCTTCTCCCGGCCGCGCTGGGCCTCCTGACGGGCCTCAACCTCTGCCCGCCCTTCGTGGTGGCCATCGCGCGTGCCGCCGACGCCGGAGGGCTCCTCGGCAGCCTCACGTTCTTCTCGGCGTTCTTCGTCGGCACCTCGGTGTACCTCGTGCCCCTGCCCCTGCTGGGGTGGCTGCGACGCCCAGAGGCGGTGCGCACGACGGCGCGGCTGGCCGCCGGCGTGGTCGGTGTGTACTTTGCCTACCTGGGACTTGTGAACCTGATTGGAGGACTGCTCGCATGAGCTCCATTCCCCCGACGACCCCGAAACCCTGGAGCCCCGGCCTGAGCTGGCCGAAGACGGCGCTCGCGGCTCTTCCGATGCTGCTGCTCACGGCGCTCATGCTGCTGGGAGGCAGGCCGTTGCCCCAGAGCACCTTGCGGCTGGTGCCACTGCTGATCGTCTTCGTGCTGAGCAACGTGCTCTTCGTGCTGATGCTGCGGACCGGCAAGACGGACCGATTCCGGGCCATCCTGTTTGTCACCGTGGCGGTCTGCTTCGTGCTCTCGTTCATCCCCAACCTCCTCGAGGTGCGGGGCAACATCGGGCTCACCGGCGACGACGTGGTCCAGGGCAAGACGCCCTTCTGCCACATGGTCATCCCCATGACGGTGATCCCGGCGGCGCTGACCCGGACCATCATCTTCCCGGGCTCGATGCTCACCGGCTTCGCCGCCATCGGCAGCATGCTGGTGCTGTGGCTGGCGGCCACCCTGGCGCTCGGCCGCGGATTCTGCGCGTGGGGGTGCTTCTTCGGGGGGCTCGAGGACGGCCTCTCGCGGGTCCGCAAACGCCCCCTCGTCAAGGCCATCGGCAAGCGGTGGACCTACCTCCCGTACGCCGTGCTCGGGACCGTCGTGGTGGTCTCGGCGCTCACGCTCACCCCGACCTACTGCGAGTGGCTGTGCCCGTTCAAGAGCGTGACGGAGTTCAACGCCCTCACCAACTCCAGGGCGGTGGCCCAGGCAGTCATCTTCTTCTCGCTCTTCGCGGGGCTCGTGGTGGTGGGGCCGGTCGTCACCCGGAAGCGCACCCAGTGCGGCCTATTCTGTCCGATGGGCGCCTTCCAGGGGTTCACCAACAAGCTCAACGCCTTCGAGGTGCGGATCGACCGTGAGCGCTGCTCCGATTGCGGCCAGTGCGAGAAGGTCTGCCCGACGTTCTCCATCGACCGCGAGAGCCTGGCGAAGGGCGGGACCAGGGTCTCCTGCACCAAGTGCGGGAAGTGCGTCGATGCCTGCCCCAAGGGAGCGGCGGCGTTCCACGTCAAGGGGACCTCACCCGGGCCGCAGACCCGCCGGGGGCGGCTGCTGTTCCTCTACCCGGCGTTCCTGTTTCTCACGGTGTTCGGCAGCGGCATGATCCAGGACGGCCTGTACCGCGTCCTGCTGCTCGTCACCACCGGCAGCTTCATCGCCCACTGAGGAGGCGACCATGGCCAAGCTCAAGGCGTTTCTCGGGACAATGTGGGCGCTCACCGCGCTGCCGCTCCTGCTCGTCATGTTCTTCGGGTTCGCGCGCTGGCCAACGCTCCTGGTCGCCGCCACGGGCCTCGAGGTCTCGCCCTGGTACACCGGCGGGAAGGTGGCGGCCTCCGTGGACCGCGAGGGGTACACCACGCTCGTGCACCGTCCGGTGTTCGACGCGCTCGTCGGTCAGCGGGCGAAGGGGTTCGTGCAGATCGACTTCGTGCCGCCGGAGGGCGGCGCCCTGCCGGCGGTCTTCGAGGAGACCGTCGAGGCGCTGGGGAGCCCGGCACTGACGATCAGGCTGCGCCTCGAGACGGCCACGCGGACCGCCACGCTGGGCGCGTCCGGCTCCCACGTCGAGGGTGTCGAGGGGGTCTACGGCCTCGCCCGCGGCCTCGCCGTGCGGGTGGCGCTCCGCAATCCCACGTAGCCGCCGTCGGGGAGGCAGGCGTGCGGCACCATGAGCAGCCGCCTGACCGGGGTGACGGCCTCGCCGCCGTGGTCTACACTCCGCCCCTGAACCCGAGAGAGCGATGCGCCCCGGACCCCACCGACCACCTGCGACCACCCTCCGAGCCCCTTCGTGGCGTGGGCCGCACCCCTCCAGCCCACCCTCTCCGCCACCCACGCCCGATCCCTCACCTCATCGCGAGCCCCATCAGCACCTTCCCTCGCCTGCAACCCCCCTCCCCTCACAGGAAAGTCCCTCACCCCCGGACCACCTTTCGTCCCCTTCCGGCCCTCCGCACCGCGTCAGGCTGGTCCATCGAGGTCCCCATTCGGGCTTCAGGATCCGCCCAAACCCCCATCGCCGCGTCGCATCTCTTCCCACGGCTTTCCGAGATTCGGTCAGGGGATGTCGATCTCCGCAAAGGAGCACATGCATGGAAGTCCACCCACCCCAGGGACCCGTCCATTCGATCAAGGACTTCATGCTCCATCTGCTGGCGATCACCGCAGGGCTTCTGATCGCCCTGGCCCTGGAGGGCTCGGTGGAACGGCTGCACCACCGCCATCTGGTCCGGAGTGCCCGGGAGACCATCGCCCTGGAGATCCAGGCCAATCAGCAGACCGTCGCGAGGGAGTTGAGCGCGCTACCTACCGAAGAAAGACAACTGAACGAGATCCTGGCCATGATCAGCGACGTTCAGTACGGCCGCACCTCCAAGCCTCTGGCTCCGCCCACCTGGTTGGTGGCGCGTCTGGACGAGTCCGCGTGGTCCACGGCCTTTTCGACGGGCGCATTCGCCTACATGGATTATGCCGAAGTCAAGCGGTACTCCCGGCTCTACGCCATGCAGCAGCTTTACAACACCACCGGGGCGCGCAGCCTGGAATCCAGGGGCCAGATGTACGCCTTCCTGGTCCGCCTGGGCCTTCCAGACAAACCCTCCGACGCGGAATTCGAGCAGGGCAAACAGACGATCACGACCCAGCTCGTGATGGACAAGTTTCTGGCCGAAATGGGCGGCCAGCTCAACACCACCTATGCTCCGTTCCGGGCATTACAAGCATCCCCGGAGGCGAAGTAGGACCTGAGTGACGGTCGCCCGCCCAATCGGTGTCGGCCAGGAGGTTGCCCTCCCCGGTCCCCCACAGATCCGACCTGGGTCGGGACCGGGTACCACGACGACGAGCTGGCGATCCGCATCCTCGACCAGAAGGGCCGCATGCTCGGGTACGTACCACAGGCCAAGAACGAGGTCCTGGCCAGGCTCCTCGACGCCGGCAAGCTGAAGGCGGCGGCGTGCTGGGTCCGTGTCAAGGCCACAGCATCGGTACCTGCATGGCCCGGGCGACGACATGAGTCGCCGGCGCTACACTTGGACCCTGGATCGGGAGGAGGATCGACAAGATGAGGCGGCCTGTACCTGACGGACCGACTCCGAACGCTCCAGTCGCCGACCCTCGGAACGACTGGCTCAAAGTGAATTGCCGCCGCAGCTTGCCGCGAGCGTTGGGCGGCTCTGCGAAAGGACCTGCATGAGCGAGACACCCGGGCTCCGCATCGTGTCCCTCACCGACGAAGAGCTCATCCGCCTTCTCACGGTCGAGGCTGATCAGTATCGCGACGAGGTCCTCGACATGGCCCGTGCCGAGGCCGCACGAAGGGGGCTCATCATCGGAGACGAGCGCCCTGAGGCCAGCCCGAGCGGTGCCAACATCGGCACCGCCCTCCGCGCCTTCGGACAGGGGGTCGCCACCGCGTTCGCGCCAGGTCGCTACACCGCAGCCGGCAAGGTTGTGCTCTGCCCTCACTGCGGGCACGACTGCTTCGAATCGCAGCCGGCCGTCGTCAGCACCCGGGGGCTCACCCTCTTCGGCCTCGCCTGGCTCAACCAGGGCGCGACGGTCTTGGCCTGCGCCCGCTGTGGCCTTGTCCAGTGGTTCCGCACCCCTCCGGAACACACGTCGGAGTAGCGCCGGACCATTCCGCTGGTTTTCGTCACCACGTCGCCGCCCAAGCCTGGCGTGCAGCCCTTCAGGAGCACGTCCAGGCTCGTCGCGAGCCTCTGGAGACCAAACTCCGGCGCATCACCAGGGAAGAACTCAGAGAGCCGTCTGACCGCGCGCTGGAGTTGGCCGGTGTCGTCGCCACTCCAGTCCTCCTCTGCTACGCTCTTCCCGTGCTCACACCAACTCGTCGCAGCGCACCGTTGCCAGCGTGGCCAGTCACCGCCGGCGCATCTCGGCAAGAAGGAGGCATTGCTTGAAGACCGTTGGGAACTTCCCCGACCTTCCTTCTGCTCAGGTGGCCCAGTCGCGGCTGGAATCGGAGGGCATTCCCTCGACCATCCCTGACGCCGCCGTTGCTGGCCTCGACTGGCGCCTGGGTTCCGGACTCGGCGGCGTCAGGTTGCAGGTGGCCCCTGAGCACGCCGAGGCCGCTGCGGCGCTCCTGGATCAGTCTGTTGGCGTGGATCCGGATGAACTGGATCGTCTCGCTGAGGCCGCCGTGCCAGGCTCTGATCGTGACACCTGTCCTGCCTGCGGCTCAGAGTCCATCGGTCCAGTACCCGGGAAGCGACGTGCCAAGGTGATGACGATGCTGTTCCCGCCAATCTTGCTTGTCATATGGCCCTTCCTGGCCTTCGCTCGTCGCCGCCTTCTGTGCTCGACCTGTGGCCACACCTGGCACCCACGACATGTCCCTGCTGGCTAGCGACGCAGTGGAGCTGCTGGCGCCTCTCGCCCTGCCGTTCTACGGATGCAGCTTCGGTCCGCGCTTCCCCTTGCGACCGACTCAACCTCAATCGAAGCCTCAGCTTACCGCGAGCGTCGGGAGCACGTCATGTCCGGGCGAGGCATGACCAGGCCGGTCCGCTGGGGGTGATTGCGCTGGTGGGCGCGCTCCCGTCAGCCTTGGCCCTCCAGAGGCTCCGCGAGCGAGTGTTGTCGACCGCCCAGCCAGCGAGCTGTGGTGGCGACGAGTGAACGCTGATTCCCCTCCGTTCGTGCATGCCATCGAGCCCATCGCAGCGGCGATCGGTGGCGCGCCTCGCTGGAGCTGCTGTGGGTGCACCGGTGGTAGACTCCTGACATGAGGCACAAGCGATCGCTTGCTGGTTCAAGGCCTTGAAGCTCCCAGAGGAGCAAAGGAAGCTCTTCGAGCAGGAGATGCTATTCAACGAAGGCGGCACCGACTACTGGTTGCCAGTTCAGTCGCCCCTCATCCCCTTCTTCCAGCAAGAAGTCAAAGCCGGTGATTCGGTCACCCTTCTTGCGCTTTGAATCGGCGGCCGAGACGGTGACCCGGCCCTCCGCGTCAATGAGTTCAACCGGTAACACCAAGGGGCCGAACCAGCGCTTTCAGCGGACCAGGATTCGCTCTCACTCACCCCGGCCGCAGAAGCGCTACGCGACGCCGAGATCCGAACAAGCGAGAGGAGCATCATGAGCAAAGTATTTGTCAACATTGGCCTTAGCCTCGATGGCTTCATGGCACCGGAAGGAATGACCATGGAGAATTGGGACGAGCCCGGGTACAAGAACTGGGGCGCCAAGTGGGGTGCGCTGATGGCCTGGATCATCAATCAGCAGTACTTCCGCGAGAACCTCAAGCTCGGACCAGGGGGAGAGACCGGCCCGGTCAATGACCTGCTTCGCAGCACCACGGAGCGCATCGGTGCCAACGTCATGGGCAAGCGGATGTTCGACCAGGGCGAGCGCGCCTGGCCGGAGGAGGCTCCGTTCCACACACCGGTATTCGTTCTCACCCATGAGAAACGCGAACCCTGGGTGCGCCCTGGAGGGACGACCTTCCACTTCATCAATGACGGGCCGGAGCGTGTCCTGGAGCTGGCTCGGGAATCCGCAGGCAGTCGTGATATTCGTATCGCGGGTGGAGCGGATGTGATCCAGCAGTACCTGAACCTGGGAGTCGTCGACGAGCTGGAAATCGCCTTGGCACCCGTGTTGTTCGGCGGCGGGCGGCGTCTCTTCGAGAACCTACGCGAGCCCGGGCCGCAATTTCGCATTGACAGGGTTCTTGATGGTCCAGCCGCCACGCACTTGCGCTATGTGCGTCATTGAGGGCGGCCTCACGACCGGTTGCAGCGGACGGTCCGCTGCGCGACCCGCCGCTGAACCGGAGCGATGAGGGCCTCATCGCGGCCGTCTGTGCATTCCCGACGAGATTGGCCCGCTCCGGCGGCGCCGGTCCCTGATGCCCGGGATCAGCACATGGCCGATCAGCACATGGCCAGGTGCATCACGCGTTCCGGGACAGGTGCACACTTCATCCGCGTCCCTTCGCTTTCGTCCGCCGCGAAGCCGCCTTCTCCAGGTTTTGCCTGACCCTCAGCCTCACGATCCTCTCGATGAGGTCCAAGGGCATCGGCCGGTCGAGCGGAAAGCGCAGGTTGCCCTTCTCTCCCGCATAGGGCGAGACGGCCTCTTCGAGGCTCCGATCGCCGGACACCGGTGGGTAGAATCCGATGTGACGCTTGAAGGCGCCGAAGTAGACCAGGGCACCATGCAGGGTGAACGCCGGGATCTGGTAGCTGATGGTCTCCTGCGCGTCGGGGGCTGCCAGGCTGATGGTCAGCCGGATCTGCTCAAGGACCGCCTGGACCTGCGGTGGAAAGGCTGCGATGTACTCGTCGATGCTCGTCGGCGTCGCGCGAACAGGTGGCATGCGATCTCCCTCGCGGCGGGCAGCAGGCCGCCTGCCCTGGGCCACCGATCGGTGCCGGCACGACCGCTCCGGCGAGTCACTGCCAGCGGCTCCCATGTCAGACGGGCCATGCACAGCATAGACGGAATGCCCGGCCATGGTCCCCCAGCCCACCATGACGACGACGTCAGTACCTCCCTCGTGTCCCTGTCCAGCTCCAGGTCCTCAGGGACCACGTGCCGCTCCGGTCGGCCGGTCGCGCCCGGTGGGTGCATGATTCCGGGGCGGCGGTCTTCACGGTTTCAGACGCCGCTCGAAACCAGATCGAGGCTCTCGCGCTCTCGACGCACTGGCATCGGGTTTCGGGACGAGTCGGCAATCGGTCGACACGCGGCCCTCCCCATCGCCTATACTTCAACCCAGCAGAAAAGAGGTGCCCATGGCCAAATCTCAGCCAGATCTGCTCTACATCGGGGTCGGTGGACACGCCGTCGCCATCGATCCATCCACCGGCACGGAGCTCTGGCGTACCAAGCTGAAGGCCTCCACATTCGTGACAATCTACCGGGCGGGCTCCGGCCTCTTCGCCGGTGCCGGCGGGGAGCTCTTCCGTCTCGACCCTGCCTCCGGGGACGTTCTATGGAGCAACAAGCTCAAGGGCCTCGGCATGGGCCTGGTCGCCTTCACGTCCAGTGACGAGGTAGCCTCCTTCGCGGCTCTTCAGGCCCAGCGGGCGGCGGTGGCGGCAGCCACCTGATTCGCGGCCTCGCTGGGGGCTCGCGAGACGCCCCACCCAGGGAAGGACCAGGCGCGGTCTGGTTTCGGGCTCGGCTACACTTCGTCCATGGCTCGGCCGGTCCGCACCGTCACCTCATCCATCACCCGCCGGCCGGCCAGCGCGGGGGTCAGGTGCGTGTCGGGACCACCTGGCGACTGGCCCCGGGAATCAAGGTGAAGCCGACCTTCTTTGCCACGCCGTCGGCGTTCCGTGAGTGGCTCGGATCGCATCATGCCGAGGCCGACGAGCTGTGGGTCGGCTTCTACCGCAAATCCTCCGGCCGGCCGAGCTTGACCTGGCCCGAGTCCGTGGACGAAGCCCTCTGCTACGGCTGGATCGACGGCATCCGCAAGAGCCTCGACGACCTCAGCTACACCATCCGCTTCACCCCGCGCCGGCCCGGCAGCATCTGGAGCGGCGTCAACATCGAGCGCGCTGCGGCACTGCTCGAGAACGGGCAGATGCAGCCGGCCGGCCTGGAAGCCTATGAAGCCAGAAGAGAGAACAAGTCGGGCCTCTACTCGTACGAACAGCGAGGTGTGGAGCTGGAGGAACCGTACGATCGAATCCTGCGGCAGAACCAGGCGGCATGGAGCTTCTTTCAGGCTCAGCCGCCGTCCTACCGGAAGGCCGTGAGCTGGTGGATCGTCAGCGCCAAGAAGGAAGAAACGCGTCTGAAGCGTCTGGAAAGGCTCGCGGCCTTTTCGGTCCAGGGGCGGAGACTACCGGAGCTGACGCCGAGAAAGCCGGCTCGCTAGAGACCGGAACCGCCCAGGGCGCTCGCGACCCGGGCGGGGCACTCGCCCGCGCGGACCTCGACGGCCCGACGCCGGTCCTGGCGACACGCGGACCGAGAGCCGTGGGGCGTTCCGCGGAGCATGAAGGGACATCATGAGCAAGGCAAGCGGCGGCATGTCGTCGATGACAACCATGGGCGTGTTCCTGAAGGAGGGGACATGCTCGGAAGCACTCTGCCACGTCCTCAACCGCGCCTTCGACCACCCGTTGCTCGAGGAGGAGCATGCCAGCGTGCCCTTTGCCGGTGGCCTCATGCAGCACGGCTACCAGTGCGGAATGCTCTGGGGTGCGGCGCTGGCCGCAGGGGCCGAGGCGTATCGACGTCTTGGCCCGGGTCCGCTCGCGCAGACCACGGCGATCATTGCCGCCCGGAGGCTCGTGGGATCGTTCCGCGCCCAGAACCACGACGTCAACTGCATGGAAATCACAGAGACCAACAGCTCGTCCTCGACCATGCAACTGATCACCTACTTCCTCATCAAGGGCGGGACGATCGGCTGCCTGCGCATGGCCGCCAGATTCGCCCCGCTCGCATTCCGCGAGATCAACGCCGCCCTCTCCGAGGAGCCCATCGAACCGCCCCCGGTTCCGCTGAGTTGCGCGGCGATGCTGGCGGCCAGGATGGGGGTGTCCGAGATGCATGCCGTCATGGCGGCTGGACTTGCGGGGGGCATCGGCCTCAGCGGAGGCGCCTGTGGGGCATTGGGAACGGCCATCTGGATCATCGGGATGAAGAGCCTCAGGGAAGGTGCCGGGAAGGTCACCTTCAAGGCCCCAGGCGCCCTGGAGGTGATCGACAGGTTCCTCAGGTGCACCGACTATGAACTCGAGTGCTCCAAGATCGTCGGGCGGGAGTTCGAGAGCGTCGGTGACCACGCCAGCCATGTGTGCAACGGAGGCTGCGCGAAGATCATCGAGGTGCTCGCGGCCACCTGACCTGCGAGACAGGACAGGAAGACCGACCGCGCTTGCCGGCGCGGATGCGCGTATCCTCCTCTCATGGGTGAGCTCTCATACCCTGTCGCGTCGCCCGACTGCTCCGACCGGCGCAACGCCTACTTCTGGACCGCCAAGACGATCGTCATGCTCGGGCACCGGTTCCTGGTCCACCCCCACGTCGAGATGGACGAGGCGCTCCTGCCGCTGAGGAGGCAGGCCGGGCCGGTCTTCCTGTACTGCGGCCTCCACAAGAGCCTGTGGGAGACGAGCGGGATCCTGCCGCCGCTGTACCTCGCGGGCGTTCCGCTGCCGTACATCGGGATGGGCGACAACCTCATCAAGGATGGCATCACCGGCCTGGTGGAGCGTTTCAAGG
>DAONEV010000093.1:7985-12763 GCA_035403265.1 Thermoanaerobaculaceae bacterium | reverse complement strand
CCCCGGCGGGACCGGCATGGGACATCGGCTCCCCAACCCCCACCTCGGTCGCCTTGCCTGCACCTGAGGCCCGGGACTGTTCATTCCTGCGAGCACCCAAACAGAAGCGCCCGGGACCGACCCGGGCGCCTGGAAATGCGAGCCGAAGGCCTCAGTGCTTGTTGCTGACGGCAATCGTGACCGTGGCCCAGGTCTTGACCTTGACCCCCGCCTTCGTCGCCGGCTTGAAGCGATACTGCCTGGCCGCATCGGCGCATGCCTCGTCGACTCCAAGCTTCGGTCCCTGGAAGGGACGGAGGATCTGGACCTCCTCCACCAGCCCCTTGGAGTTGACCATGGCCTTGAGGATGACGACGCCGGAGTATGGCGCGCGGGCCATGAGGAAGGCACGCGAGTACTGCGGCCTGAACTCCTGCAGCGCCTGGGGGAGCACGTCCACAAGAGTTGGGTCGATGAACTCGTTCTCGGCGGGGCCACCGCTGAGCACGCCCGCGACGGCCGGCTGAGCTCGCACGGTCGGGGGTGGAGCGACCGGCGCCTCGGTCGGCGCAACGGCGACCGCCGGGGCGGTGGTCAGAGCAACCGGCGGAACCGTGGCCGCCACCGCGGCGAGGGTTGGCTGGGGCTCCGGCGTGGGTACCACCGGGGCCGCGATGGGTGCCGGCACCGTGGCCTTTGCCAGGGTGGCCGCTGCGGTCTTCTCCAACTGGCTCTTCTGCGCCTCGATTTGAGCGATGCGCTCACGGCGCTGGCGGTCCGCATCCTCGCGGGCCTTGAGGTCGGCCTGGATCTTCGCCTCCTCCTCGGCGGTCAGCTTCTTCGGTCCGGCGCCCTTGCGGCTGTCCTCAAGCTGCTTCTGGAGCTCGGCCGAGCGGGCACGCGCCTCGTCGTTTTCCCGCTTGAGCGCGTCGAGCTGCTCGTTGTAGGCCTTGAACTCCTTGGCTACCGCGGCCTTCACCGCGTCGGGGTCCATGCTCGGGGCGCCGGAAGGCCGCAGCAGCAAGAAGCCCACCACTCCGGCGAGGACCACGGCGGCGCCGATGGCGGCATACAGGCCGGTGCGGTTGGGGGCCGCCTGCTCCACGACCGGAGTCAGCGGTTCGCCTCCCGCCGGCCTGGGAGCCTGGTAATACCCCGCGACGTCGAGGCTGCGCTCCTTCTGCAGCTCCCTGTCCTCCTGCTCGATGTCGTTCCGATACAGGCGGTCCATGAAGAGGGCGAGGTTGAACGTGGTCGGCGAATAGGCGCCGCCGTAGAGCAGCTTCTCGAGCTCGCGCTTGAACTCGGCCGCCGTGCCAAACCGGCCCTCGGGGCTCGGAGATAGGGACTTACGGAGGATGCCAAGCACGTCCTGGGGAACGGCGCCTTCCTCGAAGGCCATCTGCGGCGACCCGAGGACGGCGGGACGCGCACCCGGATCCGCCGGTACGGGCGTTCCGGTCAGGAGCTGGTAGAGGATCGCGCCGAGGGAGTAGACGTCCGAGCGGCGGCTCGCCGGCTGGCCACCAAGCACCTCGGGAGCCAGATACGGCGCGGCCGCATCCTTGAGGGTCGGCACCTTGGCAAGGTTTCCCAGCAGGCCCTTGGCCAGTCCGAAGCCTCCCACCATGGCCTCGCCATCGTTGCCGATCATGACCATCTGCGGTACGAGGAAACCGTGACCGAGGGGCTCGCCCCCCACCTCCACGGCCAGCGCCGAGGCAAGTGCCGCCGCAATTTTCTCGGCGATCAGGAGGGCATTGTCGATGGCGATGGGAAACTGCTCCTGCGAGACCCGCTCCAGCAGTTGGTCGAGGGGCTGCGAGGGAACATAGTCCCAGGCGAGGTACGGCACCCCCTTCTCGCGGCCCACCATGCCGTTGCGCACGATGTTGCTGGCCTTGAGGGTCTGCCCGATCTGGTTGACCATGGCGAAGTCGCCGCTCATCACGTTGCGGTCGAGTCCCGGCTGGTCGAACCGCCGCAACCAGACGATGCGCTTGAACCCGGTGCGCTCCATCTCGCCGGCTCTCCAGAGTGTGCCCAGACCGCCCTTGGAGCGATCCTTGAGGAGCAGGAAGTTCCCAAAAGTGGTGTACGAATCGGCCATCGGCGACCCTCCTAGGCGTCCAAGTGCAACGCTATCACCCGCATTGGACCCGGTCAACGGGGAAACGTTCCTCACCCGCCACGTTCCCGGTTGGGAGCCTCGACGCCCTCGGCAGGTCGCGTCAGGCTATCTCCGCTGGTCCTGTCCGCACCGGTAGGACAGCTTGTCACGCCACCGGATCCGTGGGCAGAGCACGACGCGCCAGGCGACGCTCGAGGATGATGGCGGCCGCTGTGCTGTCCACCAGCTCATCCCACCGCCGGCGCGGCACGCCCTCGGCCTCGAGCCGTTCTCTGGCCTCCCGTGTCGTGCCTGCCTCGTCTTCCAGCTCGACCGGGACCTCCAGACGCACGCGCAGGGCATGCACCACGGCCTCGACCCGCCGACCGCCCTTGCCGACCCCGCTGGCAGTGCGGGGAAGACCGACCACGACGACCTGGACGTCCCGTTCGGAGCACGTCACGGCGATCCGGTCCGCGAGACCGGCGGCGCCTCGGAACGGGATGGCCGAAAGACGCGTGGTCACGCGCTCCCCGCCATCGCACGCCGCCACTCCAACCCGCTCGGACCCCACGTCCAGAGCCAACCAACGCATGGCTCCAGCATAGTCCGCAAATGGCGGGCCGGGGATGAACCACGGAGTACAATCTGCGCCGGGATGGAGAGGACGGCGCTGCCGATCGCGGCCGGAACGACGGCCTGGCCAAGACACGCAGCGGTCGGAGCGTGGCTGGTCGCAGGCTTGGCCCTCGCCGCCTCTGGGATGGCAGCCACCGAACCGACACCGACGCCGCCGGCGCCGACCACGGCCAGCGAGCCGGCGCCCCCTCCCGGCATCCCTCCGCCGGCCGCACCGGCGTCACCAGCCATGACGGACACCCCGCAGACCCAGTCCACACCGGCCGGAATGATCAGCCTGCAGGCCACCCACCAGCAGATGGTGGAAGACCAGTTCGTCTGCGCCGAAGGCAACGTTCGCGTCATGTTCCAGGACATCCATTTGCAGTGCGACTCGATCGAGCTCGACCAGAAGACCATGAAGGTCAAGACGTCCGGCAACGTGGTGCTGGACCAGGGCGGCACCCGCATGGCCTGCGACCGGCTCGAGTTCGACCTCAATCGAAAGACCGGCACCCTGTACAAGGTGGATGCCTTCCTCCCTCCCACCTATTACTTCCGGGGCGCCTCACTCGAGAAGCTGGACGAAACCCACTACCGCCTCCGCAACGGGCTCTTCACCAGTTGTGCGCTGACCGACGACTCGCCGCCGTGGAGCATCCAGATTTCCGACGCCACGGTGGAGCTCGAAGGCTATGGCCACTTCCGCGGCGTCTCCTTGAAAGTTCAGGGGGTCCCTGTTTTCTACACTCCGCGCCTGCTCTGGCCGGTCAAGCGCGACCGTGCCGCCGGCCTCCTCGTCCCCAACATCGGCTACAACAACCGCCGCGGCGCGTACCTGGGGAACGCCTTCTTCTGGCCGATCACCCGGTCGATCGACACCACAGGGTTTCTCGACCTTTACAGCAAGGGCTGGGTCGGCATCGGGGACGAGGTCCGCTGGGCTCCGACCGAGAGTGCCCGCGGACAGCTCCAGCTCTACACCCTAAGGGACCCGGACGGCCGGTGGGAGTGGAAGGCGCTCGGAAGGCACAACCAGCTCTTCGCCGGGGGATACGCCCTCAAGGCCGAGCTCCAGGAGATCTCCGACATCGACTTCTTCCAGCAGTTCGAGCGCACCTTCGACCGCAACACCCTACGGACCCTGTACTCGCATCTCACCCTGACCCGAAACTGGGGCGCCCAGTCCGTCAACCTGCGCACCGACCACCGTCGCACCTTCTTCTCGACGACTGTGCCGGGGACCCAGACCACCGTGACCCTCGACCGCCTGCCCGAGCTCGAGTACCGGCTCCGCTCCACCCGGGTCGGCGGCACGCCCCTCTACTTCTCGCTCGTCGCCCTCGCCGACCAGCTCCGCATGGACCGCTCGCCCACCCTGTACGGCCGCTACGGGCGCCTCGACATCTTCCCGACCGTTTCACTCCTCACCTCGGGCTTCCCGTGGCTCAACATCACCCCGACCCTCGGCGCCCGGGAGACCTATTACACCTCCCGATACTCCCAGAACCGTACGGCCCTGGAGAGCGACCCGCTGAGACGCTCCTACTGGACAGGAGGGCTGTCGCTGGTGGGCCCGTCCATCTCGCGCATCTGGAGCCTCTCGTCCGACCGCAAGCTCAAGCACCTGGTGGAGCCGCGCATCGAATACTCCTACGTCTCCAACCCCGGAGACCTCTCGGCCATCCCGGTCTTCGACGAGAAGGACTCCGTGCTGGTCAACAACCGCCTGCGCTGGACGTTCGCCAATCGCCTCTTCTACAAGGAGGGCGAGACCGGTAGCCGCGAGGTGGCGAGCCTCGAGGTCTCCCAGGAGTACTCCTTTTCCGACCTTTTCCCGGCTGCCTCCGCGGGACTCGCGCCGAGCCGCCGGGGGCCCCTCTCCCTCTGGCTGCGGACCTCACCCTGGCTGGGGACCAACATCGACGCACGCGCCGATTTCGAGCCGGTGACGAAGAGCCTGCGGAGCACCGCGCTCTCTGGCGGGGTGTCCAAGGGGGGCAGCAGCCTCGGCCTCACCTGGTATGCCAGCTACGACCCCGTCGACAGAAAGGCCGTCTCGTCCCAGTCC
>DAONEV010000093.1:0-7975 GCA_035403265.1 Thermoanaerobaculaceae bacterium | reverse complement strand
CCCGCCTCTATGGCGCGCTGGCTCCAGCCAGCGGCCGCTGGCGCCTCGAGGCCCAGGCCGCCTACGACATCCACAACCGCCTGCTGTTGGAGGAACGGTACACCTTCCGTTGGCGCGGGAGCTGCTGGGCGGCCTACGCCGAAATCCGGGACTATCGCATCGCCCCGTACAAGACCCGCGACTACCGGATCTCCATCGACCTCACGGGCCTGGGGACGTTTCTCGACATCCACGGGGGCCTCGACACCGGTAACTGAGCCAGCGAATCAGGAGATCTGGTGATCAGCTCATCAGGTCGGCGGCCCGGGAACGGTGCTGGAGCTGACTACCTGATTCGCGCCTCGGCTGATTGACTGGCCGGCGGTGGGTTGCGGTGCCGTCACACCTGGTGTAATCTCCCTCTCCGCTGGGTCGGGGCGTAGCTCAGCCTGGTAGAGCACACGGTTCGGGACCGTGTGGTCGGAGGTTCAAATCCTCTCGCCCCGACCAATTCTCCCTCCCGCTACACTCCAGCTCCCCTTCAAGTCATTTCATCCGGGTGGATTCAGGCATCGCCTTGGGATCGGCATGCTTCTTGCTCATAGCAGCCTCGACCCCGCTGTGGCGGGAAACACGATGCGCCGAGGACCGCCGCCTGGACCCGGAAGAAACTGATGACAGTTGCTTTCCGTGGCTCCAGCGGGACTTTCCGAGACGCCTCGTGCCTGGCTCGGATGCCTTTTTGGCCGTCCCGGTCCGCCACCTCGGGTCGTCGAAAGGGGCCTTGGAAGGCACCTTGTGGAGAGCGAATGATGCATCGAGCGTTTTGTGGCGCAGCGGCCTTCACCCTCATCGGTGGCCTGGCGACCGGCACGGCAGGAGCGCAGTCCTCCCCGGCGCCTCAACCGCCTGATCCCAAGGTCATTGTCAACAAGGCCTGCGAGGCTGGCGGTGGCATGGAGGCGTTCAACAAGCTGGGCATCCTCGGGATCAGCATGGAGCGCGAGGAGATCACCCAGGACGGCAAGACGGTCCACAGCACCACGGGCATCTTCCTCTCGACCCCCGGCCCGATTCCCGCCCGGTTCGAGATGCCAGAAGCCCGGACGGTCGCCGCCGACGACGGCTCCGGCGGATGGGCGCTGATCGAAGGGCGAGCGGACCAGCGACCCGCCACCGCCCTCATGGTCCGACGGACCATCACGAGCTACACGTTCTCGTTGCTCCTGCCCTTCTCGCTCAACTGGGAGGGAATCGTACTGGGTCCGGTCGAGGCCGGCCGCATCGCCGGCAAGCCGGTCTGGCGTGTCCAGGTGGAGCTTCCCCGCTCCTTCTTCGCCTCTCCTCAGATGTCAAACACCTGGCTGGTGGACTTCGACCAGAAGACGTTCGCCGTGGTGCAGGCCATCAGCCCGGCCACGGACCTTGGCAAGGGCGTGACGTCCGACGGCATGCTCATCACCCAGACCAAGCCCGTGAAGATCGGCGGCGTCTGGTTGCCCAGCGAGGAGAAGGCCATCGGGCTGGACGAGGAGGGCAACCAGAAGGCGCACAACCGGACCAAGTGGGTCAAGTACAGGCTGCTCCCCAAGAGCGATTCCGAGCGATTGTTCGCGAACCCGATTCCGCTTGCGCAGCGCCCCAAGCCTCCCCAGATGCAGGCGCCAGCCGCACCGCCGAAGTCGGACTAGAATCGGGTCGGCAGCCATTGCTCGCCACCCGGAGGTTGTCATGAGAAAGCCCCTCGCTGCCCTGTCCACGGCGATCTGCATGCTGCTGCCCCTGATCGCCATCGGCCAGGCGGGGCCAGAGAGCGAGGTCACGCGCCAGCTCGCGGCGCTCAAGCGCGCCAACGAGGCACTCGAGCACAGACTCGACATGCTGGCCAAGGCCATTGACGACGTGACCTGGTTCGCCCGCGTCGGCGACGTCGCGATCGTCGACAAGTGGCGCATCGTCGGCCCTCCCGACGCCAATCCGCGTAACCCGGAGGCCCCGGGCGCTCGCAACCCGGTGAAGTTCTACACCTACACCTTCGTGCCCAGGGACCGACCGGCCGGGATGAAGCTGCCGATGCTGCTCCTGCCCCATGGCGGCGTCCACGCCGACTTCACGACCTACCACACGCACATCATTCGCGAGCTGGTGGCCCAGGGCTACGTCGTGGTCGCGCCCGAGTATCGGGGTTCGACCGGGTACGGAGAGGACTTCCATGACCTCATCGACTATGGAGGCCGCGAGGTTGACGACGTCCAGGCGGCGAAGGACTGGGCGGTCGAGAGCTTCGACTTCGTGGACGCCAAGCGCGTCGGCATGGTGGGCTGGAGCCATGGCGGCCTCATCGCTCTGCTGGCCGCCAATAGCCATCCAACCGACTACGCCTGCGTGTTTGCCGGTGTTCCGGTATCCGACCTGATTGCCCGCCTGGGCTACCAGGACGAGGAATACCGGCAGATCTTCTCCGCCCCCAACCACATCGGCAAGACCGTGCGGCAAGACATCCCCGAGTACAAGCGGCGCTCGCCGGTCTGGAACATCGACAAGCTGCAGGCCCCGCTGCTCATCCATACGACGACGAACGACGAGGACGTCAACTACCTGGAGGTCGAGCACCTCGTGCAGGCTCTCAAGGCCGAGGGGAAGAAGTTCGAGTACAAGGTGTGGCAGGATGCGCCGGGAGGTCATAGCTTCGACCGCCTGGACATCGCCCCGGCCCGCCAGGCACGCCGCCAGATCTGGGACTTCCTGGCCAACCACCTCCACCCGCCCCGGCCAGAGGCTGGACTCTAGACACTGCGAAAGCCCAACCTGCCCAATGTTAGACTGACCGACATGCGAAAAGAGGCCATCCCCATGGCGCTCATGCTGGTGCTCACGGCGTGCCGACAGCCGACAAGCACCCTGGCCCTGGTCAAGGGTCGGCCGGTTCCCCTCGATGACCTCAAGGCAAGCGTCGAGAGCCAGACCGGCCGGCCGTTTGCGGAGGCCTCCCCGGCCCTGGTGGCTTCGCTCTTCGAGGGCCTTCTCGAGGAAGAGGTGCTGCTCGCCGCGGTGGGCGTCGAAGGTAGCCGTGATCTCACGCCCGCCGCCCGCAGTGCGAAGGTGCGCGAGGCGGCGCTCCGTCTCTGCCCGCCTCCACCCCTCCCCAGCGACGCAGAGGTCGAGGCGTTCTTGGCGCGGGACACCAGCGCCGCGCCGACCGGAACCCGGATCCGCCTCCGCCAGCTCGTCCTGCCGGACCATGCCTCCGCCCGCGCGGCCCGCGAGCGCCTTCGCAAGGGCGACGACTTCACCGATGTGTCGCGGGAGGTCTCACGCGCTCCAAACGCCTCCCAGGGTGGCCTGCTAGGGTGGGTCGGTACCGGCCAACTGCCGCCCGAGTTCGAGGCCGCGGTCTTCGGGCTGGCGGCCGGTGAGCTGTCCGAGCCCGTGCCCAGCACGGCCGGATGGCACGTCTTTCAGGTCACCGACCGACGGGCCGCCGGGAGCGGGACCGACCCCGCCTGGCGCGAGCGGGCCCGGGCCGAGCTGGCGGCACAGCGCGCCGAGACCGCACGCCGAACCTGCGTGCGGGGGCTGGCCAGCCAGGTCGGTGTCGAGGTACGCTGCACGAATGCCCCTTTCCCCTGCCGAAATCCCTTCGAGGTCTGACATGCGACGATCGACCGTGCTTGCTGCCATTCCGTTCCTCTTCGCCACCTGCCTCGCTGCCGAGCGCACGCTGGTCGAGGGTATCGTGGTCCGGGTCAACGAACGAGTCCTCACCACCCGCGACATGGGCCGGCGGATCGCCGAGCGTGCCGGCGAGATAGGACGCCCCCTCACCGGCGAGGAGGTCCAGGCGCTGGTACGGGAGATTGCCGACGACCTCTGCCTCCTGGAGCGCGCGTCGGAGCTCAAGGTCGACGCCGAGGAGCAGGACGTCGACGCCGCCCTCGGCCGCCTCCGCGAGCAGAACCAGGTCAAGGACGAGGCCGCATTCCAGGAGAGCCTGAAGAACATGGGCATCACCCTCGACCAGCTCCGTGAGCGGGTGCGGGAGAACATCGTCATCAACCGCCTCCTCAGCCGCGAGGTGCCGCGACCCCAGGTGACCGAGGAGGAGCTCAAGCAGCGATTCTCGCGAGAGGAGAGCCGGTACCAGATCCCCGAGCGTGTCCACATCGAGCACCTCATCCTCACGGTGGGCCCCGACGCCGGCGACGAAGAGCGGGTGCTCGCCAGCGCCCGGCGTCTGGCGGCCGCGGCGCGGGCCAGTGGCGACTTCCAGGCCCTGGTGAAGAGCGAGGTCGATGCCGGCCGGGGAACCGGAGGCGATCTGGGTGTCGTAGCCGTACCCGACCTCCGCAAGGAAGTCGCTACGGCCGTGGCAACACTCAAGCCGGGCGAGATTTCCGAGCCTTTCCGCACCGCGAACGGCGTCCACGTCGTCCATCTGGTCGAGCGCCTTGCCGCTGCGGTGAGACCTTTCAACGAGGTGGCCGACGAGCTTCGGTACCGCGAGGAAGACGAACGCTACCGGGGCCACATCACCGACATCGTCCGGGACCTCAAGAAGCGGTACATCGTCGAGATCCATTCGGAGTTGCTCCACCTCCCCACCCAACCTGCGCCCTGACCCCCTCGCCACCACCCACCCAGGCTCAGCGTCAGGACTCAAGGCTCAAGCTCCCCCGCCCAGTCAGTCAGGTTGTCAGCTCATCAGCGTTTCAGCAACACCGCATCACGAGCTGGTCTGCTGACGACCTGATGAGCTGATCTGCTGCCAGGGCAGCGCCGTGCCTGAAGTCATGAGCCTGGGCCGCGGACGAAAGTGCCCGAGGGCTTGACACCGGTGCATGGTCGGATCACTATTCCGGTGGACAGAAGTGGAAACCAGTGGACCGCAGTGGCCCACATCCCACGCTGGGAAGCCCGGGAGGGGGACGCAGTGGAGACGTTTCGCGGGGCCTTCAACGCCACCATCGACGAGAAGGGACGGCTCAAGCTGCCCACTCGTCTGAAGGCGCAGCTCGAGGTCGGCTACGGCTCCCAGGTCTTCATCACCTCCCTTCACTCGGCCGAGCTCCGGGTCTACCCACTCGCGGTATGGATTGAGAAGGAGCGTCACTTCCTCGACCGCTCACCGTGGGACCCCCTGGTGCAGGAGTTCCTGGAGCGCGCGAACTACGGTCAGGAGGACGAGGTCGACACGCAAGGCCGCGTCCTGGTGCCCGCTCACTTGCGCGAGATGTTGGGCTTTGCCGGCGAGGTCCTGGTGAGCGGGCGAGGCGACTTCTTCGCCATCGTGCCGCGCGAGCGCGCCCGTGCCAAGGTCACCTCCGACTTCACCGCCGAGCAATGGGCTGCCCTCGCCGCCCTGGAGAGGGAATGAGCCGTGACCGCCGCTCTCCACGTCCCGGTCCTGCTGAAGGCCGTGCTTCAGAACCTGGCACCCCATGACGGCGGTATCTTCCTGGACGCCACGGTGGGTCTGGGGGGGCACTCCGAAGGGGTTCTGGCGGTCCCCGGGACGCGTCTGGTGGGGCTGGACGTCGATCCGGCTGCCCTCGCCTGCGCTCGCGAGCGCCTGGCGTTCGCGGCCGACCGGGCGACCCTGGTCCAGGCAGCCTATGGCCAGCTCGACGAGGTGCTCGACAACCTCGGGGTCCGGGAGCTGGCCGGAGCGATGTTCGACCTCGGCGTCTCGTCGCTGCAGCTCGACACCCCGGAGCGCGGCTTCTCCTTCCGCCACGACGCCCCTCTCGACATGCGCTTCTCGTCCTCTGGCCCCACCGCCGCGCAGTGGCTTGCGGAGGTGGCCGAGGATGACCTGATGACGGCCCTGTGGGAGCTCGGAGAGGAGCCGCGCGCCCGCCGCGTCGCGCGCGCCATACTGAGGGCCCGGAGTCGCGAGTCTCTCCTGACGACCGGTCAGCTCAGGCGGATCGTGTCGTCCGCACTTGGCCACCCACGCACCCGCATCGACCCGGCCACCCGCACATTCCAGGCTGTTCGCATGGCCGTCAACCACGAGCTGGAGACGTTGCCCGCCGCCATCGAGGCCGCGGCTCGACGCCTCGCCCCGGGTGGCCGCCTGGTGGTGATCGCCTTTCACTCGCTCGAGGACCGTATCGCCAAACGCACCATGCGTCACCTTTCGGGACGCTGCGTCTGCCCCCCCGGGACCTTCGGGTGCCAGTGCAACCCGGCGCAGGTCCTGACCGTGCTCACCCCCCGTCCAGTGCGCGCCGAGGAAGCGGAGATCGACTCCAACCCGCGCGCTCGATCGGCCCGCCTGCGCGCCGCCGAGCGGAGGCCACGGTGAAGGTCATCGGGTATCGCCCGCGCAACCGCTGGGTGCAGCGCCCGCTGGACTGGGGTTGGTGGCCCTGGCTGAAACGATGCTGCCTGGGCGCCCTGGTCCTGGCGGCCGTGCTCGGGGCGATCATTGCCCCACGCCAGACGACGGTCCGCAACCGCTACCAGATCGCCCAGCTCACCAGCGAGGTGGAGCGTCTGGAAGGCGAGCACCGCACCCTGCTCCTGGAGCGTGAGCACCTCAGCTCTCCAGCCATCCTGGCCGGCCAGGTGGGAGACCTGGGACTGATCCAGGTCCAGCCCGAGCAGGTTGCATTCCTGAGCGACACAGGCCACCTGCGGCGGCCGATCAAGCCGACGACGCCACCGGCCTCCGCCACCCCCGGGGGAGCACGGTGATACATCCCGGTCGCTTCCGGCTGGTGACCTGGAGCCTGGCCGTCTGGGCCGCCGTGGTCTGGGGGCGCCTGGCTCAGGTCCAGGTGCTCGACCATCGGGCATGGAGCGACGAGGCGGTCCGGCAGCGCGAGAAGGCCATCGAGGTCGAGACGCCCCGGGGCGAGATCCAGACCCGGGACGGACGCCTGCTGGCCGGCTCCCTCGAACGGCGGTCGGTGTACGCCAACCCCAGGAAAATCCCTCCGGCAATGCGGCGCGAGCTGGGCGCCAAGCTTGCTCCCATCGTCCGTCAGAGCGCCGATGACGTGGTCCGGGCGCTCGGAGAGCACGAGGGGTTCTTCTACCTGGCCAAGGATCTCGAACCCGAGGTCGAGATCGCCGTCTCCCGCCTCGACGAGCGCGGAGTCGGCACCCTCCGCACGGAGCGGCGGGTCTACCCCCACGGATCACTGGCGGGACCGCTCATCGGCTTTGTGGACGGGGCGGGGACCGGCCAGGCGGGGCTTGAGAAGTCTTACGACCGCACCCTGGCTGGAGAGCCCGCGGTCTATCGCGCGCTCCGCGACGGGAAGATCTTCCCGACCCGCCTCGACCTGCGGCTCGAGCGGGCCGGACGGCCGGGCCAGTCGCTGCGGCTCTCGATCGACAGCCGTGTCCAGCAGGTGGTGGAGGACGAGCTCGCACGGACGATCTCCGAGATCGGTGCCGCGTCGGCGTCGGCCGTGGTCATGGACGCCTTCACGGGCGAGCTGCTCGCCCTGGCCTCCCTGCCTGCCTACGACCCGGCGAGAGCTGGTGAGACAACCCCCCAGCAGCAGCGCAACCATGCCGTGCAGGACATGCTGGAGCCCGGCTCCACCTTCAAGCCGATCATCGTGTGTGCGGCCCTCACCCACGGGGTGCTCAAGGCCTGGGAGATGGTCGACTGCTCCGGAGGAGGCCTGCAGATCGCAGGCGTCTTCATGCGCGACCATGCGAGCTACGGCGCGCTCTCGGTTCGCGACATGCTCGCGAAGTCCTCCAACTCCGGCACGATGCGGGTCGCGCTTCGGCTTTCTCCGGCCCAGCTCGACGGCTTCATCCGCGGCATGGGGTTCGGCCGGGCTGCCGGGATCGGCTTGCCTGGGGAGATGCGAGGTCTCTACCAGGGGCCCGACGCCTGGTCGGCCCTCTCGCGACCGGCCCTTGCCATCGGCCAGGAGATCGCCGTCACCCCCCTTCAGCTCGCCCGTGCCTACGCTGCAATTGCCAACGGAGGCACTCTCGTCCAACCAGTCCTGGTGCTCGAGACCCGTGA
>DAONEV010000092.1:0-12867 GCA_035403265.1 Thermoanaerobaculaceae bacterium | reverse complement strand
CTGACAACTTCCACTACTTTGCCGAAATGTGCACCCGGGTGGACGGCCACACCTTCGTCTCCCAGGCCGCCGCCAATGGCGCTGCTGCGGCCCTCGTGGACCGGCAGGTCGACGCCGCGCTGCCCCAGATTCTGGTCGCCGACACCGTCGCCGCCCTCCAGACACTGGCCCGCCACGAGCGCGATCATGCGGGCTTCCGGGTCGTGGCTCTCACCGGCTCGATCGGCAAGACCACCACCAAGGAGATGCTGGTGGCGCTGCTGGGCAGCGTCTTCCCGGTCGGCTTCACGCGCGGCAACCGCAACTCGGAGATCGGGTTCCCGGCTGAGCTCTGCTCCCAGCCCGCCGGCATCGACTGGATGGTGGCGGAGCTCGGGATGAGCCATCCTGGGGAGCTCCACCGCCTGGGCGCCATCGCCCACCCCGACGTCCTGCTCTACACCGTGGTGGCGCCGGTCCACCTGGAGTTCTTCCCGGACCTCGAGGCCATCGCCGAGGCCAAGGCCGAGCTCATCCCGCATCTGCACCCCGACGGCATCCTCGTGCTCAACGCCGCCGACCCGCGGGTCGCCGCCTTCGACCGCCGCTTCGCCGGCCGGGTCGTCCGCCACGGCCTGCCGGAGCGCAGCGACTACTGGCTCACCGGGATTGTCAGCGAGGGGCTTCTCGGCTCCCGCTTCTCGCTTTGCGGCCATGGCTTCGAGCAGCCGGTCAGGCTGCCTCTGCCCGGACGCCACCAGGCCGACAATCTGCTGGCCGCCGCCGCCACGGCCATCACCCTCGGCCTCTCGCCCTTCCAGGCGGCGGAGGCCGCGGCGGCCCTGCGATCGGCCCCGCGCCGCGGCGAGGTGCACCGGCTGCGCGACGGCATCACTCTGTTCGACGACTCCTACAACGCCTCTCCCCTGGCCATGATCCGCGTCCTCGAGATGCTGGCTGCAACACCTGGACGCCGGGTGGCGGTGCTCGGCGAGATGCTTGAGCTTGGCCCCACCGCACCCGCGCTCCACCGCGAGGTCGGGGAGGCGGCCGGCCGGGCTGCCGACGTGGTGCTGGCTGTCGGCCCCGAGCACGCCGCGGACCTGGCCTCGGGGGCAGGGGATCGCTGCGTCCGCCACGTCCCCGACGCGGCGACTGCCCTGGAGCTCCTGGGCCCCCTCGTGCGGCCAGGGGATGTCGTGCTGGTGAAGGGATCGCGGGGCATCGGCCTCGACCGCGTGGTCGACAGTCTGCTCGAGGAGCGGCGATGAACAGGCGGTCGTCCCAGGGACAGGCGCTGGTGGTCGGGCTGGGCGCCTCCGGGGTCGCCGCCGCCCGACTCCTCGCCAGCGAAGGCTGGCGGGTCACGGTCAACGACCAGGCGATGGCCGACACCCTCGGCGACCGGCTGGCCCAGCTCCCGTCGGGCGTGCAGTCGGCGCTCGGCGGCCATCCGCGCGCCCTTGTCGAGGGCATGAGCCTAGTGGTCGTCTCGCCGGGAGTGCCGTGGAGCCTCGAGATGCTCGCTGCTGCCCGCGAGGGAGGCGTCGAGGTCATTGCCGAGGTGGAGCTGGCTTTCCGGTTCTTCGCAGCGCCACTGGTCGGGGTTACCGGCTCCAACGGCAAGACGACGACGACGGCGCTGATCGGCGAAGTCCTCAAGGCGGCAGGGTGGCACACCGCGGTGGGAGGCAACATCGGCACTCCGGCCTGCGAGCTGGCGCGCGTGACCGACTGGGACGCCGTGGTGCTCGAGCTGTCGTCGTTCCAGCTCGAGGGGTGCACGTCGCTGCGCCCGCAGGTCGGAACGCTCCTCAACATCTCCCCCGACCACCTGGACCGCCACCCCACTCTGAACGACTACCTGGCCGCCAAGGCGCGCCTGTTTGCGTGGCAGCGCCCGGACGACTGGGCGATCCTGAACCGAGACGACACACCTCTGGAAGGCCTCGCCACCCCGTCCAGGCAGGCGTTCTTCTCGCTCGTCGACCCGTCCGCCGAGGCCCACCTCGCAGACGGCACGCTGGTCCTGGACGGGAGACCCCTGCTCGCCCGCACCGCCCTGCCCCTGCTGGGCGACCACAACGTCGCCAACGCCCTAGCCGCGGCGCTCTGCGCGTCGCGCCTCGGCGTGCCCCGCGATGCCATCGTTCGGGGGCTCTCCACCTTCACAGGGCTGCCCCACCGCCACCAGCTCGCGGCCGAGCGGCGCGGTGTGCGCTTCGTCGACGACTCCAAGGGCACCAACATCGGTGCCACCGCGGCCGGCCTCGCGGGCTATCCGGCCGGCACCATCCACCTCATCCTGGGAGGACTCGGCAAGGGCCAGAGGTTCGCCGAGCTGGTCCCGGCAGTCAGGGATCGTGTCGCTCGCGCCTACCTGATCGGCACCGCCGCGGACGAGATCGCCGCCGCGCTCCACGGAGTGATCCCCTACGAGCCCTGCGGCACCCTGTCGGTGGCGGTGGAGCGGGCGTTCTCATTGGCGACCGCCGGCGACACGGTGCTCCTCTCGCCAGCCTGCGCTTCGTTCGACCAGTTCGCCAACTACGCCGAACGTGGCGACCAGTTTGCCCGCCTGGCCCGGGCCCTGCCGGAGGTGGGCTGATGCCGCGCCAGCGCCAGGTCGACCGGCTGCTCGTCGCCACCACCATTCTGACCGCCACGGCTGGCGTCGTGATGGTGGCCTCGGCATCCGGGCCCCTGGCACGGGAAGCGTACGGCGTCCCCGAGTTCGAGTTCGCCTTCCGGCAACTGGTGGCGGTCCTGCTGGGTGCTGGGGCGATGCTGGCCGCCACCTTCGTGCCCCTGCACCACCTCCTCAAGCCGCACGTGGCGCTTGGGGGCCTCGGGATCACCTGGGTGGCCTTGGTGGTCCCCTACCTGCAACGGCCCATCAACGGCGCGCACCGGTGGCTCCAGTTGCCAGTGGGATCGCTCCAGCCCTCGGCCCTCGCCAAGGTCGCCCTGCCGCTTGCCCTCGCCTCGTGGGTGGCGTACTGCCGCGCCCGCCGGGAGACGCCCGAGCGCACGTTCTATCCGGCCCTGGCGATCACCGGTCTCACCGTGCTGCTGGTCCTTGCCGCGCCCGATCTGGGCTCCGCCTTTCTCCTGCTGGCCGGAGCTGTCGCGGTGCTGGTGCTGGCCGAAATTCCCTGGAAACCGCTGGTGGTCCTGGGCGGCGGCACGGTGCTGATGGTGGTGGTCGCCATCCTCGCCAAGCCCTACCGCATCGAGCGTGTCCGCTCGTTCTTCGGCGAGACCTCCTACCAGGTCCAGCAGTCCCTCATCGCCATCGGTGGCGGCGGCGTCCTCGGCCGCGGCCTCGGGGAGAGCACGCAGAAGCTGTTCTTCCTCCCCTACCCTCACACCGATTTCATCTTTGCCGTGGTCGGCGAGGAGATCGGGCTGTGGGGCACCACGCTGACTCTGGCGCTGCTCGGCGTGATCGTCGTCCGCGCCCTTCGTGCCGCCCACCGCAGCCCCACGCTCGGGACCGGGCTGCTCGCGGCCGGCCTCGCGGTGACCCTGGCCGTGCAGACCCTCATCAACACTTCGGTCTGCCTCAAGCTGATGCCTGCCAAGGGATTGCCGTTGCCATTGCTGTCCGCCGGCGGGTCCGACGTGCTCGTCACCATGATTGCCATCGGCCTTGTCCTCAACGTCGGCAAGGAGGGTGCCCAGTGAACTTCGGGCATGTCCGCCACCTGCACTTCGTGGGCGTCGGCGGGGCCGGCATGTGCGGTCTCGCTGAGCTGCTGCACCGCGAGGGGTTGCAGGTCTCGGGCTGTGACCTGCAGGCCGGGGAGGCCACCGAGCGGCTGCAGGCCCTCGGAATCACCGTGACGATCGGCCACGACCCCACCCATGTGCAGGCCGCCGACCTGCTGGTCACCTCCTCGGCGGTACCCCTGGCCAGCCCCGAGGTGCAGGCCGCCCGTTCGCGCGGCATCCCGGTCATTCGACGCGCCGAGATGCTGGGTGAGGTGTCGCGCCTGAAGTGGACGGTGGGCGTGGCCGGCACCCACGGCAAGACCACCACGACCTCCCTCACCGGGCACATCCTCACCGAGGCAGGGCTCGATCCCACCGTGGTCGTCGGGGGCCGGGTCCACTTGCTGGGAGCCCACGCCCGGCTGGGACGGTCACAGTACCTGGTGGCCGAGGCCGACGAGTACGATCGCTCGTTTCTCGCGCTCTACCCCGTGCTGGCCGTGATCACCAACATCGAGGCCGAGCATCTCGACACCTACGGCACCGTCGAGGCGATGGAGGACGCCTTTGTCGCCTTCGCGAACCGGACGCCGTTCTATGGCGCCACGATCGCCTGCCTGGACGACCCGGGCGTCCGCCGACTGCTGCCCCGACTCGGGCGACGCATCGTCACCTACGGCGAGTCCCCGCAGGCCGACATCGCCGCCCGCGCCATCGTGGCAGGCCCTCGCGGGTCCGTCTGCCGTGTGGCGGTTCGGGGTGAGGACCTCGGCCAGCTCCGGGTTCCGCTGCCCGGCCGTCACGTCCTGGCCGACGCCCTCGCCGCGACCGCGGCCGCCCTCGAGGTCGGTGTTGGGTTCGAAGCGGTGGCCAGCGCCGTCGCCTCCTTCACCGGCGTCGCCCGGCGCTTTGAGCGCAAGGGCGAGCGCGGCGGCGCCGTGCTGGTGGACGATTATGCCCACCACCCCACCGAGGTCGCCGCGACGCTCCAGGCGGCTCGCCAGGCGTACCCCCAGGCGCGCATCGTCGCGGTGTTCCAGCCGCACCTCTACTCCCGCACCGCCACCTTTGCTCGCCAGTTCGGGGAGGCCCTGCTGGGTGCCGACGTCGTGCTCGTGCTTCCGATCTATGCGGCGCGCGAGCAGCCCGCCGAAGGCGTCACCCACCACCTGGTCTCGGACGCCGCCCGGACCTGCGGGCATCGCAACGTGATGCCGTGTGCGTCGTTCGACGAAGCCTCGCGCCACCTGTCCGACATCGTCCGGCCCGGAGACCTCGTTCTCACGCTGGGTGCCGGCAACGTCGTCAACCTGGGCGAGCGCTGGCTGGCCGGAGCGTCGGCATGAGCGGCATCGTCCGCCATCGCCGAAGCTGGCATCGCACCGTGCGGGTGGGGCTGATGCTCGTGGCTGGAGCCGTCCTCACCACGACCCTCGGCATGGCGTTCCAGGTTCGTCGGGTTCTCGTCGAGGGGACGCGGCGGTTCGGCACGGCCCAGGTCGAAACGGCGCTGCAACCTGCACTGGGGAGCATGTCGCTCACGGTGCGTGCCGCCGACCTTCGGAATGCCGTCCTCGAGGTGCCCTGGGTCGGGGAGGCCTCCGTGCGCGTCTCGCTTGACGGCGTCGTGCACTGCCTGGTGCGGGAACGCGAGCCGGTGGCGGTGGCCATTGACGGAGCCGTCGTCAACCTCGTGGACATCACCGGGCACCTCATGGGCGCCCCCCGCGGCACCCTTCCCGAGCTTGAGCTCGTGGACTTCGCACCCTTCCCCGAAGAGCGTGCGACGCTGCTCGCGTCGCTCCCGAGCTTGCAGCGGGCGTGGGGAGCGCCCGTGCGCCGGGCCACCCGCCTGGGGTTCTCCAATGTCGCCCTGTCGTTCCCCGACCTGAGCTGCTCCATCCTTGTCGACCCGACCCGCGAAACCCAGCTCCGGCTGGCCCGGCGCGTCCTCGAGACGTGGCAGCGCGACACGCACTCCGCGCCCCAGCGTCTGGACGCCCGCGTCGACGGCCGGGTCGCGGTCTTGCCCGCATCCGAACCGGCGGAGATCCCCTCATGACCCTCTCGGGCTCCCCGTTCACCGCCCTGGACGTGGGCAACCAGCGCGTTCTGGCCCTTATCGGAGAGCCCAACGAGGAGGGCGCCATCGTCATCCGGGGCGTCGGCATGGCCCCCTCCGGCGGCGTGCGGGGCGGGCAGGTCGTCCAGCTTCGCCCCGTCGTGGCGGCGATCCGGGCCGCCATCGAGGAAGCCGAGCTGATGGCCAAGGCGCCGGTAGAACGCGTTGTCGCCTCGACGGCCGGCACCTTCGTGGTGGGCCGCATGACCCGTGGCGCCATCACGTTGGGGCCCCGGGAACGCGAGGTCACGCCTCGCGACCTGGACGCGCTGCACGAGGCCCTACGCCGGCAGCCTCTCCCACCGCAGCACACCGTGCTCAACGTGGTGGCCCCGACCTACACCCTCGACGGCCAGGAGGGCCTTCTCGACCCCCTGAGGATGCCGGGCCGGCAACTCGTCGTCGAAGCCTACGTGCTGGCCTGCCAGGAGAGCCCGGTGCGGACCCTCGAGAAGGCCATCAACGAGGCCGGCGTGGCAGTCGACGAGATGGTGTTCGCACCCGTGGCGGCGTCGCTGGCGACGCTCACGGCAGACGAGCGGAGGCTCGGCTCGATTCTCATCGACATCGGCTTCGGCTGCACCACCTATGCCGCCTTCTCGGGCGAGAAGATGCTCATCTCGGGGTGTTTCCCCATCGGCGCCAACAAGATCAACGACGACCTCGTGCACCGCTTTCAGACCACCGCAGTGGGGGCCGAGAAGGCCAAGCGGGAAGCTGGCACGGTCCTCCTCAACGACGTCGGCGAGGAGGAAACGCTCTCCGTGCCCACCATCGAAGGACGCGGCAGCCACGTCATCTCGCGCCGCGAGCTGTGCAAGACCGTGCGCATCCGCATGCAGGAGACATTCGAGCTGATTGCCGCCGAGGTCTGGCGGCAGATGCCCCGGGACGCACCTTGCACCGGCGTCGTGATCTCGGGTGGAGGCTCGCACCTCGACGGCATCGTCGCACTGGCGGAGGAGGTCTTCGTCAAGCGGGCCCGGCTCGGCGAGCTGGAGGGCCTGGTTGACGCCACGAACCTCCTGCAGAGTCCGGAGCTGCCGGCACGCTCACCCGCCGTGGCGATGGGCCTGCTGGCGTATGCCCAGGCGGCCGCCAGCTCCGACACCCATGTCGCCGTGCGCGAGCGCGGGCGGCCCGAGGGAGTGTGGTCCCGATTCAAGCGACAGATATTGACCAGAAGGGGAGGCGAAGGATGATCACGTTCGACGAGCAGGACGACAAAGGAGCACCCGGAATCACCATGGCCGAGGAGTGCTATCCGGCCGTCATCAAGGTGGTCGGGGTCGGTGGGGGCGGCTGCAATGCCGTGAACCGCATGATCGAGGCTGGCATCAGGGGGGTCGAGTTCATCGCCGTCAACACCGACGGCCAGTGCCTCCGCGCCAGCCAGGCGGGGGTGAAGATCCAGCTCACCACGCCCAACGGACGCGGCAAGGCCCTTGGGGCCGGGTGCGATCCCGAGGTCGGCATGAAGGCCGCCCTGGATGCCACCGATCGCATCCTGGAGGTGCTGGAAGGCGCCGACATGGTGTTCATCGCGGCCGGTATGGGCGGCGGCACCGGCACGGGCGCCAGCCCGGTGGTGGCGTCCCTCGCCCGCGAGGCCCGCGCCCTCACCGTGGCGGTCGTGACCAAGCCGTTCCCCTTCGAGGGGTCGCGCAAGGCCCGCATCGCCGAGCGGGGCATCGAGGAGCTGCGGAAGTGCGTGGACACCCTCATCACGGTGCCCAATGCCCGGCTGTTACAGATGGTGAAGCCGGACATCACCGTCGAGAACGCCTTCCACCTGGCCGACGAGGTGCTTCGCCACGGCGTCCAGGGGATCTCGGACATCATCAACGAGACCGGGATCATCAACCCCGACTTCGCCGATGTCGAGACGGTGATGCGCGGCGGAGGGATGGCGCTCATGGGTATCGGTGTGGCCGAAGGCGAGCACCGTGCCGTGGAAGCGGCCCAGCACGCCTTCTCCTCGCCACTGCTCGAAGAGGCCGTCCTGGACGGCGCCCAGCGCGTGCTCGTCAACTTCGTGGGCGGAACGGACAGCACCCTGGCCGAGATCAACGACGCCGCAGAGTACATCGCGGCTCGCTGCTCTCCCGACTGTCTCTTCATCCCCGGGTATGCCCGGCGGGACAGCTTCGAGGGCAGGATTCAGGTCACCGTGGTCGCCACAGGCTTCGGCGCTACCGCCGAGGACCGGCCGAGCCCGCGGATCACCGACCGCGTCGTCGCGAGGCCAGAGCCCCGCGCCGAACGGCCCCAGGCACCGGCCCTCGATCCGGCCTCCATTTACCTGCCTGCCAACCTGTCCAAGGACTACGGCGTGAACGTCGAGGACTTCTCCGAGTTCGAGACCCCCACCTATCTGCGCCGGCAGATGGACTAGGGGCCCTCCTCTCTTCCTCCTGTACTCGTCGTCGCCCGGGGGCGCACCCTCCCAACGCTCCCGGGCCCTTTTCTTGTCCGTTCAGCCCACCCATCCAGTCTGGAGTCATCCCCGGGGGTGTCGAATGCGACAGGTCCCATGCAGACGCTGCTTCAAGCCGGCTCATGGGCACACAGAGGCCCCGCGCTAACCAGGATGTGACCTTTCGACTCTCGACTGGAAGATGGAAGGCGGGACTACTTCTTCTTGAACAGGGCGTCGAAGGCGTCGCGAGGGCGGTTGGTCGGGGCCGGTTGCTCCGCGGCGAACTCCTGGACGAGACCCGGGGTGAAGAGCTCGCAGGCATTGCGCTTGATCTTGTTTGCGATGCGTTCGATCACCGGCTTGCGGCACTCGTTGGCGCGGGAGGTGTCGAAGAAGATGCAGTTGGAGCAGGTGTGGAGGTCGCTTGCGCAGCCTTCGCAGACCGCATCCAGCGGCAGGGCGACGTCGACCCGCAGCCGCGCACCGCACCGCCGGCAGCGGAACACCGACTCCGTCGGGGCGCCCAGGCCCCTCCCCCGGGGGCCCTCGGGCCGCTCGGTCGGCGGGCCGCTGCGCTCCCGCGGACCCTGTCCGGAGCGCTCCTGCCGGGGTCTGGACCCATCGTCCATGTACCCGCGGTGGCCATACTTACGGTCTTGCATTGGTCACTCCACAACCGCCCGACGGGGTCGGGCGAACTACTTTCCGAGAAGCTTGAGAAGACCCAGCGAGAGCGCTGGCGCATAGGTGATGAGCAGCACGCCGCCGCCCATGATGACGAGGAAAGGTACCACATGTCGATACAACCGCGTGATCGGCGTGCCAAAGCGCGACGCTGACAGGAAGAGGTTCAGCCCCACCGGTGGGAAGAGGAACCCGAGCTCCAGGTTGGCGAGGAAGATGACACCCAGGTGCACGGGATGCACCCCGAACGCCACCCCGAGCGGCACCACCAGGGGGGTCAGCACGATGATCGCGGAGTAGATCTCGAGCACCGACCCCAGGACCAGAAGGAAGACGTTGAGCACCAGCAGAAAGACCAGAGGCGACGTGACGTGAGCCCGCACGATGCCGAGGAGCTGATCCGGGATCTGGGCATCCACAAGGTAGGACGTCAACCCCATCGCCGAGGCCAGCAACAGCAGCACCGCGCCCACCAGGACGCCGCCCCTGAGCAGCACACCCGGCAGGTCGCGCCACGGATGAATGTCCCGGGTCACGAAGCACTCAACGATGATGGCGTAGGCCGCCGCAGCCGCCGAAGCCTCGACGAGAGAAGCCCAGCCGCTGGCGAACAGCCCCACTACCAGCAACGGCACCGAGAGCTCCCACTTGGCCCCCCATGTCGCTCCCAGCGCCTCCCGCCAGGAAAACGTCTGGGTCGACTTCTGGGATCGCCGGCCGACGAAGATGCCGTAGGCCGCCGTCAGGACGACCAGGAGTAGGCCCGGCACCAGGCCAGCCAGGTAGAGCTGGTCGGCCGGCACGCTCGCCACCACCGAGTAGAGAATCACCGGCAGGCTGGGTGGGAACAGCAAGCCGAGGCTCCCCCCGGCCGTCACGAGTCCGAGCGAGAAACCCTCCGGGTAACCTTCTTCCCTCAGGATCGGATAGACCAGGCCTCCCAGCGCGATGATGGTGATCCCCGAGCCGCCCGTGAAGGTTGTGAAGAGGGCGCAGACCCCGGCCACCAGCACTGCAATCCCGCCCGGCATCCAGCCGAAGATCGCCCGGAAGAAGCGGACCAGGCGGTAGGCCGCCCGGGACTCCGCCAGGACGTAGCCGCAGGCGGTCAGCAGCGGAATGGCCGGCAGCGTGGGCGAGGCCACCAGGCGGTAGATCTCAGCCGGCACGGCCGAGATCGGGGTCGACTCGGAAAAGAACAGCAGCATCCCGACCCCGGCCATCGCCACGAACACCGGAGCGCCGAGAAGGGCTGCCACCAGCACCAGCACCACCAGGGCCCAGAAGCTCGTTCCCGAGGGAGGCGGCAGAAGACCCAGCGCAAAGGCCAGCGGCACGGCCGCCAGGGCGAGCGCCCGGCCGCGCCAGCGGTCCGATGCCAGCCACACGAAGCGCAGCGCGGCCAGCGCCAGAGCGAGGGGCATGACCAGCTCGCTCACCCAGACGGGAAGCCCGATGGGGAGCACGGAGCCCTGCTGGCGGTCCGCCATCACGACCTGGAAGCTGCCGTAGGTAAGCAGCGCGCAGACCCCGGCCGCGACCGCGTGGGCGAGGACCCGCACGAGCCGCCGGGCGCGGCTGCCCTCGGCGAAGATCTCGGCCGTGGAGAGCGTCAGGTGCTTGCTTTCCCGCACCGCGATCATCCCGCCCAGGAACGCCAGCCACAGGGTGAGCTGCTGCAGGTAGGTGGCGGAGCCGGGAACGTGGAACCCGCCCAGAGGTCTGCCCACCGCGTCCACCAAGGGCAAGAACACCGCCACGAGGATGGCGACGACGAGAACCCCGTTTTCGATCCGGCGGGAAGTAGCCGACAGAGTCACTTGGCGGCCTTGGATGCCCGGTAGGCGTCACGCAGTCTGATCGCCTCATCGAACGCTGCCGCAGGCACGAACGGACCGCGCGCCCCCGGATAAGCGGCCTCGGCTGCCTTGCGCCACGCCGCCTGGGCCGCGGCGTCCACCGGCACCACCTTGAGCCCGCGCTTCTGCATCGCCTCCAGGTCACGGATCGTCCCCTCCCGGGTCTGGGCGCACAACTTCAGGGCCGCGGCCCGGGCGGCCTCCTGAACCGCGGGGCGGAGCTCCGCCGGGAACTTGTCCCAGGCGGCCTTCGACAGCACGAGCCCACCCGAGAGCACGGCCCAGTTGACGTCCGTCATGTAGGGCGCGGACGTGAACCACTGCATCAGCACCGCCGCCTGGGGCGAGGTAGGAAGAGCCGTGACGAGCCCGGTTTGCAGCGCCGTCGAGATCTCGGTCGCGGGCAGCGGCACCGGACTGAAGCCCGACGCCTTCCACAGCTCGATGGCCGGATTGTCCCCGGCCCAACAGAACAGCTTCTGCGCCTTGAGATCCTCTGGCATCCGCACCGGCACCTTGGTGAAGAAGTGCAGCCAGCCGGCGTCCGCCCATGCCAGCACCACGAACCCCTTGTCCGCATAGATCTTCTCGATTTGAGGTCCGAGCTGCGCGAGCACCGCGTCGAACTCCTCGTAGGAGGCATACGCCATCGGGATGGCGAGGGCGAAGACCGAGCGGTCGATCTCGGCGAACCCGGCGGCGGTGAGAAGACCACCGTCGAGCGTTCCGAGCCGCATCTTCCGCACCACGTCGGCGTCGTCGCCCGCGACGCCGCCCGGGTAGAGCCGCACCGTCACCCTGTCACCGGTGATCTGCTGCCACTTTTGGGCCATCTCCTGCACGGTCACAAACCACGCCGACCCCTGCGGCACCAGGGTGGCGATCTTGATAGTCGCCTTCTGGGCCATCGCCGGCGAGACCAGCCCGGCGATCGCGAACACCACTGCGAAGACCAATGCGTATCGTGCGTATCGCACGTGCACCTCCAGGATTCAGATGAATAGCTCGTCGATCCGCGAAAGCAACCAGCGAGCCCGGCGTTGGGCCAGCAGGTTGGCCAGCCGGTCCGGCCCCGGTGTGCTTACGTCGACGGCCAGTGCTTGGTTGAGCAGCCGCTCGAACTCGCCGCGGTCCTGTGCGCTCAAACAGACCGTCTCGGCAAAGCTCACGAACGGCGCAACCCGCTTTCCACCCGACAGTTGCACCGCCTTCTCGAACGCCTGTCGGGCCCGCTCCACCGAGCCGCCCGCGGCCGCGGGCCGTCCTCCCTCGTAGGCGATGAAGAAGTCGTGAGCGGCACCGCCCCCGAAACGCTCGTCGAGGGCCAGCACCCGGCCGGCCAACGCCGCGGTGATCGGCAGGTCGGCCGACAGCTCGGCGTTGTCCTTGGCCAGCGAGATGGCCGCCCCCCACGCCATGGCCGTCCAGTAGAGCAGGGGGACCTCGTCCATCGAGCGCACCTCGCCCACCGCCCCGGTCAGATCCCGCGTCAGCCGCTCCCGGAGCCCCGGATGCTCCACCTCGAGCCCGCGCAGGCCGTAGTCCCGGGCGCGCAGGTAGAGCTTCAGCGCCCGCTGGCGCATGGCCGTCGCGGCCTTGAGGTCCGATGCTTCGACGTAGTCGGCTTCGCTCTGCACGTACGCATAGGAGTACTGGGTGAACCCCGAGGCAGCGCCAAGTAGCAGCCCCTTGTGGCGCGGCGACTCGGCCAGCAGGCTCTCCATGGTCTTGAGGGCGAACGGCAGCGCCTCCCGGACCAGCTCGGGATCGTCGTCGCTCGCCCACCCGGCTCCGCCCGAGGCCAGGGCATTTCCGGCCGTGTTCACCGCGATCCGCCGCAGCGAGCAGCTCGAGAGCCCCATCACTACCACGAGGACCGCGCCCCAGGTAGTCACGCCACCCAGGAGGCTCGCTCCCGTCCTGCCCACGACGGGACAGGAGGAGCCGAAACGCCACCGCTCACGCCTGCCCCTCTGGCTGGCGTGCCTCTGGCTCTCGACGTTCGACGCTTGACCTTCGACTTGGTTCACGGAGCCTCCGCGCGGCGACCGAGACGAGATACCCATCGGGCGCGCTGGGGCGCGATGGTA